>CATZIC010000005.1 GCA_958419945.1 uncultured Clostridia bacterium | reverse complement strand
CCCCAAGAAGAATAAGGACAAGAAGTAGCGATCGGGTTCCAAATCCAAATAACGTTGTTTACGCCTTCCTGCATGAAAATGTCATACATTCTACGCCAGGTCATAACGAAGATATCGGGATCGAGAAGGGTCATCATACCGCAGTAGCTGGTCCAGTCGGTGTTCATTTCGTTGTTTAATCTTAACAAAATGGGTTTACCGTATGCCTTAATGTCGGCTGCAAGTTGTTTGAAATGATCGTCGTATTTACCACGAATAATATCAAACATAGGAGTTACTTCCTGCGCAACGAGATTGTTGTTTGTGGTAAACTGATAGGTAAACTGCAATACAGGTTGATTATTTACGCCGTTACCGCCTGCAAGGGCAAGGGACATAGGCGTGTTGAAACGGTGAGGAACTCCGCCCCAGCTTATATGAGTATAAGTAGGATAAATATCGTATCTATAGCCCATAGCTTCTTCGATACCGTCTTTCATTCTCTTACTGCTATTGTAGTTGTTCTGATATTCTGCTTCGGAAGGATCGACGCTCGAACCTGTTATAGAATAACTGAATACACCCCAGTTAAGAGTCTTAGAAGTGGAAATCTGACGGAAATAATCACGTGTTTCCCTATTCCAATGCTTATCTTCGATTGCTGCGCCTGCGTTAAATTTGTTTCTCTGAACGCCCTGCGCTTTGAAAAGCTTCATGCTTTGAACGAGTGCGTCCATAACTTCGGATTTGTTCGATTTAGACTTCATTACGAAAAGGTTGAAGTGTAATTCGTCATCTACTTCACGAACGACTGCGATGTTATAGTAAGGACGTTCTATTTGTTCGGAATCTTCGATTTTAACGTCAAAACGATATACGTCAAAGCCCGGTTTAACGGTGGTATCGCCGTAAGCATGCTCTTTTGCGGAAGTGCTGAAGTGGCAATCCGTTCCCTTTATAAGGGTAAGATTTTGATTTTTGTAATAATCTTTGTTCATGAGATGGCGAAGAAGCCATTCATCGCCATAAACTGCCCAAGGAGTAGGAAGGTTACCGTAAGGGTTACCGGATTCTACGCTTGCAGTTAAAATAGAGTCTTCAAAAGAAATAACGGTACGATATTTTGCTATCGTGTAGTCAACGTCGATTTCGGTTGCAGGAAGAGTATACGCTACACCACCGGAAAGGTTTACTATACGAACGTTATTTTTGTTATAAAGTTCGAGTTTGGAATCTTTAGCCCTTTCTACTTTTGTGAAAGTGTCAACGTAATCACCGTTAACGTTAAACCTTGCGCCCTTTAAATCGGAAGCGGAAGAAAATCCGTTGTCTTCGTCTTTAATCTGTTTATCTAAGCCAAATGCAAAATTCAAAGATTCTGCGTCTTTAATTATTTCGTTACCCACGACTGTTTGATTACCTCCTGAATTACCGCCTGAACTACTGCTACCGCCTGTTGCGCTGTCGTTAGGCAGAATCGTGCACGCAAACATAGGCAAAGCCAAAAAACAACACAACAATGATGCAAGAATTTTTTTCATTTTTTGTCCATCCTTAAAATTATATTATTTCATAAGTCATAAGCTGACTATATAAACCGTAACTTACGCCGTCTACCGTTTCGGAGTAGTGCAGTAAAACCTGTGCTTTGTTGCCCTCTCTTGAAACAGTAATAACGTTACAAGTTCTTTCTTCACGCCAACCGCAATAATTTTCGGTCATAACCGTAGCTCTGCCGTTTGTGAGTTCGGCTTCGGTAATAGTATTAGACGTCGGTGTGAATTCTTTAATAAGCATTGCGCACTTTTCCATAACGTTGGAAGTTGCAATGTTGAGTTTGGAATTTAAGTGGCCGAGATTTTCGAAGGTCCAACTGTTCTGCAGATATCCCCTTGCGAGATAGTCTTGCGCAGTATTGTTGGTTTCACCGCTATAAGACTCGTCCAAAACCATACCAAACTTGTGCATAAAGGCTATTTTCGACGCGATATTGGACATACCGCTCCATTCGCCGTCCCAGGTTTTCAAACCTTGGTCGTTTTCATAACCGGAAGCGCCTGCACCCAAAAATCCTACGGGGATTTCAGGAGCTAATTCACGCATTTTGTCGGCATAGGGTCTAAAGAATGTTATACAGAACCATTTACCGTCCATTTCGGGATGAGCCCTCATTATTTCAAGGAACTTTTCGATTGCGCCCTTGGTAACAACCGGAGTTCTTCCGTCTTCGAGTTTAAGTTCGATTATAAGAATCAAATCGGAGTTAGAAACCGCATCTATAACTTCTTCCAAAGTAGGAAGGGATTCTTCGTATTTTGGGCTGTAATCCTTTAAAGTCAAAGATTTAAGGAATGAAACCGTCGTAGATTCTATACCCGTATTTTGGCCCGTCGTTCTGTTCGTAGTGGAATCGTGGCTTACGACTATGTTTTTATCATGCGTAAACTGAATATCGATTTCTGCGTGGGTTGCACCCTCGGAAACCGCTGCGGATACAGCCGTTAAAGAGTTTTCGTTAGCGTAAGCGGTTATGCCCCTGTGTGCGGCAATGTTCTGCGCTTTGGAAAAGCCTTTCCTTGAGAAGAAAGCCATGGCGTTTCTGAAGTCTGCAGCATTTTTAACCACAACGCCGGTACAGCCGTCTGCGATTGCTTTTACGGTGTTAATTTCGCTATCGGTTGTAGCCCAGCAAACCTTACTCATTGCCGAAAGGTATTCTGCGGCAATCGAAAGGTTTTCTTCAGCACCGTCGAACATCAGAATATTCGTGTGAATCCTATTTGCTTCCGCAATATACTCCCAAGTGGCGTATCTGTCTTGAGAAATGGTTACGCTTGTTAAGTCGTAAACGGTGTTTGCAACAGTCGCGACGGAATCTTCACGAACCTTTTTCAAAACTTCGATATCCGAAGAAAGTACCACTATATCGGCGATATAATAAGTGTTCTTCATCATATTGATGAAGGGGTCTACGGTTTCTGCGGTAAGTCTTAATACAGGAATAAACAACCTTTTTAACCTACTGTCGAAAACTTCCGAAAAAGGCAAAGTTTGATCGCCGAAAGCCACGTTCATTTCAGCGTCGGGCGTTAAAAGAACGGAAGTTATGCCGGACGACTGAACCTGCGTTCCCGACGGAATGTCCGTGTAATTTTCAGGTTCCAAAATAGCCGTAGGTTGAAGGTTTAATCCGCTTGTAACCGTACGTGCGGTCGTATATTGGGAAAATACCGATCTTGCGTTAGCAGTGTAGGTTACCGCCGGTGCCAAAATAAGCGCAAGGGCAAGAAATAAAGCTATAATATTTTTTTTCATAATTTCACCCCTTATTTCCCTATTATAATCGTAAATTTGCAAGTGGTATCGTTTTGCGTAACCTGAGCCTCATACCTTCCGTTGGGACAGGTTTCGGAAACGGTGATTCTTGCAATATTACCTTGAGATTCCAAGGTAATGGAATCGCATGAAACGCTCCAGATAAAGTCGCCGCCGTTTTCGATGAGCGAAACCGCTTTTACGGTCGCAACGTCGCCTGCGGAAAGTACGATTTTACCTTCGGGAAGCCTTACCGTAAGGTCAGCTTCAACTACGGTAACCTTTAAGGTTGCTATTTCTTTGCCGGACATGGAAAGGGTCATTGTAGCCTCGCCTGCCGCCATGCCTTTAACGATCAAATCTGTGGCGTCCTTTTTAAAGGATATAACCTTTTGATCGCTGCAAGACCATTTTAAACTCAAAGTATCGAGTTTCTTTTCGGAAAGCACGGAAACTGTGGCGGATTGCCCTTTAATCAAAGTTACTTCCGTTTCGCTGAGCGTAATGGAAGGCTTTTCGATTTGTGGCTTGTCGCTGCCCGTACTGCCACTGCCCAAACCGCCACAGCCGTACAGCGAGAAAACGCATACGAAAGCGGTAATGAGCGCTAATAAGTACAAAAGTTTTTTCATAGATCCCCCTTTTAAATTTTTGATTACAGTTTATCTATTAATTACAGTTTATCTATTCTGTAAAAATAAACTTCAAGGTTTTTGGCGTTTTCGGTAACCTTTTCGCCGTTTTCATCCCAAATAACGGTTATATCGTTACCTAAATCGTCTTTAAAACAGTAACTTCCCTTGCCCGATACGAGGAAGGTAAGTTCCTTATAAGCGTCCAAGCCGTTACCGACGTCGGAGCGGAGTTTTCCGCCGGACAGGTTAAGCGGAACGCAGGTGTTTTCCTTTACGAACACCGGACAGTGGTCTTTTTGTAATTCCACCGTTATATAGCCTGCTTCATACTTTTTGCCGGTAAATAAATCGTACCAAACGCCTTCGGGCAGATATAATTTTCTTTCCGTTACGTAATCCTCTAAAACAGGCGCTACCATAAGGGCTTTACCAAGCATAAACTGGTCGTCTATTTCGTAGCCTTCTTGATCGGAAGGAAACTCTATAGCAAGCGCTCTTATAGACGCTACGCCCGTTTTGGCGGACTCAAGCATTAAAGCATAGAAATACGGCATTAAGTTGTAGTGAAGGTTAAACTGCATTCTCAAAAGGTCGAGAAGTTTCTCGTCCTTGTGGAAGGCTGTAATGTTCCAAGGGCTTCTGTCGTTTGTTTTCCAGGCACCCGTAAAGTCGCAACGATTGTTGGAAACGGGGTCGCTATGCCACTGCATAATCGGTAAAAACGCCGCAGTTTGGGTTGCCCTCAAATAAAGTTCGGCTGTGGGAAGATATCCCGAGAAGCCTGAAATGTCGTAACCCCAGCAGTTTATGCCCGACGCGCCTGCGGAAATTCCCGCTTTTACAACCGAGCGGTACTCAGACCAAGTGGATTCCTGATCGCCCGCCCAAATTACGGAAAAGGAAGGAGAATTCTGCCCGCCCGCACGTGAGAAAACTATTCTGTCCTTGCCGACGAAATCGGCAAAAGCTTTGGTGTATTGTTCGGGGTAAGCGTTCTGCCCTTCAAGCCCCGTAGTGCCGTCCTTAAACTTTACGGTTTTGTCGTGAATAAACTCTCCGCCGTCGGTCTTAAAGCCGTCTATACCCATTTCCAAAAGGTAGGAAAACCTGTCGAACCAATGTTTTGTACCGACGGGATCGGTGAAATCCGGCACCATGCTTTCTATGCACCAGGTGTGCGGAATTTCGTACGGCGTACCGTCGGCGTTCAGAACGCATTCCGAACTTTCTTTAACGTAGTTGTTGTCGCTTAAAAGTTGATCGATGTTGGTTTTGCCTTCGATATTTATGCCCTGCGCATAGATTGGCACCACCCATAATAAAAGACGTATACCATTATTATGAAGCTCGTCGATTAAACCCTGTGCGTCAGGCCAATTTTCGGAATTATCGAAATTGACTTCGCTTAAAGTTGCGTGCTCGTCCCCTTTCTTCGGCGGAATGGTACTGCCGTTAAAAAGATAATGGGTTGTTAAATCGCTCCACGGTTCCACAACCAAAACATTGTGCGGAAATGCGTGGGTTTTTGTAAGATTCAACTGCTCTTCGACGTCTTTTTGGCAGTTCCAACGGTTGGAACTCATCCAGGCGCCCAACACCCATTTCGGGAAAATGCGGGGCATCGAAGTAAGTTTTCTGAATTCGTAAATTATCTGCTTGGGGGTGCCTTCCAAAAGGTAGGCCTTGGGCGTTTTGCCGTCCGTCCCCTTGTGACAGAAAATCGTGATTTTGTCCTCTTTTGTAAAATCGAAGTCTACCTCGGTATAGGTGTCGACGTAAACGCCGAAGCCGTCCGGCGTCATAAAATACGGCATGGATAGGTAGGTGAATTCACCTTGATAAAAACACTTTTCCTTTACCATAGCACGGACGAATTTGCCCTTTTGATTTGGGCTGTCGAATTTTTCGCCGAGTCCGTAGACTGCGTGATATTCTTTATTAAGTTCTAGGGTAAAACCCTCTTTGGATTCGGTAAATAAATTATCTATTCGTTTCATAAATTTTGAGTTTCCAATATAAACTCCATTTCGAAAGTTCTGTTCCACGGTGAGGACACTTTTATATCCTTAACGTAGTTACTTAGTTCGGGATAATTCTCCGCCATATACCTTAGAAGTTCACGGCGGGCGCATTCCACGCATTTGCCGTTTTCGCCGTCGAGCTTAAAGACCGTGCAGCCGTTTTCCGGCACGGCGGTTTCGTCGATAAACGTGCGCGTGTGCGAACAGTAACCGACGTCGTCGTAATAACGGTGGAGCAGGAATTTAATATTTCCGATACGGTCCTTGCCGTGGAAATATAAGCCTGCCTGACAAAGTGCTGTGCCGATGGTGTTGGAAGACGTGTTCCAACTTGCGTAGGCGTGAATTTTAAGAAGTAGTCCTTGGTCCCTTAAAAGTCCCATAAGTTCGTGATCCGCACCTGTGGGATAGGCTACGTCCGCCACGGCAACAACTTTACCGAGAGATAAAGCGTACTCTATTTGGGTGATGTATTCCGCAAGATTTCGGTTGATATCGTAAGGAATGGTCATCTGCTCAGGCTTAGCGTTATAAAGCATGTCCCCGCCGATATTTACGGCAAGCAGAATATCTGCCTCATTAAGGCTGTAAACGCGGGTCATTCCTGCGGAAATAATCTGATTTTTAACGGTTGCGTCGATTATTCTGTCCTCGAAAGACGGAATAACCGTTGCGCCCTTTGAAGAAGCGTAGTAGCAATATACCTTAGGCGAGCCGCAACATTCGTTTACCGCACGGTTGAGCATTGTGAGCCCTGTATCGTCAGCCGCAGGATACACGGGAACTTTTAAGGTAAGTCCGTTTTCCTTTAAGAAGGCACGGACAACCTCCTGGTCCATAGAAGTGTAGCCGTATGGCGCACTGTCGTCCTGCGGAATGACAAAGCCGTCTATAGCGCCGTCCTTAAACATTTTAAGGGTGTTAAAAAGCACTTCGATATTTACCTTTCGCCTTTCTTCAAAGTCGGAAAGTACCTCCTTTGGGATAAGTGCGGAGATACGCTCTAAGTCGGATTTTTCCTCTTCGGAAATTATGCCGAGTTTTTGTTTGTGAGTGTATCTGCCATACTTATGAATTTCAGAGCCAAAGTCCGCGTAATAGTCCGGTTCCTCGTCTGAAAGGGAGTAAAACGGACAGCGCATAATGGTTTGAAATGCGAAAATTTTAAGGGATGGGCGTAGTTTTTTAAGAGTATATACAATATCCCCTCGCTTATTGAGAAGGGATACTGCGTCGTGATGTAACCTCGACGGAATAAGTCCGCCATAGATTAAAGTATCCATTGAAAGAATCAAAAGGTCGCAACTGTCGACGTTTTTTATCAGCCAATCGGCGATTTTTTGAGCGTCGGCGGGGCGTTTTTTCAGTCCCATAAACTCTTTTGGCGGCATAACGACCTCATACCCTGCCTTTGGCATAATTGCGGGGAATCCGTAATTACAAGGTCTTTCATCCAACGGAACCATCAATATTTTTTTCATAAATCAACCTTTGACGGAACCAATCTGTAATCCGCCTTTGATGTATCTTATAACGAAGGGGTAAATGCAGATAATGGGGATAATACTTAAAAGCATTGCGGCCGCTTCAATGTTTTTCGACGCCATCATGACGTAACTGTCGGTCTTATCCAAAGAAGCTTGACCCAACAATAAGTAAATGTAATAAGCCAAAGGCAAGGAATCTTCAGCGGAAGATTCGATAAACATCATTGCTGCGCCGTAGCCGTTCCACATACCTACTATGGTGAAGAAACAGCAACTGCCGAATACCGGCAAAGCCATAGGTACCATGATACGGAAGAACATCTGAAGATCGGAAGCGCCGTCGATTTTTGCGGCTTCCTGAATATCCATTGAAACCCCTTCGAAGAAGGTTTTGAAAAGTAAAAGGTTGCCAACGTTACTTATTGAAATAAGTATAACCGACCAAATGGTGTTTATAAGCTTCATTTGGTGCATTAAAAGGTAGCAAGGAATGATACCTGCCGAGAAAAGCATGGTGATGATAAAGTACATCATTATGCCGCCGCGGAAAGGACAATCCGGTTTAGACAGCGGGTAAGCCGCCAAAGCCTCTACCAAATTGGAAACTATGGTTACAACCACGGTAATTATAACCGAGTTAAAGAATGAACGCCAGAAAATTTTTGCCTGACCGCCTACCAAAATATACTCGAAAGCTTTCATAGATAGATGGGTCGGGAAAAGTGTGATTTCGTCGTTAAAGTAAGGATCGGAAAAAGCAAGCGAGAAGTAAGAAAGCAAAGGAACGACTACTATAAGGACGAGTGCAAACAAAAACGCAATGTTTAAAACGCCCAAAGATCTGTCTAAAATACCCTCTCTGACTTTGTTTTTTCTTTTAGGTTTAAGATCGGGAATGTAACCCGTTTCTGTTATATTGGAAGTGAGTTCGGTTTCCATATAAATTCCTCCTTACCACAAGCTGCGGTGCAGCGTTTTGGTTGTAATTTTGTTACCTACAACCATAAGCAAAAGTGCAACGAGTCCGTTAAAGACGCCCAATGCCGTTGCAAAAGGAATGTCCGTACGGTGAACGACGGAAATATCGTAAATGTACGTGTCGATGGTTATCTGCGTGTCCTCCAAATTGGGGTTTGCACGCATCATCGTGTAAATTTGCTCAAAACCTGCAGCCATCATACCGCTGAATTGCATTACGAGCATTAGCGCTATCGTCGGCATAATTGCGGGTATGGTAAGCCTCCATGCTTTTTGAAGTTTGTTTGCGCCGTCGATAGTTGCGGCTTCATAATAAGATTTATCTATAGAGGTTATAGCGGCGTAATAAATAATAGAACCCCAGCCTATACCCTTCCAAATATTCAAAATGATAACGAAGAATTTGAACAGATTATCTTCACCCATAACGACACGGTCCTGGAAAAATAATCTTCCGATAAAGCCGGTATCGGGGTGCAGAACGCCGTTCCAAATACTTATAACGATAACCCAGGACAGGAAGTTAGGGATACAGACGATTATAAGTATAACCTTTGCAAGCCCCTGATTTTTAAGTTCGGCAAGCTGCAAAGCCAAAATTATGGAAAGCGGAAAACATATTACAAGTTTTAACACGTTGATAAGCAAAGTGTTACCGAGCGCTTTAAAAAATTTATCCGAATAGAAAATACTGACAAAGTTACGGAAGGTCCAACCGAAGTGCGAAAGGTTCCACAAAACGTCCCCTCTCATAAGGTTAAACCCGTCTTTAAAGGCGAAAGATACGCCAAGAATAGGTATGTACGAAAAAATTAAGGTAAATAAAGCAGCCGGAATAAGAAACGGAAGTAAATGGCGATGCTTTATTAACCTTTTTCCCTGAGTTTTCCAATATCCTTTTTTACCGCCGATTTCGGAGGATTTTTTAGAAGTTTCTTCTTCTGTAAGGATTTTTGTGTTTTTCATCATTTTCTCCTAAGCTGACCGCTTTTACTTGCCCTTACCCCGAAGTTACGGGGTAAGGGTGAGAAGCAAAAACGGAAAAATCAGCAAATTATTCCCATTTGAGTTTAGTGTTTACGTACCAATTGGTCATTTCGTTTTCAATATCTTCAGACCAGTAATAGTATACGTTACCATCGGTTCCTGTAACCGATCTCTTCCACATTGCGGCACGGGTAATATCCAAAGAACCTGCGGGATCGGTGGATACGATTGCCTGGCTTACGCCACGTTTTGCCAAAGTTCTTGACAAAATCGAAACAACTGACCAGTGTTTATGAGGAGGAGTCATCGTCATAGGATTGGTGATAACCGAGTCGTCCATAGGAACGGTTACCTGCCATGCATCGTAACCGGTTTCTCTTAAGTGGAATAATACGTTCGCGGAAACACGGTTCGTACCGTTGCAGTACTGAGAGTTTTCCACGATATGATCAAGATATCTTGCGGTAAGCTGTACCCATTTGCCACCGCCACTTACGGTCTTGGTTTCATAACTTCCGTCGGCTTTAGCTTCGCCTACTCTATAAGTGTAACTGTAGGGACGGAGGTAAATTATGGAATCCGCACCGGCGTAGGTTTCATAAGGTTGATAGCTGTAATCACCGTCTTCGTAGTAATCTTTAGCGCCTTCCGGAGTTGCAACAGGGTTCCAGTGCGTACCTTCACGGCCGCCGTAGAATTCGTCGAAGTGTTCGAGTTTTTTGCCTAAAAAGTCGATAATGTACAAAGCCTTGTCAGCCATGTAGGTAGGAATTACGGTGTAGTAAGATACACCTGCATCGCCGCCGTGGAGCATGGGTTTAGACTGTACGGGAGAACCGTTTGTGCCGTCGCCCTGAACACGGGTGGTCCAAGCGATACACTGATCGTGTACTGCACGGAAGTCGTTTTTATCAACGCCCATCTTATCGGGAATAACGCCCTTTGCGGCAATGGCTTTTACAAGCGGGGTAACCCACCAATAGGGTTGGAAGGTTACGGACGAAAGTTCGTTAGCAAAGTTAAGAAGTGAAGTATCACTTGAACCCTGCGTCCAAGCTTTGGATAAAACGCCGTTTTGGAAAAATTTGTTCATGTATTCAGCATAAGCGGTTGTTTGCTCACTGAAAACGTATTGTTTAATCTTGTTGTTCTCATCCATATAGAACTCAAGAGGAACGCCGAAAGCGGATACTAAAGGCGTAACTAAAACGCTGTTTTCACCCGGAATATCGAAAGCGTGGTAACTGGGGTCGGATCCGAACTTTTCCTGACATTTCGTAACGGCGTCGGTAAATTCGGCAACGGTCTTAGGAACCTTTACGCTTCCGTCTTCGTTTACGTAACCTATCTGTTTAAGATGGTCTACGTTCCAAATAAGCGCGCAGTCTTCCATCATGCAGTAACCGAAATCGGGAATACCGTAGATGTGTTTTTGACCGTTTGCGTCAACGTAAGTTGCAGCGTCCCAGCCGTAATCCATAAGATTTATAATGTCGTATAATTTTCTACCGGATTCGGTTTTTTGTAAAAGTTCGGTTAAATCAAGGAAAGCGCCCTGTTCAAGATAAGGGTGATACTGTGCTTCCGTAAGTTTAAGGAAGTTGTAATCCTGATTCTGAGTTGATAAAATAGAGTTGATTTCGTTATCGGCTGTACCGCCTTTAACTTCTTTATAAGTAATCGTGTAACCTGTTGTTTCCTCAATAATTTTAGCCGTATCGTCCGTACCGAAGGAATTAAGACTGGTTTCGGGATATAGGCCGGTAAGCGGAATGGGTTTTGATAAATCGACGTTCCAATCTATCTCGTAACTATATTCTTTTCCGCAACCATCGCAGCCGAGCAAACCGAGCGTAAGTGACGCTGTTAAAACTGCGGTTGATAAAAGTGCTAATGCTTTTTTCATAATTTGTCCCCTTTTAATTTAAGAGTAACAGAACTTGCTTTTTAGTGTGTATGTAAAATTTTGTTAAATTGCAAGTCCTTAAGATTGATTTTTTGTTTTAAACTTCTCTAAACTTAGTTATTGGGGCAGATTTCTCTGCCCCAATAGCAGTTATTTAAGCAAGATTATGCTTGTGTGTTAGGAGCGGTTGCATAGCCCCAGCC
Organism: uncultured Clostridia bacterium; assembly: GCA_958419945.1. Classification (GTDB taxonomy): domain Bacteria; phylum Bacillota; class Clostridia; order Christensenellales; family Borkfalkiaceae; genus UBA4636. The sequence continues at coordinate 34,044 of CATZIC010000005.1, read as the reverse complement.
GTTGGTGTTGGTAACGTAGCCTTGGTCATTTAACCAAGCGCACATTACGTCGTAGAATTTGAATACCTTAACGGTAACGTAAGGTTTGATAGCGCTTACGTCAACGTCTGCAGGAAGATTACGATTGTATTGGTCAACGTAGTCTTCTTCGGTTGTAATATAAGAACCTGTTTCAGCCGTCCAAAGCGATCTCTTATATACGAACATACCATCAGCAGTTACGTATCTCTGAGTTTCCAAGGGGGAGCAATTTTCAGCAACAATTTTACCGGTGCTTACTACGCCCTCAGTTGTAGTCATAAGTCTGGTTGCACCTTCAGCGTCTGCTGCGCAGATTTCGCCGTTTGCATCAACGTAAATGGGATCGATTGCCCACATACCTTTGATAAGTGCGCCCATAGGAAGTTTACGGCTTGCAGCTTCGTCTTCATAAACATATGAATAATAAGTTTCACCCTTATAGGTGTATTCTGCTAAGCAATCACCGTATTTCCATTTATCCATTACAATGTCGCCAAACTGATCACCAAAGCTGATGCCAGCAGCGAGTTTATACTGAAGTGCGATTGCACGAACACGTGCGCTCATATAGGTTTCGAACTTGTTGCCGCTGTTCCAGTTCCATTTAAGGTGGTGGTTGATTTCATAAGCAGGACCCCAATATTTTTCGAAGATGGCTTTGTCCTCTTCGGTCATATTGGCAACGGTCTTGCCTTCTTCAGCGTAAGTAGTGGCCAATCTTACTGTCTGGTAAATAGCGTCGTAAGCCTGGAAGAAATCGTCATAAGCGATTGCGGTGAAGATATCAGCAAAATATGCGGGAAGAGTAACCCCTGCATTTTCAAGATATTGTCTTAAAACGATGATCCTGATACCCTGGAAAGAAGTGTGGTCGTAATCCAAAATGGTATATGCCGCACCACAGTCGGAATCAACGCCTGAAGTCCAAGGTGTATTCCCTTGAATCTTGCAGATAAGTTCGTTTAATTGATATAAAGCTTCAGAAGCGGTCATCTGTTTGGTCGGTGTATCAGTTCCGTAATAGATTTTTTCATATACGGTGATAGGAGCGACGTTTTCGAGTACTACTGCTTCGAGAGCGTTTTTGTGGCCTTCCATAAGTTCTACCAATTCTTCGTAATCGGAGAAAGTAGCAACGAGGATCTTGTCGGATTCGCTTAATGCTGCATAAGCTTCGAGGGCTGCATTGTAGCCTTCAAAGTCAGCGCCGTGCATCTTCTTTGCGTCGAACAAAGCGATAACAGCTGCTGCTTCGTCGGTGATAGTAACGTCCTGAGGTTCAACGGCTGCGGTGATACCGATACCGTTAGCTTCAGCGCCTACACGTTTAGCGAGGAAGGACTGAACGGTTTCAATGTAAACTTGTAACTGAACGCCGAATTCAAGACCATAGTAAACGTGGTAGTTTTTAGCTCTGTATAAGAAGTCCTTAGGTGCACCGCAGTTGTTCCAGTTCCATACAAGACCTGCTTCTACGAATGCGGTTTTGCCAACCATAACTGCGTTAACTTTTGCTGCAACAGCTTCGTCAACAGCTTTGATAGCGCCGGTTTCAATGCCTTTTGCAAGGGTTAAAACGGTGTCAATGTAGTAGAAGTCTTCCATAAAGCCTTCTGCAGCGCCGCAAGCTTCGATTATCTTTGTCAAGTAAATAGGAAGTTCATATCCTGCTTCTTCAAGACGAGTCTTGAGATACATTACGTGATAAGCGGGCAACCAGTTGTTGTCGGAGTTGAACAGAGTAACTTTACCGCTGTTGGGGTCGCAGTTTTCTGTTTCAGAATCCCAAGCCGTGCCGGCTTTAATCTTGTTAACCGTAATAGCGATCTGAGCCATTGCTTCTTCGCCGGTGTAGGTTACAGCTTTGTTGTTCTTGCCCATTTCTTTTGCGGAAATAGCAAAGCCTTCTTCGAAGGGTTTCATATTCATAAGATCAACATACATGTTGTAGTTGTCAAGGTTAACGTGATGTTTCCAACGTGCAACGTCGTCTTCCGTCATTTCTGCAGAATATTGATCGTAGAGAGCCTTGAAAGCTGCTACGTCGTTCATAAGATATCCGGTAGCTTCAGCTTCTTCGGTCTTCCAACCAACGAAGTTGTATTCTAAAAGACTGGGAAGTTCATTGAATGCAGCAGCGAATTCAGCAGCCTTTTCAGACAAAGGAGCGTTTTCACTGAACATCTGTTGAGCAGCAAATAAAGGAGCAAAGTCAAGAAGCGGATAGAACTTCTGAGCGATCGGGCCGTTTTCAACTTTACCGTTGTTGTACATTACGTTAACTGCTTCGATTGCAGCTTCCATAGCAACTACGGTTTCAGGGGTAGCGGCTTTTAATGCGTCGATCGTAGCCTGATATTGTCCTGCGATACCGCCGATAGGAGTTTCAGCAACGTTGCTTCCTGCATAACTGAAGGAATAAACGTCACGACCGTCGATAGGCTGATAATCAGCACAAGCGTAAGTGTTTAATAAGGTGTAATCGATGATGCCTTCTTCATGTTCGCCTGCTGCCATCAAAACGTTGTAATCATTGCCTCTCCAATCAGGATTGATCTTGAAGCCATATTCAACTTCTTCCATTTCTTCATCGGAAGGAACGTGTGCAGTTGCAGCGGTAACCTGAAGGTTCTTGAATTCAGCGCCGTTGGTGTAATCGGTGTTATAGCTGTATACGCCAACGCTGGTGGGTGTTCTTACGTCGAGACCTGCGATGAATACGTAGGAAGTTTCGATACCGTAAGCAGCGCCGCTGAATTTTTCGTTAACCAAAGCTTCGTCAACGAGTACGTTATATTCGTTGTCGAGTGTGCCGTCAGCTGTGTAGAATTCATAATTGGATTCAGAGCAGAAACCGCAAGCGTAATCAGCGTTACGAACGGTCTTGATGTACATCTTCAAAGATGCGTATTCGGGAGTCCAATATCCGCCTTCTTCGTTCCAATTGGAAATCATTAAAGGAGAATCGCCCATTTTATATTCGGCGTCGGAGAAGGAGTCATCCCTTGAAGTAGCGTTGAACGGATACCAAGCACCGGTCTGAACGTCGCAAGCGATACCGGTTGCGATTACGTAATAATCCTGCCAAGCATAGTAGCCGATAAATGCATAAGTAGCGTCAGTACCTTCGTAGTTGGGCTTAATCTGTACGCCGGAAAGGTCGATTTCGTGGCTTAATCCGGTGATACCTTTAAGTCTTGCGGGGAAGGTAAGAGCAGCTGCGTCCATAGTGGAAGAAAGTTCCCAACTTTGAGCGGCTTTGGTAGTATCTTCGTTCATGGTGCCATCAGGATTAAACATAGCGTAACCGTTATGATACTGTCTTGCTGTGGAACCCCTAGCGGTAACTTCGTGCGTGATTACCTTATTATTTTTAAGATAATCGGCATACATAGTGTTGTTGAAACAATCATAGGCTTCCCACTGATTGCCGTTTACGTAGAAATAGAACATATCGTCGGATGCTTCGGCATAACCGTTATGGTTTTCGAATATGGTTTTGCCCAAGTATTCAACGTAGCTGCCGTCTTCTCTTGTGGCATTGTTGCTTCCGAACTCATCGGTAGCAACTGCTGCGTTGATTGCCGCACCTATAGACTTGTAGGAGCCGATTTCGGTTCCGTCTGCCTTATAAGCCGTGTAGGCATCGGTACGTGTCTCAACTTGTGTACGGGCTTCAGGTTCTACTTTGGTGGGTTTGGTGGGCTTGTTAGGCTTAGGTAAGTTACCGCAAGCAACCAAAGTAAGAGCCATGATTACCGACATAAGAGCGACGATAAATACAGTGATCTTTCTTTTCATCTTTTCCTCCTGAAAAAATAATGATTTTTTTATATTTTGAACGCTTTTGCGCTCTCTATACCGTAAGTTTTTGTGGAAAGTCTTTTTGCAATTCGCAATGGGTTTTGGACAATTTTAATATATGCACATTTAAGGGGAATTTGCGTTTGGCCCGCCAAACGCAAAGGGGATATCCCCTTTTTAGCCGAAAATCACCCGAAATTCGTCACAATACGCTATTTCGGGCAATAATATGCCCTTTTTAGTACTTTCACAAATCAATTATAGCGCACAATTTTCATTTGTCAATAGGTTTTTGAAAATTTTTTTTATTTTTTTGAAAAACTACTTCATGCAAAACTTAATTCAGGGGCAATTTTTGGCAATTTTGAAAATTTCTTTCAAAAATTTCATAGTTAAAATTTGTGTTTTGGAGGCTTCGACTTAATTGAAAATTTTATGCTTTATCCACAAAATAAGAAAAAAGCCTTCCCCTGTCGAGGAAGGCGAAATTCATATATTTTCAAGGAGGATAAACCCTTGCTGTAATCTATTAAATTAGGTTCTCATTGTTTAGATAAGTTTGCCTACGGTTGCGCCGCGGCTTCTGAAAATGAATCCGTCGAAACGGGCTTCGTCCTTTCTGCGCACCGATTCGCAAAGGGCGTCAATTACGTATAACTGAACCACTTTATTGGTCATGGTGCTGACTTCACGATAAAAATCTGGTTCGCCCGTGGAAATTACGAGGTCGGCAAGTTTTGTGAGCGGTGAAACGTCATGCGCCGTGATAAGCACGGTTTTCGCGCCGTAATGCTTGGCAAATCTGGTTGCTTCCACAACGTCCTTGGTGCTTCCCGATACGCTGAATACTATCACAAGATCGGACTCCGACGAAGTCGAGGACATTACGTTTTGGTTATGAGCGTCGGATTCGCACAACGTATGTATGCCCATTGCCATTAGTCTGTTATGAAGTTCGAGCGCCGCTACATAAGAGTTTCCCACCCCGAAACAGCTGATTCGGTCCGACTTTAATATAAGATCGGCTACCTTATCCAAAAGTTCGATGCTTACGCTTCTTATACATATTGAAACGGCGGTTTCGTAGGCTTTTGCGATGTCCGAACGGAAATCTTCTTCGCTTTTCGAAATCGCCAGGTCCTGCCTGCTTAATTCACGGGCTATCTGCAGTTTGAACACTTGATAGCCGTCAAAGCCCAAAAGCCTGCAAAACCTAAGTATGGTGGCTTCGCCTGTCCCGGTCGCTTTAGCAAACTCGGTTATAGTGAAGTACATTATTTGCTTGTAATCTGCGTTTTCAAGAAAATCTATCAGCTTGCGCTGTGATTTCGTTATCTTGGTTTGCTTTACCCGCTCTATTCTTGTTGCTATGGAATCACTCATTTTTCACCCTTTTCCTTTACGCCTTATTTTTATGGCACCGATACGCATTATTTATCAGTTATCCGTTTAACGGCTATCGATGCCTTTGCCGATTCTGCGGCAATTTTTATATATTGTATCAAAAAAGCCGCAATTTGTCAATGGCAATCTGAAAAAAATGTAAAAAAACAGAAAAAATGTGCGTTTTTAAGGTTTTTTTGACAAAATTTCGGCTGTTACATAATGACTGTTCAGTTTTGCGGTAGCCTCTGTCATAGTCCGCCCAGAAAGCACAAGGCGTTTTATTCCACGCTGAAGCGAAGTAGTTTCGGAAAAATCTTCAGGCTTGATTTTTTCGGAGCCGAAAACCCAAAATTTATACTCGTCGGATGGGGTTTCGGATATTACGTCAAAAAGGCGCTGAAACGAAAGTATCTTACTGCCCGGTTTTAAGACTTCTTCTAATATCGGCGACAGCATCCAACTCGTTATATAATAGGGCGCGCCGTTATATTCGGGGTAAAAATTATCGATGAATGATTTTGCACAATCAATGGATATATCTACTTTATCCAAGGAAATGTCGCAGTCGGAGGGAACGTGCAAAGCAACCTCTCTTTCGCCATTAGCAGAATGGGAAAGTTCATATTCAAGCTCCCCTATTCTGAATAGTCTTAACGATAGCTGCCTGCCCACCCAAAAACTTCGGTCAAAGCCAAACCTTCCGTACTGATTTTTATATTCTAAGGTAAAACGCTTAAAGCACTTAAAGGTGTCGATAAAAATATCTTCGTCTATGCCGACTTCTTTATACTTTTTGTAGGAAGTTTTTGCTGCATTAAGCATTACGAAAAGCATTTTTAAACCGTCGGGATCGGGCGAAAGTCGGTCTATAAGCCGTTTTTCGGCACTTTCGTATGATAAAGGGTCGGTTAAAAGGACGGAAAATTCCTGCCTTTCTTCATCGGTTAATCCGTCCTTAACGTTATTTAATATTTCTTGCTCTTTCGTGGAAAATTTAAGTAGTTTTAAAAGTGTTCTCATTTTAAGGTTTTACAACTATATCTACGAGATACTTCGAAAGGTCTTCGGTAGTTTCGCCGTCGTCCATGCAAAGGGTGTATACGGTTTCCTTATCGATATTTTTAATAAACGAAAGGTCGGAAAAGTCAACTTCCTCGGCGTGCATAGCGGGCTTTGCAATCGGTAACACCTTGCCCTTCCGTAAAAATATGCAAACTTGGTCTAACGCAACGTTTACAAATTGATGTCCGTTTTTGCGCGGTTTGGTCTTTATTCCGGCGTAGGTAAAGCGGACTTCGAGCATGTCTTCGGGAAGATAAACGTACCTACCGATTGCGTTTTGCGTGTATACGGGGGCTATCATAATGGAATCGCCCATCATAAGTTGGTCCTCTACCGTGCGTGCACGATGGTCGTTAGGGTACACGAACGACAAGGGTTTGAACAACATATCGCCGCTCAATGCGCATTTTACGTATTCGCTGTAAATAAAGGGCAAAAGCATGTAACGGGTTTTCATAAGCTGCAGGAATTTTTCACTTGATTTAAAGTTATAGGGTTCCTGCGGGCGTGTGCCACTGCTTGAATGATTTCTGTATAGCGGCGTGAAAACTGCAAGTGCCATCCAACGAAGAAGGAGATCCTGCGTGGTGTCGCAACCGAAACCGCCTACGTCCGCACCGCTGTATAAAAATCCACACATATTAAGGGAGGGCAGCATCTGCAAATTCAAAAGAAGATGGGACCACCATGAAGCGTTATCCCCTGTCCAGATGCCGCCGTAGCGGTGCATTCCGATATAAGAAGAACGGGAAAAAATAAGGTGGCGTTTTTCCGGTTCGTATTCCTGAATATACTCCGAAGAGCACTTTGTGAGTTTGTAGCCGTAAAGGTTATGTACAGCGTCATGCCGAACCTTTTTTCCGTTTATATTATGATAAAATTCCTCGTAGTCAGCACGGTTGTTTTGCAAAGCGTACACGCGATGACGCATCTTTTCAAACTCGTCGATAGTCATTTCGGACTTTAAGCGTTTTAGTTTTGCAACCGTGCTTTGCAACCGCTTTTTTGAATAGAAAAGCGCAGGCTCGTTCATGTCGTTCCAAAAGCCCTCTATTCCGCTGTCAAGATAAAATTTGTAGTTTTTGCCGAACCATTTAGCAGCATCGTCGTTTAAAACGTCGGGAAGTACGCTGTCGCCCGGCCATACGCCTACGACAAAGGGATTGCCTTCCTCGTCAGTACAGTACGTGCCCTTTTTAAGCCCGTCTTCGTACACGGCGTAACCCTCTTTAACCTTGATTCCCGCATCTACTATCGGAATAAGCCTTACACCTTTTTCCTTAACTTCTTTTACAAATTCGGGAAAGTTCGGATAACGGTTTTCGTTAATGGTAAAGTCTTCGAACTCCTCCATATAGTCGATATCCATATAAACCATATCAAGCGGGAAACCGGAGTCTTCGTAGCCTTTAATCACTTCACGGATATCTTTTTCGTCTTTATATCCCCAACGGCTTTGTCCGATACCGAAGGCCCACTTCGGCGGAATATAACTTTGTCCGATTAAATTTCGGAATTCCTTAACTATCTCGTTAAGATCGCCGCCCTCTTTATCGATTATGTATAAATATCCGTCGCCATAACAGGTTATCTTCATTAAACGGCTATCGGTGTAGCCTATATCGAAAACCACTTTTGACGGGAAATCGAAAAAGGCGCCGAAATTACGCGAAGCGTTTACCAATATGAAATTGTGGGCTCCATACAAAGAAGTGCGTGATTCGGTTATAACGCAATCGTCCTCGTTATAACTCGTGTATATCCAACCACGCTTGTTTATCCCTCTTACCTGTTCGCCGAGGCCGTATATTACATCCAACTTTTTGAGTTGGAGTGTAAATATAACGCAATCGGATTCCGTTCTATATGAAAATGAATTTAAGGTCTCGAGACTGCTTTCTTCGATTGTCCTTGGAACGGCACCTGTTTCAATCGGGGTTCCAAAACGGTATTTTTTTATCATTTTTATCCTTTTATAATTTTAAAATTTGTTTTCAAATTGTTGCTAAAACGGCTAAAAATATGCCGTTAACGGGCTTATAGCCCAACTTTAGAAGTTTACGTTAACAGAAGTCATCCTGAACCATCTGTATTCGCACTGGTCTAAATCCTTTTCAAAATCCTTACCGTGTCCCATAAAGCAGAGAAGCTCTTCTTCGAGTTCTGGAATACTTTCCGTCTTTTTTTCAAGGTAGTCGTTAAGCTTTTCGGTTGCGGTTAAAATTCTTTGTTTTAAGGCGCCGATTCTTAAATCCTGTACGTCGAAACCGTTCGGACGGGCCTCTTTATTCCACTGTTCACGGAAGGTTCTATAGAAAACTTCCACAAGTTTATATAGTTTTTTAAGTTTAACCAAAATTTCACGCATGGCGGGTTCGTCGCCCTTTTTATAAGCCTCACGAAGTTCGACGCCGAGTTCGGCTTTTATGGCAAGCACTTTGCAAAGGTCTTCCTGTGTTTTGAAGATATAAGACCATTTACCGGCAACTTTCGCGGCCTCGTGAAGTTTTTTAGCGTGCTTTTTATAAAGATCGCCTTGACCTTTTTCTATGATAGTATCTAAGGTTCCTAGCAAAATATCGTTGAATAAAAGATATTTGTTAGCGCTGTTCTTTTCTTCTACGTCGTCATGATCGGTTATCCTGTTAGCCAGATCGACGGTTAAAAAGTCATTTAGCGCCATACCGGAGAAATTTTTGAAACCTTTTTGGAATTTTTCGCCCATTTCATAATCATTATAATTGATATATCCCGCATAATATACGGACGGCATAGTGCTAAAACAAGAAGATTCCGCACCATTATCGCCCCAACCCGTAACGATATAATGCTTAATTGCATTTTCCGTGCAGGCTTTTGCGGACTCTTCCATAACCTTGAAAGAATAGCGATTGTCGGGGGTAAAGCCAAGCCATTTCCAAGCTCCCGTGGCAAAGGCAATTTCGTTTTTGAACACACGGTGCTTTTCAAGCATTTCTTCATAATGCTCTTTATAAGTATGGTAGTAATCCCAATAAATGAGTTCCACGCCCTCGGGAACGAGATCCTGAACGGGTTGTTCCATAGAGCCGTACTGCGAATTTATTGCGAGCGAGAAGAACATATCCGACCACATCATGGGTTTAAAGCCGTACTTTTTGCAGATTTCGTTTACCCGTTCTAAGTGGTCCTTCATGATTTCAAAACGCTTTCTTAAACCGTGTTTGTCGAGATATTTGCCTCTTCCGAGCAAATATGCTTCGTCCATACCGATATTTATTTTACGCGAAGTAAAGGAGCGTGCGCAGGCGGCTATCATTGCTTCGATAAATTTATAGGTTTCTTCCTCGCCGACAAGCAAAACTTCATCGATATCGAAAAGGTGTTCCATGGAAGGATAACGTTTTATCGAGTTGAAATGGCCGAGTGTTTGCATGCACGGAATAAGTTCTATGCCGAAGATTTTGGCGTACTTATCTATTTCCTTAAGATCCTCTTCGGTATACGGGGTACGAAGATATCCAAAGTACGGATATTCTTTTACCTTAAAAGTGTCCTCTGTATATAGCATAAAGGAGCTATAACCCGCAACAGCAAGTTGAGAGATAACCTCTTTTACTATCGGAAGCGTATACACTGCGTTACGTGAGCAGTCGAGCATATAGGTTAAATCCTCAAAGCGAGGGGTATACGCGCGCTGAAAATCCTCCTTTGGAAGTTCTTCTCCGAAAAGGTCGGAAAATTCCTTTAACGCCCATATCGCCTGGTTTGGTTTTTGTACGTAAATGGTAAGTTTTCCGTTTGAATAATTCAATTCTATGCCGTTTGAAGAATTTTCTATATAGGTTTCGACGCCGCTACCGGATAGCGAAAAGCCGTATTCGCCGATTAAACTTTCAACTACTTTTTTTAAGTTTTTATCTTTAAGATTGTATTTCATATTACACCTTTTATATTTTGATAATGAAAATGTTGAGTGTGGAATAGATCGCAAAAGTGCGCCTATAAGCCCGTTATCACAGGTTTTTTGGAATTATTAAAGTTCGCAAAGCGAACGGTCCGGATCGCTTCGGCAATAAATTGCCTCGCAATGATGACGCGGATTAGTTAATATAATTCGATAAGGGCGCCAAGTGCGCCTGCGTTATTTTCGAATTTTGCAAAGGTTATATCGCTTTTATTATCTATAAGGCTTAGCAGAATTTTCTCGTCTTTACAAAGTCCGCCGCCCAAAATAATAAGTTCCGGCGCATAAGCCGTACGGACGTTATCCAAGAAAATATTAAGATAGTAACCGAAACGCTTTAAAATGGTTACGGCGTTCTTGTCCTCGCTTTCATAAAGACGGAAAAGTTCCTTTACGCCCGATAAATTGCGTATACGAGCGTCCCCTTCACGTTTAAGCGCCGTACAGGAAAGATAGGTTTCCGCGCAGCCCTTTTTGCCGCAGTTACACTGCAAACCGTCGGGAACGAGGATCATATGTCCGAGCCTTCCGCCGTCGAAATTTTTGCCACGGATAATCTTTCCTCCGGACAAGACAGCACCGCCGATACCGGTACCGAAAGTTATCATAACCACGTTTTTAAGTTCGGGATAATGGCATATTTCCGCTTTTAAGGCGCAAACCGCATCGTTATCGGCTATGCAAGGAATATGGTATTTTTCCTCTATTTTCTGCTTTATGTTATACCCCGTCCAACCGGACAAATTCTCTGTTGCGTAAACGCATACGCCGTTATACGGATCGATGTTTCCCGCAGAAGAAACGCCGATAAGGGTTACGCCCTCTTCCAAAAGTCCGTCGATTACGGAAAACATGCTGAGCTCTATCGCCCTGCGGCCAATTTTGGCGTTCGTAGGGTAAGCGGCTGTTTTTATTATTTTATCACCGTCGGTCAATATTCCTTTTATTAAGGTTCCGCCGATGTCGATTCCTATTTTACTCATAATACCTATTATTTTAATTTATTTGACGGTAAGCCGTATGTCCGTTTCGAACATTCTGCGCCACGGCATTTCCACCTTGATATCGCTGACTTTTTCGGTAATTTTAGGATAACGGGCCATAAAGTTTATAAGTTCTTCTTTTACCGCTTCCGCCGCCTTTCCGTCTTTCCCGTCCGCCTTGAAATAGTTAAGATTTAACTTCGGCAAAACGTTATCCGTAACGTATTTACGCACCTTAGACATATAGCCTAAATCTTCGTAGTACCTGTGAAGCAGGAATTTGTCCGTTCCTTTGCGGTCTTTGCCGATTAAATAGATTACCGACTGACAGACCGTAGTGCCTAAAGTGTTTGACGAGGTATTCCAACCCGCGTAGGCGTGGATTTTAAACAAAAGATCTTTGCTGTAAAGCATATCGAAAAGCTCGGGATCGGCGCCGTTACAGGTTGCAACGTCTCCTATTGCGACCACTTTATTTTGCGATAGCGCATATTCTGCGTAGTTTACGATTTCGGCAAGGTTTCTTTCCACGTCGTAGGCTTTGACGTATTCGCCATCCCCTTCGTTAAACATGCCCGAACCCATATTTATTATTAAGGCAATATCCGCTTCCGTAAGGGAATACACACGGATTCCGCCGACTGCGAGAATATGATATTTTACCGTTTCGTCAAGCGCCCTATCCTCAAACCACGGTATTACCTGCCCCGCTTTTGTGGAAGCGTAATGCACGTAGATTTTAGGTTTTACGCCGTTAAGGTCGGCAACCGCTCTGCCGAGAAGGGTTAAGCCGGTATCGTCCGCAGACGGATACATTGCGGTTTTCATGTGAAGAAGGTTGGACTTTAAGTAGGTGCGAACCTTCATTTGGTCCATTGCCGTAAAGCCGTATTCGGCAGCGTCGTCCTGCGGTACTATAAAGTAGTCGCAAACGCCGTCTTTAACGTACTTTAAGTTGTGCATCAAAACGTCGGTATTGATTTTTCGCCTTTCGGTGTAGTCCTTTAAATATTCGGGTTTTACAAAGGCTTTTACCCTTTCAAAATCCTTTTTGTCCTCTTCGGTAAGTTTGCCCGCCTTTTCGAGGTGAGTATATCTTCCGTAAAGGAAAATTTCTTCGCCGCATTCGTCGTAGTAATCGGGCTCCTCGTCGGAAAGAGAATAGCTCGGACAACGCATTATAAGCTGGAAAAGATAAAGCTTCATGCGCGGATTCAGCGCACGGATTTTTTCCACGATTTCCGCACGGGAAATAAGTTCATCGTAAGACAAGTGATGTAGCCTTGACGGAACTATTCCGCCGTAAATTACGGTGTCGAGAGATAGGATGCAGGCGTCCGCACCCTGTACATTATTTAAAAGCCATTCGGCTATGCCCGCAGTGTTTCCGGCAGTTTTTTTGTCGCCCATTAAATCCTTTGGCGGCATACAAAGTTCGTAGTCCGCCTTTGGCATCATTTGCGGGTAGTTATAGTTACATGGTCTTTCGTCAAGCGGGACCATTACGATTTTTTTCATTTTCAGTCCTTCCTTAAAAGGTCGATTGAGTAGCGATTTAGTAAGTCGTCGGTTTTATTTATTACTTTTTCGTAGAAATCCGCAATCTTTATCATGCCGAGATCGGACGGATGTACGCCGTCTGCGGTGTATTCGCTGAAATTTTTACCAAACACGTTGGATTGGTCGAAAAAGTACACCTTGTAACCCTTTTCACGATATTTTTTAGCAACTTTTTTGAGAAAATCGACGTAGTAAGCGTTAAGTTTTACACGCTCGATATCAAATAGGTCGAGAGTAAATTTCATTCTCGATAGAAGTATTACGGGGGTCAAAGGATTGGTTTCGAAAAATTTGTTTAAAAAGTTTTCACAGTTTAACTGTAAATTTTTGCTTACGCCTGCGTTTGGTTCCGCATCGACGATAAGCATATCCGGATTTATTTCCGATAATATTTGGGCAACTTCCGGCTCCATCATACAAACGCCGGAAAAGCCGTAGTTTAAAAATTCGCAGTCGTAGCGCCGAGATAAAAGGTTGGTGTAAGCCATTCCCGGATGAGTTGCGGAACAGCCGTGTGTGATACTTGAACCGTAAACTGCAATATTACGCTTGTTTTGAAACGTATCGGGCTTTATCTTAGCCCACTCGTTTACGCCAACCGTTAGGCTTTTTAGGCCCATATACAGAGGTAAATTTATTATAAATCTGCGTTCCTTTTTGCCGAGCAGACGGAAGTCCCCTAATCTTCCTTCATACTCTTGGTCTTCTAATTTTCCGTGCATAACGCCGTGAAAAACGAATGACGAGGAGGCTTCGTCGTAAACGTAAAGGTCCACACCGCAGCTGCCGATTAGGGTCATGTTGGTCATATCGAATTTTCCGCTTAAGTTTACCTTGACGAAAATATCCGTTGCGTCGGTAATAAATTTTAACTGTATACCGCTTGAATGCTCGGAAAACCAGGCTTCGCCGTCACTTACGGGTCTTAAAAAGTCCCTTTGCGCTGTAGTAAAACGGCAAAAGCCCTCTTCGCCTGCGGCCTTGGTTCCGTATATACCAAACAGTCCGCACTTAGCGTCATAATATTTTAATTCGAGGCAAACCGAACTGTTTGCCTCCATATTTTTATCAAAATCGTAAACTTTCATTGATTTTTTTATGACTTACTGCGAAAAAATCCGCAGTAAGTCATATTTTTAGCGTTGTTATGTAGATTGCTCTATTATTTAGAAGCAACCATTATAGTGTTGATAACCTTTCTTGAAGAATCGAGTTCATAAGAACCCGTGTCGCTTGAACGAACCATAACCGTCTTGGTTCCGTTTTTATTAACGGTAAGTTGAGTGGATCCGCCGCCGTCGAAGTTAGCGCCGTTTTTAACGCCGTAAAATGCCATAAAGTCGGCAAGTTCGGGAAGGTTCATACCGTGAGTGTCGTTTTCCTGTGCTTTTTTGCCGTAATACATGGATTCAACGGCAAATATTACGACGGTGCCATCCTCTTTAACGCCTACTGCGCTTCTGGGAACGTCGCTACTTTGCGCACCGTTGGAGTTTTCTTTCGTTACGGTGGCGGCAACCGCTCCGTTTTCAACTAAGGATTGACGGCAACCTAAGATTGTGGTGTATCCTTTCCAAGTGTCATCGGGAGAGGTTACGTAGTAAGAAATATACTTTTTCTCGAGAGTGGAAAATTCCGTGTAAGCTTCACTGTCTTTTCCCACGAAAACGTAACCGAAGTTTCCTTCCGGTGTAAACTGAGTATCGGTTGCGCAGTCGATTTTCTGCGTAACACGCATATGGCCGTAGCCGCCGCCAAGGGCAACTTTAAGTGCGTAATCACCGGCTTTGCAGACCTTAGCAACGTTTTCGGTGTTAAATACTATGCCGTTTGAAACGGAATCGCTTTCCTTCTGTACGTTATAGGACTTATTGGAAGTTTCGCTTGCAATCTTATAGGTAAGCTTTGCTTTTATAAGTTCGCGTTTAATTAAGGAATCGGTTATATCGCCTGTGTAGCCGATAATAGGAGCAACCTGAGCGGTTTCGCCCTTTATGCCGAAAAGCATAGGTGCGGAAGCAGGTACGTCGTGATTTAAGTTGGTATAATCGTAACCGCCGTTGTCGTTATGGCCGTCTTTTACAATTACGCCGTCTTTAACGAAAGCGTTAACGGGATAAGAACCGAAGAAGTCTGCATTAAGATAAGCGTATACGGTTTTGCCGGTAGCCGTTTCGTAAGCTTGAGCCTGCTTTGAAGGAAGTTCCTTTGTAAGCGTTGATAAGTCCGTAGTGTTGTCTTTGGTACCTGCTACGATATTAACCGCAGCCAAGTTAACTTCCAAAGTGTAAACGACCGTAATCTTATCGTTGTTCTTTTTCAAAGTGTTTTTAACCATAACCAAGCCGTCGGTAATATGTTCGGCTTCGTAGGTTACGCTGTCCTTGTCAAAACGAGTGGGCGTATAATCGTTACGGTAAGATATCGTGATCTCCGGGGCCGGTTCTACGTGAAGGGGGCCGCTTTCGGTGCTACCTTGGGTGCTTGCGATGCCGCTCGGCTTTTTACTTGTGGAAGTGTTTGCCGGAAGCCCACATGCGGAGAGGGTGCACATAAGTGCAAAAACGATAATCAGTAGGGTTGAAATAAATTTAAACCTTTTCATCATAATCTCCTATACATATTCTTTTCTTTATTTTTGCATCCGATTTTTGGCGTATGTGAAAAAAATTTTCATTTACGAGGACGCTACGTATTCATTGTACCATCTTTTATGGTAAATTTCAATAGTAAATGAAAAAAAACTTCACAATTTTTAAATTATTTTTTTAGTATTTATTTATACGACGCTCTTTAGCACAATTTATCGGATTTTTTGACTCAATTTGTATCAAAGTATTGCTTTTTGAAATATGCTATGCTAAAATGAAACAAAAAACGAAGGTTAATTTGTATGCGCAATTTCACAGTTGAACTTAAATCACTATATAATCTTTCCGGCGGAAAACTGAACGCTTACGTTTCAGATCCCCCGTTCGACAATCCCGTTGAAAACTACAAACGCCCTGCCGTTATAGTCGTTGCGGGCGGTGGATACCATTTTGTAAGCAAACGCGAGCAGGAGCCCGTCGGAAATTACTTTTTGTATCAAGGCTATCAAGTTTTCATTTTGGATTACACCTGCGCCCCCGACGGCGTTAAATACCCCGAACAACTTTACGAACTCGGCGCTTCCGTGGACTATATAAGGAAAAACGCAGCCGAACTTCTTGTCGATCCCGAAAAAATCTTTTGCGTAGGCTTTTCCGCAGGCGGTCATCTCGTTTGCGATCTCTCGGTGGAATACGAAAAGGTTGACAAGGAATTATCTGTCGACTCAAGGCCCACGGCGGTAGGACTTTGCTACCCCGTTATCACCCCCGACGGCGGGCATATGGACTCTTTCGACAACCTTTTGAAGGGTTACGACGAAAACGAAAAAGCGGAACTTCTCGAAAGTATGAAACTCGATAAACGCGTTACCAAAAACACTCCGCCCGCATTTATTTGGGCTACGGCGAAGGATAACTGCGTTCCCCCCGTCAACTCTTTAGCGTACGCACAGGCGCTTTCGCAAAATGGCGTGAACTTTGAACTTCACATTTACCCCAACGGCACGCACGGGCTGTCAAGTTGTACCGAGGTTATAAACGCACCATCTTCCTTCCTCGCAAAAAACGGCACGTGGATTAAAGATTGCGACGACTTTTTCAAGTCCATTTAACTAAAAAAAACGGCTTTTTAGACCGTTCAATTTAATAGCAAAACCCCGAAGCGATTTATTACCGCCTCGGGGTTTTTATTGTTGTTTTTTAAGTGAAAATCACTTAATTTTTTTAATTACTTACCGGAAAGGATTTTGTCGGTAATAAGTTCGTAAGCTACTTCGTTGGGGTGAAGTTCGTCGTTCGTGAACCAAACTTTGGTGTATTCGCCTTTATTAGTTTTGGGAATAGCCGAGAAAATATCGACGTAGCGTGCTTTATATATTTGAGCCGAGTTGCTTATGGCTACGTTTACGCCTGCAATGCCTTCGTTGTTGTGGCCGTTGGAAACTCCGCCGGTATAGCCGTAGGTGGACTGACAAGGTATGTTGCTTAAACAAATCAAAGTCGCCTTGGGATTGGTTTCACGCAAAGTCTTTAAAATGTAATTGTAGTAGCCGTAGAAGGTGCTTACAGGCTTATCGTTGACGCTGTCGGCAAAGGCTTCTTCGGTGGCAAGGTCGGTTTTATTGCCAAGTTTAAGAACGGAATCACGCTTGTTGATTTCAAAGCTGTCGTTTGTTCCGCCCATTACGAATACGTAATCGGCAGCCTTAACGACAGAAATATTGTTCTTTATCTGTGTGGGAATGGAAATGGACTTACTTGCGTACTGTGCATTATAATGTGAGCAGAGTGCGCCGGCTATCGCAGGATTAGTGCAGGTAGCAAAGTCGCAAATTTTGTCAAGCATGGTTACGTAGTTTTGCTTAATGCCCGTTATCGTCTTGGGTCTGCCGTTTTCGTAGTTATATTTACCTTCTTTGGTGACGTCCCACCAGGTATTCGTTTCCCACCAGGCGGCGTTATCGTCGGTTATGGAATCGCCGAAAAATACCACTTTTTTACCGTATAATCTTCCTACGTCCGGTGCGGACATTGTGTTGCCGTACTTTTCGTAATTTACTACGTGAATAAAAAGATTTTCGGTCGTGGCACCGTACGTCAGGGTTAAATCGTTTGCGGTGTAATCCTCCGTATCAACAGCTTTTGCGGTTATAACGCCATTTTTATAGGTGAAATTTGCGCATTCGTACTCGCCCGTCTCAACCGAAAAAGTGGTTTTGTCCGCTGTTAAAGTGCAATCGGAAACCGTCTTTTCTTCGTATTCGAGCTGTTTAGCGAGGTTGTAGGTTTCCCCTTCCACAAGGTAAATGCTACGAACTTCCGGTTCGGGAGGTTCAGGCGGGTTGCCGCCGCCCGAAGTTTTAGATCCGCTACCGGAACCGACTATATTACAAGCCGTCAAAAACAGTGAGAAAGTAAGCGTTAACGCCATACATAACATAAAAATTTTTTTCATAAATCCCCCTTCAGGTTGTTTGTTTTTGAAACAAAACTTCATTTTTAGATTATCACTGTTTAGTTGCTTTGTCAATAGGTATTTGAAAATTTTTTTCAAAATGCTAAAGAATTCTCCTCTTGTCATCTATATGATATGATTTCAGATTACAAAAATTTAGTTACAAAGGCGACATTTTTGCAAAAGAAAAACGCCCCGAAAGGCGTTTATCGTGATTTAGTTCTTGCCGTTTAATTCAGGCTAATCGTCATGGTTACGGGGTTGTGGTCGGAAAACTCAAAGCCCGTATCGATGACCGCAGCCGATTTTACGGTAACGTTGTCGGAAACTATAAAGCCGTCGATGGTTATTACAAACTGGTTTTCGTTATACGGTCCGTCGGCGTTACGACAGGACGGCACGGGATTATTTTCGTCAAAAGGCTTTACAAGGGTTAAGCCCGTATTTTGTAACAATTCCTCTTTAATAGGCTGTGCCCAAGTATAACTCTCTCCACTCACGCCGAAAATTTCACTGCTATCGCCGAGTAGGTCCTTATTAAAGTCCCCGCCGCAAATTACGTAGTTGCCCTTTTCGTATTCCGCTTTCATGTCGGAAATAAGCATTTCAAATTGCTCGTCGGCAATCTTTCCGTCGGAGGTGTATGCGGATAAATGAACGGTGTACAAAACAAGTTCCTTATCGCCTGCCGCCGCCCTCGATACCGTGTAGCAGCGGTCGAGGTCGAAAAACTTTGAAAAACCTGTTTCTACGGGGAAGCTCCTTCTTATGCTGCTTGTAAGGTTAAACTTTGTCATAAGCATCAGTCCTGCTTTCGCAGAGCCCAAAGGACTGTGGAATGGATAAATAAGATAAGGGCTGTCGTAGTTTATCGCAAAGGCGCTTGAGTGGCCTGTGAATGCGTCTGTAAACATTTGATGTTGGTTTACCTTGTAACTTCTCGTTGCCTTTTCATCCACTTCCTGAATAAACATTATGTCGGGATTTTTCTCGGTAAGCAAACCTATTATGCCGTTTATATCTTTTACAACCGAATCTTTGGACCAGGCGCGCCCTTCCGTTCCGCCGTCCATGAAAAAGCCGAAATCGGCAGTGTATGCGCCGAAGCCAATATTATATGACACCACGGTATAATCTACGCCTGCCGTCGCCTGCAAGGTTTGCGGATTTTCTATATTTAAGGTCAAGTTGTCTTCTATGCGTTTGTAACTTAAAACGTAGTACGCAACGTAGCCGCCCACGATAAGCACAAGCACGAGAAAAACGATAAGTAGAATTTTTAAAACTTTTTTCACGATTGCCATATTGTCACCTAAAATGGTTTGTCTAGAATAATTGTAGCACAACATTTAAAAAAGTAAAGGCTTTTTCGAAAAAATGTTGTATTTTGTAGTGATACTTTGGGGTTTGCTGAATCAAGTTTTTCGCATTGCGAGTTTCAAATAATTACTCAAAATTCGCTTCTTTTCTCTTATCTTTTATCCGGAAAAGTGGGGCTATAAGCCCGTTATCGGCTTTTTTGGTTTTATAAGGACAGTAAAAAAGGTTTGCCTAATTTTGGCAAACCTTTTAAAATTTTTATCTATTAGTCTTGAACTTTGGAAAGAAGTTTAAGATCTATTCCCTTTTCGCCGATCTTGATGATTTCTACGTTTACCTTATCGCCTACCGACAAAACGTCCTCAACGGAGTTTACCTTTTTATCGGTGCCGAGTTTGGAAATATGAATCATACCGTCGTGGCCCGGGGTGAGTTCGCAGAAAGCGCCGACTTTAGGAAGAATGCGTGCAACGGTCGTAGAGAACATGTCGCCTACTTCGAGGTCTTTTGCGATACTCATAATGATATCTTTAGCACGCTGAGCGGGTTCGATGGTTTCGCCGTAAGAAGCGACGAATACGTTACCGTCGTCGGTGATATCGATCTTAGCGCCGGTTTCCGCAATAATCTTGTTGATGGTCTTTCCGCCGCTTCCGATAACGTCTTTAATCTTATCGGGATTGATGGAGAAGGTCAAGATCTTGGGTGCGTATTTAGAAAGACTTTCGGAAGGTGCGGGAATACATTCGAGCATCTTATTCAAAATGAAATGTCTGCCTTCGTTAGCCTGCTTAATTGCCTGACGCAAAATCTGTTCGTCAATACCTTTAATCTTTATATCCATCTGGATTGCGGTGATACCTTTAACGGTACCTGCAACCTTGAAGTCCATATCGCCGAGGAAGTCTTCTAAGCCTTGAATATCGCTCATAACGGAAACCTTTCCGCTTTCAACGTCCTTGATTAAGCCCATAGCAATACCTGCAACGGGGCGTTTAAGGGGAACTCCGGCGTCCATAAGCGCCATAGTAGAACCGCAAACGGAAGCCTGAGAGGTTGAGCCGTTTGAAGATAAAACTTCGGATACCACACGGATACTGTACGGGAACTCTTCCATAGAAGGAATAACGGGTTCCAAAGATCTTTCAGCCAAAGCGCCGTGGCCTATTTCACGACGGCCGGGGCCACGCATGGGTTTAGCTTCGCCGGAAGCGTAACCGGGCATGTTATAGTGGTGCATGTAACGTTTTTCAACTTCGTCGTCAAGACCTTCGAGTTTTTGAATATCGCCGATTGTACCTAAGGTACAGGTGGACATTACCTGAGTCATACCGCGAGTGAAGACTGCTGAGCCGTGTACTCTGGGGAGAACTCCGTGTTCACACCAAATAGGTCTGATTTCCGTAAGCTTTCTGCCGTCCGGACGAACGCCTTTGTTGGTGATTTTCGCACGAACTTTTTCTTTGGTTATATAATAAAGTGAATCCTTAATCTGACGAACGGTGTCCGCTTCGCTTAAATTAAGGCTGTCAAAGCCGTGGAAGTCTTCGGATAAGAAATGTTCGATGCATTCCTTTTCAACGGCGTCCTGTCTATCCTGACGTTCGAATCTGTCGAAAGTGTCGAGCGCCCAGTCCAGCTTTTCGGAAGCGAATTTTCTGACTTCGGCGTCGAGTTCGTCGTAAACGTGGTAAAGTTCCATTTCTCTTTTGGGTTTACCGCACGCTTTAACGATTTCTTCAACGAAAGCACACTGTTTTTTGATTTCTTCGTGGCCGAACAAAATTGCGCCGACCATTTCTTCGTCTTCGATTTCCTTTGCGCCCGCTTCAACCATCATAATGGCGTCTTTCGTGCCGGAAAGGTTTAACTGAAGAGTGGATTTTTCACGTTCTTCCTGGTTGGGGTTAATAACGTACTTGCCGTCTACCATACCGACGACTACTGCGCCCGTGGGCCCTTGGAAAGGTATGTCGGAAATGGAAAGAGCGATGGAACTGCCGAGCATTGCGAAAGGTTCGGGAGCGATGTCGGGATCAACCGAAAGTGCGGTTGCAACTACCGTTACGTCGTTAAAAAGTCCCTTTGGGAAAAGCGGTCTTATAGGTCTGTCGATAAGACGGGAAGTAAGGATAGCTTTGTCGCTTGCTCTGCCTTCGCGGCGTTTAAAACTTCCCGGGATTTTGCCGATTGCATACATTTTTTCTTCATAGTCGACCGAGAGCGGGAAAAAGTCCATACCCTCACGCGGGGAATCGCTCATGGTGGCGTTTACCATAACTACGGTTTCACCGCATTTTACGATACACGAGCCGTTTGCCTGTTGTGCGTACTTGCCGACGTCTACGGTTACTTTTCTTCCGCCGACTTCGGTTTCAAATGTTTTGTGATTTTCTAACATGTTATCTCCTTTTACTAAACTCTTATTGTATAGAAACGGAAGGCAAGCTTGCTTTCCGCATATTTTCGAAGATTAAATTGATTTTTAAGTATGAGCGTAGTACAGAAAAAACGGGGGCTTGTACAGTACATGCCCCCAATTTAACGCTCAAATTACTTTCTGAGATTGAGTCTTTTGATAAGGTCTCTGTACTTCTCGATATCTTTGGATTTGAGATAGTCAAGTAAACCCTTTCTGCGACCAACCATTTTTAAAAGACCACGTCTTGAGTGGTTGTCGTGTTTGTTTAAAGCCAAATGCTCGTTAAGGTGATTGATGCGTGCCGTAAGTAACGCAACCTGAACTTCTACGGAACCGGTGTCGTTTTCGTGTACGGCGTACTCGTTAATGATGTTGGTTTTTGTTTCTTTTTCCATTTTTTAAATCTCCTTGGAAATGTTTAATTCGCTTTAAACCGAGGCACCGATACGAGAAAACCGAATGCCTAAGCCTAAGTACCTTCATTATATTAACAGATTATTTCCTTTTTGTAAAACAAATTTACCTGAAATATTACTTAAATAAGGAAATTTTTTCTTCGATAAGGGTTTCCACCTTGGAAATATACGTTGCGGTGTCTTTCGGTGCGCCGAGGCGGGTTATTTTGCCGCCGCTAACCTTTTTAGATACCGCATTTGCGCCGTTTGCAACTATATCCGTGGTCTCTTCCATTATATCAACGTTGTAAACGCACGCCTTGCCCGGTTTTGCGTAACCCGTGTTTTCAAGGTTTCCCGCCATGTATTTTTGGCGGTAAAGATAGTACGGGAAATAACCGTTTTCTTGCAGACTTGCGTGCGAGTATTCAACCATTTTGGAAACCTCGCCTTCCGAAAGACGGGAAACGCTTTCCTTTAGCTTGGATCCGCTTTTTAAACATAAGGTATGGACGGTTATATTTTCCGGCTGCAAGGAAATCGCCGTGTCTAAAGAATTTTTAAAGTCCGCTAAGTCTTCGTTAGGAAGCCCCGCGATTAAGTCCATATTTACGTCAAATCCGTAGGATTTTACCAAGTCGTATTTTTCGACTATATCCCTTGCGGTGTGGCGCCTTCCGATAAGTTCAAGCGTTTCGTCCTTAAAGGTCTGCGGATTGACGCACACACGGGTTACCCCGAAGTCCTTCATGATTTTAAGTTTTGAATCGGTTATGGCGTCCGGTCTGCCCGCTTCCACCGTGTATTCTACGCCTACGTTTCCGATACCTTGTAAAAGTTTATAAAAAAGCTCGTCGGAAAGGGCAACGGGGGTACCACCGCCGATATACACGGAACGGATATTTTTAATAAGCGGTTTTGAAGCATCGATTTCCCGTAAAAGTCCGTCTATATACCCGTTAATCAACTTTTCTTTGGAAATTTCATTGGAAATAAAGGAGCAATATGCGCACCTTGTAGGGCAGAACGGAACGGATATAAATAGGTCTCCGTCTCCCTCATTTCTGCTATAAATGCCCTTTTGCGTAAGCAGAATTTTTTCTATTAAATCGGTCTTTTGCGGGCTGACGAGCATGGTATTTAAGAAGAAATTTCTAAAATTATCTCCTTGCTGGTATGCAAGTTTAGTCGGTCTTATACCGGTAAGCGCACCCCAAGGAAGTTTTATGCCCGAATAGTCAGACAAAGCTTTATATAAAGACAATTTTAAAAACCGTTTTTGCAAACGCTTTTGCTCGATAGGAAGGGTTGGCTCGTAGGGGTAATCATAATTATAGGATTTATCCGAAACCCTGACTTCGGCCGAAAAATTGCCGTCGCCTATCACGCCCGTAACGGCTACATCGCCGTCAAAGGAAGTGAACTCGTTAAGGACTTCGTTTAAGTCGCATTTGAAATTTTCAAAATTAGTATTAAGCATTTTCTATAACGTATGGATTGAATTGAGACTCATGCCGTAAATCGGTAAATCTGCCGTGGCCGGGATACACTTTATAATTCGTTTCGGGGGTCAAAAGTAGGGCTATAAGCCTATTAACGGAGTTTTTCATGTCTTCGTCGCTGCCGCCCGGAAGGTCGCATCTTCCGACGCAACCGGAAAATAAAGTGTCGCCTGTAAAGAGACAATCTTCGATAAGAAAACTTACCGAACCTTTTGTATGCCCCGGGGTTAGTATGACTTTAACCTTAATTCCGTCGAAGTCGTAATCCCCTTCTTCTAACGTTTTATAGTCGAAAATCGGGGTGTAGTCGGTTCCGACGTAATATGCCAAAGTGCCTTCTTTACTTTCCAAAAGTTTACCGTCTATTGAATGTATATAAACGTCGATACCGTTATCCCTTGCGCTTTTTATTCCGCAAACGTGGTCGAAATGACAATGGGTTAAAAGCACGCCAACAGGGGTAAGGCTTTCCCTATCCAAAACCTGTTTTGCGACCGAAAAGTCCGCCCCAAGGTCGATTATCACGCATTTTCCGTCTTTTGCGACTATATACATATGCGAGTCGAAAGGGGTATTTTGTAAACAAAAAATCTTCATATTTAATGTAAATTTAACCTATTGTACGGTATGCATCTAAAACTTCTGGATTATCCGTAAGTTTCTTTATAAGCATATCGAGATCCTCTTTTTTATTGAGTTTTACCGTCATATCGGCAAGGCAGAAGTGATTTTTAAGGTCGATTCTGCCGTTAAAAGAGAGCACGAAAAGCCCGAGATACTGGCAACTTGAAGATACTATCGCCATAAGCGGCGCCTTTTCGGTTGCGGTAACCTTTAAACTTACCACGTAGCCGTCCCCGGATTTTCCCGTCCATTCGGCAGGCAAAATTCTTTCGGGGTCCTCGTTTTGCATGTTGGGACAGTCCGCACGGTGTACTGTTACCCCCCTACCCCTTGAAACAAAGCCTATTATGTTATCGCCGGGAACGGGATTACAGCAGCCTGCAAACCTTATAAGTAAGCCGTCAACCCCTTTTATAGTAACGTCCCCACTCATATGCGAGCGCTTTTGGGCGAGTAAATCCTTTGAGGGGATTCGGTCGGGTATTAGCGGAGTTGCCTTTTTTTCGACGTCTATAAACTTATATACAACCTGTTGTGGGGAAACTGCGCCGCAACCTACGGCTGCGTACATTTCGTCTATTGTGTTAAAATTTAGTTTTTCGGAAACACGCTCGAATGCGGCGTTAGTGAGTAAGGTTGAAAAATTGTAACCCTTTAACTTTGCCTGATTTTCAAGCATCGACTTGCCGATTTTTATATGTTCTTCAACCATCGTGCGTTTAAAGAACTGTTTGATTTTCGCACGCGTGGAAGTGGAATTTGCGATTTTAAGCCAATCCCACGAAGGACCTTTTGAATTTTTATTCGTTATAATCTCGACAATATCGCCGGTTTGAAGGGTTGCGTTTAACGGAACTATTTTGCCGTTTACTTTTGCGCCGACGCATTTATTGCCTACTTCGGTGTGGATACGATATGCGTAATCAATAGGCGTTGCGCCTTTAGACAGGCTTACAACTTCCCCTTTAGGAGTGAAAACAAGGACCTCTAAATCGTAAATATCGCCCTTTAAGGACTCCACGAATTCAGTGGATTTCACGCCCGGTTGCCATTCCATGACCTCTCTTATCCAGGAAAGTTTTTTATCGAAACTGTCCTCGTCGGTCTTGTTTTCTTTATACTTCCAGTGCGCCGCGATACCGTATTCGGCAGTCTTGTGCATTTCAAAAGTACGAATTTGAATTTCGAAAATCTGTCCGAAATCGGTTACTACGGTAGTATGCAGACTTTGATATAAATTTGGCTTGGGGATTGCTATATAATCCTTGATTCTACCGGGTACCGGTACCCACTTTTTATGAATTTTGCCTAAAATTTCATAACATTCGTCAACCGTTTCCACTATAACTCTTACGGCGGTAAGGTCGTAAATTCTATCTAAGGTTTTACCTTGATTTTTCATCTTTTTATAGATGGAATAAAAGTGTTTTCGTCTTCCGATGACTTCACCTTTTATGTCCGAGGAATCAAGGATTTCCTTTATTTCATTAACGGTGGTGTCCAAAAATTTTTGCTTTTCGTCCACACGGTTGTTTACGTTGTTTTCAAGATATTCGTAAGCTTCGGGATCGAGATATTTTAAGCAAAGGTCTTCAAGTTCGCACTTGATGTTTGAAATACCCAGCCTTCCAGCAAGCGGTGCGTAAATGTCCAAAGTTTCGTTTGCCATGGCAAGTTGGCGGGTTTTGGAAAGGAAATTTAACGAGCGCATATTATGCAAGCGGTCTGCAAGCTTAATAATTATTACTCTTATATCGTTTGCCATCGATACGAATATCTTTTTAAAGTTTTCAGCCTGCTCTTCCTTTTTGGATTTGAATTCTATTTTTTCGAGTTTAGTTACGCCCTGCACCAAAGTTAAGACTTCTTCACCGAACTCACGCAAAATATCACCTTCGGAAACCGAGGTGTCTTCAATCGTGTCGTGTAAAAAGGCGGCGCAAATCGTACTTGTATCCATGCCGAGGTCTATCAAAATTTTGGAAACCGCACAGGGGTGAATAAAATATTCCTCCCCCGAGGCACGTTTTTGACCTTCGTGCGCATTTTTCGCAAAGTAAAAGGCTTTGACGATTTTTTGGCACTCGTCTATCTGATACAAATTTTTAATTTGCTCTAAAATCTCATTTTCGTACATAACTAATCCTGCAGTTTTTGTACTTCCGTATAAATTCTCGAAGCGGAAAGACTGCTTTTTATATTGCTGTTATAGCGTAATTCTCCGCGCGTAAAGTTAAAAATGCCGAGTTCTATGAATACTTCCAAAACAAAAATGGTCTGGAATTTATCGTAACCGATATCGCAGTTTCTTACAAACTCTATACTGTTATTGGCGGGCGCGCGGTTATACTTACAAAGCCGACGGAAAACTTCGGCAAAAGTTTCTTTGGAAAGGTCAAGACGGGTATAATCGAAGGCACGCGCCGACCTGTTTATAAACGTTTCGGTAATATTTTGGTTGTAATTGACGTTTCCGAGCGGACGATCTAAGTAAACTATCTTTTTGTAGCCGGAAAAAGGAGGCTCTCTTAAAGCGATTACTACGTTGTTTACCAAGTTTTTACCCGAAGTGGAGTATAAATACCTGTTAAGCCCCAAAAGATTGCTATATGCTTCAAGGTTATCTATATTATAAGCCACGTAAATGGTACCGAAATGGTCGACAAGGGTTTCGGAAACAACCTTTTCGGTCATTTCGCCCGAGATATAAAGATAATCGTCGTTATCATTCAGTGCCGTCAATAAACTTTCACGGAATCCGCAAAGTTTAGTGCCGAGTGTCGGTGAAATTGTGTATTCTACGTCCTTAACGTACCCCTTTAAAGATTCCTCATGATTGAAAACGGAAACGTTGGGTTCGAAAAGTATGGTCTTTTCGAAAGGAAGATCAAGCATCGCCTCGCTATCCGAAGAATTGAAATAAAGCATTTCTATATAATCGGTTCTGATTGATAGGTGCGGTGAGCCGACTTTTATCGGAGAGGCTTTGGTGTTTCTTGCGGTAATCGCAAACACGGGCTTACGGTTTGCCGTGCCGAAAGGTTCAAGGCGATTGAGTTCTTTTGCAAGTTCTATCGTAAAGCGTGAAGTTATAAGTAGGTCCGCATATTTTACGGGGGCAAAACAGTCATAAGAATAGTTATCGTCCACGTATTTTTCAAGCGCAGCCTTAAAATCTTGGAAATTTTCGATATTAAGTGAAATTCCCGCAGCCTGCGAATGTCCGCCAAAGTCTGTCAAATACTCTTTACAACTTGAAATTGCATCGAAAATATTTATGGATTCCACCGAACGGGCGGAGCCGTGCAACTTTCCGTTATTGTTTACAAATAAAATTACGGGGCGCGAAAACTCTTCAACAAGTTTGGAAGCAATTATTCCGACCAAACCGCCGTTCCAACTATCGTCTTCCAAAATTATGATTTTCTTATCG
Organism: uncultured Clostridia bacterium; assembly: GCA_958419945.1. Taxonomy (GTDB): domain Bacteria; phylum Bacillota; class Clostridia; order Christensenellales; family Borkfalkiaceae; genus UBA4636. The sequence continues at coordinate 6,540 of CATZIC010000005.1, read as the reverse complement.
TAAGCGGTAGCGACAAGTTTTTCTCTTGCACTTTTATAAAGCATTTCACATTCCGATTGGCGGGACTGGTTATAGGTGTTTAACTTTAAACAAAGTTGCTCTATAAGCCCGTTATCGTCGGAAATCATAAGTTTTAGTGCAGAGAAAGCGTCTCCCATTCTGCCTGCTGCGTTTATGCGCGGGGCTATTACGTACGCAAGCGAAGTGGAAGTTATTTCCCTGACGTTTGAGATTGCTATAAGTTCCTTTACCGCAGGACAACAACGCCCGCTTTTAATAAGTTTTACACCTTCGTAAACGATATCCCTGTTTTCACGAATTAAGGGCATACTGTCTGCGATGGTTGCGATTGCGGCGTAGTCAAGGTATTTATACGCCCTATCGCCTATAAGTGCGCAGGCGATTTTAAACGCCACGCCCGCACCGCAAAGGCTGTCAAAACCGTATTCGGAGGGAATTTTGCAGTTTACGGTTAAAGTATCCGGCAAAAGGTCGGGGAGTTCGTGGTGGTCGGTTACGATTACGTCTACGGCAAGGTCTTTTAAATATTCAACTTCATTGTATCCGCTGATACCGCAGTCTACCGTAATTATAAGCGACGGCAGGTACTTATCCATAATGTAATCGATATTTTCAACGGATAACCCGTAGCCGCCCGCCCTTTCAGGAACGAACGGTATGGCGTTTATGCCGTATTCACGCAGTGCAAGGTACATTATAGCGGTGGCGCAAATGCCGTCAGCGTCGTAATCGCCGTAGATTACGACCGTTTCTTCTTCCTCTTTTGCGATTTTTATCCTTTCAACGGTTTCCCTCACCCCTTTCAGTTTGAAAGGATCTACAAAATGGTGTATGCCCGGATTAAGGAAATATTCTATATCTTCCTCTTTAGTGATACCGCGGCTTACTAAAATTGCCGAGGTTTCCGGACGGAGATGAAAACGCTCTGAAATTTCACGTATTAAGTTGTCGTTAAGGTTGTCGATACGGAAATTCATAAGACTACTCCGAGATTTATTTTATATTTTTAAGAAAATACGGCGGACGAATATAAACCGCCCGCCGAAATATTTTATGTCTTTCAGGAATCCTGCTTTACAGCGCCGCTATAACCTGAAGATTTTTTCTTTTTTACTATCTTTTTGCCGAGCTTTCTGAACTGAATCCACAGTGCGGGGGCAATTATCGTTGAAGATATAGCACCTGCAACTAAACCGAAGATAATGGGAAGAATGAATTCCTGAATAGTGGTAACACTGAAGATTGCAAGGAATACAACCATTATAAGCGTGGTCAAAGTGGAAAGAATGGTTACAGCCAAAGTACTGCAAACAGATTTGTTTGCGATCTCTTTATCCGATTTTTCAGCGGAGGTGGAGAGTTTGAGTTCTGCCCTTACCCTGTCGAAGATAACGATGGTTGCGTTGATGGAGTAACCGATGATAGTAATTACCGCAGCAATGAAGGTGGAGTTTATGGTTACGTTGAAGATGGACATCAAAGCAATCATAATCAAAACGTCGTGTGCGAGTGCGCAAACCGCAGCCAAAGCACTGCTGAACGTAAACCTTATAACGGTATAGATAAGCATTACTATAATAGCAACTATCGTTGCAAGTACTGCCGCGCGGACAAGAGAATTACTTGCTGTCTGACCGACTGCAAATGCACGAACGCTGTTCTCTTCTAAAGAAAGAGTAAGATCTTCCGTAGCATAAGTGTAAACCCTTCCGCAAAGGTCTTGGTCGTTACCGCTTTCGAAAATCTCGGTAAGGAAAGCCTTTTCGTCGGTTATAGTCTTGCCGTTACGCTCGTAACTTAAACGAAGTTCGTAAATGTAACCTTCCGTTGCGTTGGTTTCCTGAACGTCGCCGTTTACTCTGTAACCGTCTTTTTCGATAAACTCAACAATCTTTTTCTGATTGTCTTGGGAAATCTGTTCGTCGGAAGTGATTTCAATCGTAGCACCGCCCGTAAAGTCGATACCGAAGTTTAAGAAGGTATCGCCTGTCGAAACACGTACAATGCCGAAAACCAAACCTGCAAGGATTACCGCCAAAGCGATTATAAGTACGAATTTAAACTTTTCAACTATTTTAGCATATTTCGGAAGTTTCAACATATTTACTCAACCTCCTTTTTTAAGTTGAAGAATTTTTCTTGGTCTTTTGGAAGAGCACGCAAAACTTTGATATATAAGCGCGTTACCAAAATCGAGGTAAAGAGTGATAAAACGATACCTACGAGCAAGGTAATTGCAAAGCCTTTGATTGTACCGGGGCAAAGAATCCAAAGTACGATTGCCGCCAAAATGGTGGTTACGTTGGAGTCGATAATGGTCCACAAAGCGGTCTTGAAACCTGTGTCGAACGCAGTTTCTATCTTGCCTTCCTTATATGCGGCTTTGATTCTTTCGAAGATAACGATATTAGCGTCTACCGCCATACCGATTGAAAGAACGATGCCCGCTAAGCCCGGCAACGTCAACTGAACGTTGGGGATTATAGCAAGTAATATGATGTACAAGAAAGCATACAAAATCAAAGCAACGCTTGACGCAACGCCCATTCCGCGATAGATAACTATCATAAGAATAAAGATAACGAGCATCGCTATGCCTGCCGCTATAACGCTTGTGTTAATTGCGGTTTCGCCAAGACGTGCGGAAATGCTTCTGGATTCACTTATTTCGTATTCGATAGGAAGCCTGCCGCTCTTTATAACGGACGCAATCGCTTCGGCGGAATCGTAGTCGTCGTAACCGGTGATTTCCGCAGAACTGTTGGTAATCTGTTCTTTAACCTCAGGACTTGATACTACCGTGTCGCCGAGGTAAATGTACATCTTATTGTCGTCCATATCTTTAATGGCTTTCGTTGCGTTGCTGAATCTTTCGATACCTTGATTGGTAAATTCCAAAACTACAACGTAGCCGTTATTCTGATCGTAACTAACGTAAGCGTCTTTAATGTCTTCTTCGCCGTTCAGATATTCGTGCTTGGTGCTGTCCTGGAAGGACAAAGAACCTGTGTTACCGATAATCTGAAGGATTTCGTCGGCATTGTCTACTTCCGGAACTTCGATTCTGATACGACCGCCGTCCTGTCTTGAAATGGTGGCTTCGGTAAAGCCCTTGTCGTCAAGACGGGTACGGAGAATTTCCATTGCGCTGTCAATCTTTTCGTTTGCGGTTGCTTCGTTTTCCGAATCAATCGTAGGCGTCAGTACTACGTAATAGCCGCCCGATAAGTCAATGCCTTTTCCGATAAGGCTGATTATCGAATTGTACTGCTTTGTTTTGCCTACGGGGAAACTTGCAAGGCAAGCAACGCCGATAGCTGCGAGCAACAAAACAGTCAGCACAAGTACGACTATTGATTTTTTCTTACTCATTATAGCCTCCTGATGTTTGGGTCAGTCTTTACTTAACCGCTTATATAGCGGTACGCTTTAACGGCTTTATCGCCCTATACACGCTTTTATATTATATATTTTTAATTTAAATAAGTCAATAATTTTTCGTTACTTTTTTCCATAAGCAACCAAAAAATACAAACTTTTTACAAACCTTTGGCTATAATGCGGTAAAGTAAGGCTTTTCAGGCGTGTAAAGCGCCGTCTTTAGTTACGCTTAGCGCGATTTAAGGTTGGTTCTTATGATTCCGCCGATTAAACCGATGATGGTTCCGAAAAGAAGATCTAAGAAAAAACTTATATTAAATGCGAGATTTCCGCCGATTAAGCCGAAAATTATATTGGTTGCAATCGAATACGTAAGCCCCATTATTGCGCCGAAAAGCATTCCCTTTTCCCTCACGCCCAAAAAGACGGCAACCAAAATACAAATTGCTTTTATAACTTGATTAACGGGCCTTATTACGTTTGAATCAAGGCCGCAGGCTTTAACTAAAAGCGCAAACAAAAGTTCCAGCCCAAGTGTTAGCGCAACGGCGACGACAAAGCCCGTCAGAAAGGCTATGAATTTTTTCATATAAAAATACCTCCGCATAAAACTACGCTTAATTTTATGCGAAGGCAATTTTTAAAATGTTTTTATAACGAAGATATTTTTGCTATCATTCGTTTTTTTGACTTTATTTTCGCCTTTTGTCGTAATATTTCGCCATTTTTCGGCTTTATTTGCGTTTATGGCGGCTTTACGCTTTAAAATTTAAAAAGGCTTATTCGGACTTTTCTTCGGTGGTTCCCGTTGCCGTTTCGGTAGTAGTTTCGTTTTCAGCGGTTTCGGTGGTTTCTGCGGCTTCGGTAATATCTTCTTTTACTTCTTCTTGGGAAGCATCAGAATAAACTTCTTCGGAATCTGCGAAAGCGTCGTCGGGAATAATTTCGTAAATTGCGCGTTTTTCAACGGTAACGAAACTGAAATTTTCAGCATCGCCCGTCTTAAGGGTTACGGTCTGGTCGGTCATGGAAATGATTTCGCCGACGATGAGCCCTATCGTGCGTACTTTCGCGCCGACGACAAGGTTAGCCATTTTTTCTTCGTACGCCTTCTTTTCCTTTTTGTTCCTTAAAAAACTGGGAACGATCATAACGAGAATGAGTACGCCGAATATTACCCAAATTATCCAACCGTTGTTTGCTTTTTGTGGTGCGTTGGAGGCTGCATCGGTTACGGCCTCTGCAAGTAAGTTAAATAACGTCATTTTTGATTCTCCTTTACGGTTTACTGTATTATGTTACCGAAAATCCGCTTTTTTTGCAAGCGTTTTCAGGATTTATAACCGATTTCATTTATTATTTTCGTATTTTTCATAAAACTCTTTGACAAAATCTTTGACGTATCCGCCGATAATCGACTTACGCAAATCGCGCATGAGTTTTAATAAGAAGGTAGTGTTGTGAAGGCTTAAAAGCATTCCGCCCAGCATTTCGCCCGTGTTTATAAGATGACGAAGGTATGCTTTTGTGTAATTTTTACAGCAGTAGCAGTCGCATTCGTCGTCAAGCGGTGTAAAGTCCTCTTTATATACGCCGTTTCTTACCACGATTTTTCCGTGAGAGGTCATTGCGGTGCCGTTTCTTGCCACTCTCGTTGCCAAAACGCAGTCGAACATATCAACCCCGCGCAGAACCCCTTCGATTAAACAATCGGGGCTTCCGACTCCCATAAGATAGCGTGGAACGTTGGTCGGAAAATACGGATACATCGCTTCAAGCATTTCGTACATAAGCGGCTTTGGTTCGCCTACCGAAAGGCCGCCGATACCGATTCCGTATTTTGCGTAAGGAACGGTTTCCTTTAAGCTTATAAGCCTTAAATCTTTATACAAATTGCCCTGAACTATCGGGAAAAGGGCTTGATTTTCGTTTTTATGATAGTTATAGCAGCGGTCAAGCCAACTTAAAGTGCGCTTCATTGCCTGCTCTGCGCGGCGGTGGTCTACGCCGTATTCACTGCACTGATCGAACTGCATTATAATGTCCGCACCGAGGTTGTTTTCTATCTCGATCGCACGCTCAGGCGTTATGAAGTGTTTGCTTCCGTCTACGTTGGACTGAAACGTTACGCCGTCGTCCTTTATATTATTAAGTTTTGCAAGGGAAAATACCTGAAAACCGCCGCTGTCGGTAAGAATGGGCCTGTCCCAATTCATGAACTTATGAAGTCCGCCCGCCTTTTTGACGATTTCATCGCCCGGACGCATGTAAAGGTGGTAGGTGTTTGACAGTATTATTTGCGCACCCGCTTCCTTTAAATCTCTGGGAAGTATCCCCTTTACCGTTGCTTGAGTGCCTACGGGCATGTATATCGGCGTTTCGATATCGCCGTGCGGTGTGTGCAGTATTCCCGCCCTTGCACCCGTTTCGGGATCCTGCTTTATTAGTTCAAAATGAAATTTATCCATAAGTATTTCCTGTTATACTCCTTCCGATACCTCGGAATGATGGTATGTTTAAAATCTGCTCTGTTTAAAGAAAGTTTGAGTAATTCTTGTACGCTCGGCTTAGAAGCAAGAAAAAGGCGTGCGAGGAAAACCCGAGGGAGTTTACTGCGCGTAAATGAGCAAGCAAAAACGCAAGCGTAACAAAGACTTGCGCCGCTTATAAGACGAGCATGGCGTCGCCAAAGGAGAAAAAGCGATACTCTTCCTTTACCGCCAAGTTATATAGTTCAAGGATTTTTTCTCTTCCGACCAAAGCGGAAACAAGCATGATAAGGGTGGATTCGGGAAGGTGGAAGTTGGTGATTAATCCGTCAACGCACTTAAACTTATAAGGCGGGTAAATGAAAATGTTTGTGTTGCCGTGGGTTGCCTTTACAAAGCCGTTTTCGTCAGCAACGCTTTCTAACGTTCGGACGGAAGTGGTGCCGACGGCTATAATCCGCCGCCCCGCAGCTTTTGCCTCGTTTATTATTTTGGCGTTTTCCTCGTCAATGGAATAGTATTCCGAGTGCATTTCGTGGTTTTCGATATTTTCAGACTTTACCGGTCTGAAAGTACCGAGCCCGACGTTAAGACAGACTTCGGCAAATTGAACGCCTTTTTTCTTAAGTTTTTCGATAAGTTCTGTTGT
>CATZIC010000004.1 GCA_958419945.1 uncultured Clostridia bacterium | reverse complement strand
TTGGAAAACTACTTGAATACCTTGCTTCGAAGCGAGTGGAAAAGGGCTACGAAATATTGTATCCCGCAACCGAAAAGTGGGGCTATGGGCCGATTATCGCCACTATTGAGCGGTTAAATAAATTTGAAAAAAGCGTAAACTATAATATAAATAACGCAATACTTACCGACGGCGTATTGTTCGCCGTAATGGAGGAAAAAACCAAATGGCAAAAATTGTAGGAGTAAGATTCCGTAACTTCGGAAAGGTATATTACTTCGATCCAAAAAATATAGAATTTTCTAAAGGGGACGGCGTTATCGTCGAAACCACTCGTGGCGTGGAATACGGCACAATAAGCATTGCGAATAAGGAAGTCGACGATAACGAAATCGTTCAGCCCCTTAAACCGATTATAAGGAAGGCGACCGAAAAGGATACCGAACTCAACCGCAAAAACATGCAAAAGACCCCCGAGGCAAAAAAGATTGCGGAATCCCTTATCGAAAAACATAAACTTAAAATGAAACTTATTGACGCCGAATTCACTTTCGACGGTTCTAAAGTAGTCTTTTATTTTACTGCGCCGACTAGGATAGACTTTAGGGAACTCGTTAAAGACTTAGCCGCCGCTTTCCATATAAGGATAGAATTAAGGCAGGTCGGCATTCGTGACGAGGCAAAAATTCTCGGCGGTATCGCACCTTGCGGAAGAGAAGTCTGCTGTAAAAATTGCATGCCTGACTTTAAAAAGGTTACCATTAAAATGGCGAAAGTTCAGGGCCTTTCTCTAAACCCGGGTAAAATCAGCGGACTTTGCGGAAGGCTTATGTGCTGTCTTGAATACGAAAACGCTTACTACGCAGACATCTATAAAAAAATGCCCAAAGTAGGTAGTACGGTTAAAACGCAGGAAGGGCAGGGCGTTGTGATTTCCAACAACATGCTCAACCTTACGGTAAAGGTAAAAATCGACAAAGGGGAAGGCGGGCTTATCTATAAAGACTTCCCGCTTAATGAGGTTAAATTCTCTAAATCAAATCGTTCCGATGACGACGATAAACTGACGCCTGAAGAGCAGGCGGAACTAAAAGGGCTCGAAGAATAAAAAATAACCGAAAAAGTATGCTAATGTATGCTTTAATCCATATACAAACGGTAATTTTTGTGATAAAATAAAAATAAGATATTTTGTCGTAATACGATTTACGACTTAAATTTAAGATTAAACGGAGGTATTACACTATGGCTTATAAGATTTCCGACGCATGCATTTCTTGCGGTGCTTGTGCTGACAACTGCCCTGTAAACGCTATTACTTCAGGCGCAACTCAGTACGAAATCGATCCTGCAATCTGCATTTCTTGCGGTGCTTGTGCTGACAATTGCCCTGTTGGTGCTCCTTCCGAAGAATAATTCGTATTAAAAAGGGTTGCTACTTATTTGTAGCGCCCTTTTTACTTGCTGTTATTCGGTGTTAAGCGAGAAATTTTCTTTAGTTGTTTCTTATGGTGCTTTCGGAAGATAAAAAAATCGAAGATCTGATGCTTGACGACTTAAAAATAATTCAGTCGAGCAAACTTTACCGCTTCACAAGCGACGCGGTACTTTTGGCGCGCTTTCCGGACAAGCCTTATAAAAAAGTACTTGATATATGCGCAGGCAGCGGCATAGTCGGGCTACACTACTATGGAGAGTTCGGCGCCGAAAAAGTCGACTTTTTGGAACTTCAAAAGCCGCTTGCCGATATGTGTCAAGAGTCTGTTTTATTAAACGGGCTTCAGGACAAAATGACGGTAATAAACTGCGACCTAAAAGATTTTAGCGGAAGCCAAAGCTACGACGCAGTGTTTTGCAATCCGCCTTATAAGAAAAGCGGAAGCGGTTTAATGCCTGAAGAAGAGCATATTGCAATCTGTCGTGCGGAAGTAAAATGCACCCTCGATGACATAGTAAAGTGCGCCTATAGGTCTCTTTATCCCGGCGGACACCTTCTTATGTGTCATAAACCGGAAAGACTTGCGGACGTTATTACGAGTTTTCGAAATAACAAAATCGAGCCGTACAGGATTCGTTTTATAACGGGAAAAAACTCGAAAGATATTTATCTATTCTTAATCGACGGCGTAAAAGATAAAAAACCGGCGTTTAAACTTGAAGGCGTTTTTGAAAACAACGCTACTGACTTTAAAGGATAAAAGTCTGGCTATAAGCCCGTTAGCGCATATCTGCGCTAATAAGGTCGCTGTCGCTAATGGAATAAGGATTAAAAATGTTTATTTTTACCGTCATTGCGAGTCGCAAAGCGACGTGGCAATCCAGAAGCCCAAGCGGGAATAATTCTCAAAAGTCGGGCTATAAGCCTATTAGTGCCACTTTTTTAAATAAATTATGTTATATTTTGTTTCCACCCCTATCGGAAATTTAGGGGATATTACCTATAGGGCGGTAGAAGTTTTGTCTACCGTAGACGTTATTGCCTGCGAGGACACAAGACATTCTTTGCCCCTTTTAAATAAATACGGAATTAAAAAACCGCTTATTTCTTACCAGAAGTTTAACGAAGCCGAAGTCGCAACAGAGATTGTCGAAATGCTTAAACAGGGTAAGACCGTAGCGGTTATTTCCGATGCGGGAACGCCGGTATTGTCCGACCCCGGCGGCGTTTTGGTTTCCGCACTTTTAACTAGCGGAGAACAGTTTACCGTGGTCCCGGGCGCGAACGCACTTTTGCCGGCACTGATTTTGTCGGGATTAAACAGTGCAAATTTCCTGTTTATCGGCTTTTTGCCGGAAAAAAAGGTTGACAGGGAAAAACTTTTAGACAAGTTTTCCACGGTTCCCGCAAGCCTTGTCTTTTACTGCGCCCCGCACGATATCGAAAAGACTTTATCGTGGTTATATGAAGCCCTTGGTAAAAGAAAAGCAGTCCTTGTAAAGGAAATTACAAAGGTTTACGAAACTCGCTGTGAGTTTTACTTAGGCGATACGCCGGATATCGATTTGCGCGGAGAGTTTGTAATCGTGGTTGACGGCTATTACCAAAAAGAAGATTTTTCAACTCTTAGTCCACTTGAACACGTTAAGCTGTACCAAAAGGACGGGCTTTCCAAAATGGACGCCATATAAAAGGTTTCCAAGGAAAGGGGAATTAGCAAAAGCGAACTATATAAAATGGTAATCGACGAGGAAAATTCTTAAATAATTTAAAAGGACGAAAGTCGGGCTATAAGCCTGCTATCGCCCTTTTTTTTGTTGTCTTTTGGAAAAATCACCGCAGCAAAATAATACTGCGGTTTTTTTATGAAAAAGTCCGAAAAGTCCATCTATAGGTCGGTTTACGCCTGTTTTAGCCTTGAAAACCAAAAACGAAAGAGTTTTGGTTTAAAAAACTTTAAATGGGCAAAATCAAAATGTAAAAATAATTTCGGTAAGTAAAAATTTGAAGAAAAGTTGAATTTGCTTTGCTATAATGCTTTTCAATAAGAAAAGTTTAAAGTTTTTTAGACCGGCTAAGTTGCCACTAAAAGAGAGGATTTTATGATTGTAACCGTTGCCTGCGATGTTTTGGGCGAGGAAAACAACGGCACTACGATTGCCGCAATGAATCTAATAAATTATTTACGCGCGCAGGGGCATACAGTGCGGGTTTTGTGCGGTGATAAAATGCGAGAGGGCGAAAAGGATTATTTTGTCGTGCCTAATTACGACCTCGGCAAACTTTTGAACAGTTACGTTGCAAAGGTGGGCGTAACCCTTGCTAAGCCTCAAAGAGAGATTATCGAAAGGGCACTTGACGGTGCGGACGTTGTTCATATAATGACCCCATTTATGCTAGGACGCGCAACTTTAAACGTGGCCGAAGAAAAAGGTATTCCGGCAACCGCAGGTTTCCACGCTCAGGCGGAAAATTTCACTTCCCATATAAAACTGCAATGGTGTCAGCCGCTAAATCACTTTTTCTACGTGTATAATTGGAAACACTTTTTCTCACGCGTGGACGGAATACATTTTCCGACTAACTTTATCAAAAACGTTTTCGAAAGCAATATTCACGAAAAGACCAAGGGCTACGTAATTTCAAACGGCGTAAACGATTACGTCAAAAAAGCCCCTTCGAAAAAGCCGCCCGAATGGCGTGATAAAATTGTAATACTTACCACGGGAAGGTACTCTCGCGAAAAATCGCAGGACACTTTAATAAAGGCGATAAACTATTCCAAATATAAAGACAGTATTCAGCTCGTGTTGGGCGGACAGGGGGCTAAGGAAAAATATTACAAAAAACTTGCCGAAAAGCTTCCCATACCGCCGATTTTCAAATTCTATTCCCGTAAGGAAATTATCGACGTGTTAAACGCTTGCGACATTTACGTGCATCCTGCGGAAATGGAACTTGAAGGGATTTCCTGCATTGAAGCCATTGCTTGCGGAAAACTTACGATATGTTCGTCGTCAAAGCGTTCGGCTACAAAAAATTACGTTGTAGACAGCCGTTGCGTTTTCAAAAACAGGGACCCTAAGGATTTGGCAAGGGTAATAGACTATTGGATCGACCACCCCGAGGAAAAACGCAGGTGCGAACAGAAATATCTTGCAAGCTCCAAGGCCTTCGATCAGGAACAGTGCATGGAAAAAATGGAGCAGATGATAGAGGAAGTCGTTAATGAAAGGAAATCTTCCTGAAAAAACAGTTTACTACAATGATCCTTTAAAGGACGATTTTGCGGGAACTAATATTTCGCACGACAAGATTGACGAAAACTACGACTACGTGCCTAAAAACTTTTTTTATAAAGTAGGCACCTACATTTTGCGTGGCATCGCCATGCCTATAATCTTTATTCTCGAACATTTCGTGTACGGCGTCCGCATTAAAAACCGTAAAGCCTTAAAGGGACTGAAAGGTGTTTATCTATACGGTAATCACACCGCTACGTTCGACGCTTTTACCCCAATGCTTCTTTCCTTTCCGCGGCGGAACAAGATTATAGCAAATCCGGACGCAGTCTCCATAAAAGGGCTAAAAACAATAGTAAAAATGTTAGGCGTCATACCATTGCCTTCGGAAGGCAGGGGAATGATAAAGTTTGCTAAGGCAGTAGATTACTGCCATAGGCGTGGCGAAAACGTTACCATTTATCCCGAGGCGCATATTTGGCCGTACTATAACGGTGTAAGACCTTTTTCCGCGGCCTCCTTTCATTATCCCGTAAAGGACGGCTCGCCCGTAGTTGCATTTTTTACCGCCTATCAAAAACCGAAAGGCTTGTCCCGTTTAATAAGAAAGGCTAAAATTACAGTTTACGTAAGCGATCCTTTTTACCCCGATAAAACCCTAAAACCCAAGGAAGCGCAAAACAAACTTCGCAATGAAGTTTATGATTTTATGCGTGAATGTTCGGAAAACTTCAGTACGCACGTCGTAATAAGATATCTGAAAACCGAGCAAGCGGGCGACGCTGTTTCGGAGTGCGAAAACGTTGCTTAAAACCAAAAAAGTCCCTCTATAGGTCGATTAATTGCTTATAGCGGGACTTTTTTTAGTTTGGAGTGTTGAGAGTGGAGTTGCGGATTTAAAACATCATATAAAATGGTCGTTAACGGGCATATAGCCCCACTTTTAACAATTTTTTTGCCATGACGACTGGATTGCCACGGAGCTTCCGCTCCTCGCAATGACGGGGTGCGGTAAGTGTGGGGTGTTGAGAGTGGAGTTGCGGATTTAAAATGGGGTACGGATTGTCTTACGTTGTATACTTGTCCTCTTTTTTGCGGACAAACCTTTTTACTGCAAAATTTTCTTGACCGAAATAAAAAATAATGATATAATCATACGAGTATTAAAAGAAATATATTATTACACGTAAAGAGGTGTTAATAAATGGCTCGTGATAGAATAAACAAAAATCTTGCCGAGATGCTTAAAGGCGGCGTAATTATGGACGTTACCACCCCCGAACAGGCTAAAATTGCGGAAGCCGCAGGGGCTTGCGCGGTAATGGCGCTTGAACGTATTCCCGCAGATATAAGGGCGGCAGGCGGCGTTTCCAGAATGTCCGATCCAAAAATGATTAAGGGCATACAGGAAGCCGTTTCCATTCCCGTAATGGCAAAATGCCGTATCGGCCACATCGCCGAAGCGCAGATTTTGCAGGCTATAGATATAGACTTTATCGACGAAAGCGAGGTTTTGTCCCCCGCAGACGACGTTTACCATATCGACAAGAGAAAATTTGACGCTCCGTTTGTGTGCGGCGCAAGAGACCTCGGCGAAGCTTTAAGGCGTATTTCCGAAGGTGCTTCTATGATAAGGACTAAAGGGGAACCGGGTACCGGCGACGTCGTTCAGGCGGTAAAACATATGCGCCTTATGATGAGTCAGATTCGTGCCGTCCAAAACATGAGCGAGGACGAACTTTACGAGGAGGCTAAAAATCTTCGCGTGCCTTACGAACTTCTTTTAGACGTTCATAATAAGGGTAAACTTCCGGTCGTTAACTTTGCGGCGGGCGGCATTGCAACCCCTGCTGACGCTTCCCTTATGATGCAGTTAGGTGCGGAAGGGGTTTTCGTCGGAAGCGGTATATTCAAATCCGGCAATCCCGAAAAGCGTGCCCGTGCTATCGTAAAAGCGGTTACAAACTACGACGATCCCAAGATTTTGGCGGAACTTTCCGAAGACCTCGGCGAAGCTATGGTGGGCATCAACGAACAGGAAATAAAACTTTTAATGGCTGAAAGAGGTAAATAATTGTGAAAATAGGGGTTTTGGCTCTTCAGGGCGCTTTTGCCGAACATGAAGCAATGCTTGAAAAACTCGGCGCAAGCGTGTGTGAAATCCGCCGTCTTTCTCAGTTTACCGAAGATATCGAAGGCTTGGTTTTACCGGGCGGCGAATCCACCGTTCAAGGCAAACTTTTGCGTGAAGAAGGTCTTTACGAACCCATAAAGGCCGCAATCAAAAACGGATTGCCGGTTTTCGGAACCTGTGCGGGAATGATACTTCTTGCTAAAAAAATTTACGGCGACGATACCGTGCATTTAGGGCTTTTAAACGCAACAGTAAAACGCAACGCATACGGCAGACAACTTGCTTCATTCGTTACCGAAGGGGAATTTAAAGGAATAGGCAGCGTGCCTATGACATTTATCCGCGCCCCGTACTTTGAATCGGTGGAAAGTGGTGTAGAGGTCTTGTCCGTCGTTGACGGTAATATAGTTGCCGTTCGGCAAGGTAATATACTTGCGACTTCCTTCCACCCCGAATGTACCGACGATTTGCGTGTACACGAGTACTTTTTGAATATGGTGAAAGATAGAACCCGTTCATAGCGGCGGCAAAAATGAAATAACCGAAACAGCGTTTATAAACGTGGACCAAAAGCGACGAAGCTCTTATACTTCGTCGCTTTTGGATAAAAAAGTGAGTAAAAAGGTTGAAAATCTCACGACCTTATTATATAATATAGGCACTAAGCACGGCAGTTTTATGCAATTTTAGGATTTCATCGATTTTTTTAAAAAAACCGTGAAAAATCGTTTGACAATATAATCCATTTATTGTATTATTGATACGCTGTGTAAAAGGGTTGAGGTGAAAAGTTACTTTAAACCCCGTAAGTGAACAAGATTGTTCATACTGCCGGGAAGATAATTTTCACTGACAAATGTGGGGGATTTACCTCTGCGACTAACCGAGCCCTAAGGGATTTAAGTCATCTGCTATATATCACAGCGCAGATGATTTTTTAATGGCCTACGGTTCGATACACACGGCAAAGTTGTCAAAAATGAAATTCCTACAAATCACAGCAATAATCAGGGAATTTCGGCGATAAAAAAAGTCCTATAAAGCGCCGACAACTTAATTCGTTAGTATAAAATGGAGGAACTAAAATGGCAGGACAGAAAATCAGAATCAAATTATCGGCTTACGACCACAACATGGTAGACCAAGCCACGGCACGTATCGTAGAAACGATGAAGAAAGCCGGCGCTAAGATAAGCGGCCCTATTCCCCTTCCTACAGAGAAGGAAATCGTTACTATTTTGCGTTCCCCGCACAAGTATAAAGACAGTCGTGAACAGTTCGAATTAAGAACTCACAAACGTCTTATAGACATCTACTCCACCAACGCGAAGATATTAGACAGCATTCATCTTCCCGCAGGCGTAGACGTAAAGATCAAATTGTAATCCTTTTTTTAAAATATACGGAGGTGAACTTTATCTATGAATAAAGCAATCATTGGAAGAAAATTAGGTATGACGCAGATCTTTTCCCCCGATGGAAAAGTAATCCCCGTTACCGTAATCGAGGCAGGTCCCTGCCCGGTTGTTCAGGTCAAGACAGTAGACCGCGACGGATATTCCGCAGTTAAGTTAGGTTTTAAAAAGGTATCCGAAAAGGAGCTGAATAAACCCAATCTCGGTCAGTTTAAGAAAGCAGGCGTAGAACCTCACAAATATCTTAAAGAATTCCGTCTTGACAATGCCGAAACTTACGAAGTAGGCAAAATGGTTAGCTGCGACACTTTTGCAGAAGGCGACAGGGTAGACGTTGTTGGCATCACCAAAGGCCACGGCTTCACCGGTGTTATCAAAAGATGGAATCAACACAGACTTAAAGAAACGCACGGCGTAGGCCCCGTTCACAGAGAAGTCGGTTCCATGGGTTCCATAAGCGATCCGTCAAGGGTATTTAAAAACAAACACTTAGCAGGTCAATACGGTGTCGAACAGGTAACTATTCAGAATCTCGAAGTAGTTAAAGTCGACAAGGCAAGAAACGCAATACTCGTTCGCGGTGCCGTTCCCGGACCCAAGGGTGGAATTGTTTCTATCAAAAACAGTGTTAAAGCATAAGGAGGGTTCAGATAATGCCAAGCGTAAAATTATATAATATGAATGCTCAGGAAAAAGGCGTTGTCGAACTTGACGAGAACCTTTTCTGCATCGAATACAACGAACCGCTTATTCATCAGGCAGTCGTTACAAGATTAGCAAACGAAAGACAGGGTACGAAAAGCTCTTTAACCAGAACCGAAGTAAGAGGCGGCGGCAAGAAGCCGTATCGTCAGAAAGGTACCGGTAATGCCCGTCAGGGTTCCACGAGAGCTCCTCAGTGGATCAAAGGCGGCGTGGTATTCGCACCCAAGTCAAGAGATTTCAGTAAGAAAATGAACATCTGTGCGAAGAGAATCGCAATGTTCTCCGCACTATCGAGAAAACTTGCCGATAACGAGTTTTACGTAATCGACGAAGTAGCGGTTGCACAAGGCAAGACCAAAGAAATGGTTGCGTTCTTAGACGCATTCAAGTTTGAAAAGTCCGTTCTTATCGTTATGTGCAACAACGACGAAAAGGTAATAAGGGCAGCAAGAAACCTCAAAAATCTTTTCACCCTTCCCGTTGAACAACTCAACACCTACGACATCGTTAAAAACAGCGTAATCGTTCTCGCAAAAGGCTCTGTTGAAAAATTACAGGAGGTTTACGGAGAATAATGGAAGCAAGAGATATTATCATAAAACCTGTTCTCACCGAAAAAACTTACGGTACCATCGAGAACAAGAGATATACTTTCGTCGTTGACAAAAGAGCAAACAAAACCCAGATAAAACTTGCGGTTGAAGAACTTTTCAACGTCAAAGTGGAAAAAGTAAACACTGCTAACTGCCGTGGCAAACTTAAGAGAATGGGCAGAAACCAAGGTTTTACTCCCTCTTATAAGAAGGCAGTCGTTAAATTGACCGAAGCGAGCAAGGACATTGAGTTCTTCAAGTCGCTCTCGTAATGGTGGAGGAATTGAAAAATGGGTATTAAAAGATATAAACCTACAACGCCTGCACGCCGTTTCATGTCGGTAAGCACTTTTGAAGAAATTACTACGACTACCCCGGAAAGATCTTTACTCGAAGATCAACGTCATACGGGCGGAAGAAACGCACAGGGTAAGATAACCGTTCGTCATCACGGCGGCGGCAACAGAACAAAATACCGTATCATCGATTTCAAGAGAAACAAAGACGGTATCGAAGCGGTTGTTAAAACCATCGAATACGATCCCAACAGAAGCGCAAACATCGCACTTTTATGCTATGCCGACGGCGAAAAGAGATACATTCTCGCGCCTTACGGATTAAAGGTCGGTGACAAGCTTATGAGCGGCGACACTGCCGATATCAAAGTCGGTAACTGCCTTAAACTCGCGCTTATCCCCGTTGGTACCATGATACACAACATCGAGCTTCAGCCCGGTAAAGGCGGACAGTTTGCCCGCGCTGCAGGTATGGCTGCTCAGCTCATGGCAAAAGACGAAAAACTTGCTACTTTGAAGATGCCCAGCGGTGAAATGAGATACGTTCAGTTAAACTGCAAAGCAACTATCGGCCAAGTCGGTAATCTCGATCACGAAATCATTCGTATCGGTAAAGCAGGTAAGGTTCGTCATATGGGTATTCGTCCCACGGTCCGTGGTTCGGTTATGAACCCCTGCGACCATCCTCACGGCGGTGGCGAAGGCAAATCACCTGTAGGCCGTCCCGGTCCTCAGACACCTTGGGGTAAACCGGCGCTCGGTTATAAGACCAGAAAGAAGAAGAATAAGACTGATAAGTTTATTCTCAAACGCGTTAATTAAGGAGGATCCGATATGAGTAGAAGTGTAAAGAAAGGGCCTTTCGTGCAACCTAAATTACTCGCAAGAATAGAGGCTTTAAACGCAGAAAACAAAAAGACGGTTTTAAAAACCTGGTCAAGATCTTCCACGATATTCCCGCAGATGGTCGGTCATACGATCGCCGTTTACGACGGCAGGAAGCACGTGCCCGTGTACATTACGGAAGACATGGTAGGCTGCAAACTCGGTGAATTTGCTCCTACGAGAACTTTCAAAGGACACGCAGGTGCCAAGACTACCGGCGCGAAGTAAGGAGTAGATAACTATGGCAAAGAACATGAAATTAAAGGCTGCAAGAATTGCAGAAAACAAAGACAGAAGACCAAGAGCATGCGCTAAATACGTGCGTATTTCCCCGTATAAGGTAAGAGTAGTTCTCGACCTTGTAAGAGGCAAAAAGGTGAACGAAGCAGTCGCAATTTTGGAAAACTGCAGAAAAGCCGGCGCAGAACCTATCAAAAAGGTTATTATGTCCGCAAGCGCAAATGCAGAACATAACAATTCTATGAACCCTCAGGACCTTTACGTTGCCGAATGTTACGCAGATATGGGTCCTACACTTAAGAGAATGCAACCTATGGCTCACGGCCGTGGCTTCAGAATCTTAAAGCGCACCAGCCACATCACGGTGGTTTTAGACGCACAGGCGTAATCAGGAGGACACTATGGGACAAAAAGTTAATCCGCATGGAATAAGAGTTGGCGTTATCAAAGGCTGGGACACCCAGTGGTATGCCGACAAAAAGAACTTCTCGGCGTTTCTTAAAGAAGATTACGAAATCAGAAGGTTCATAAAGGAAAAATATTACGCTGCAGCTATTTCGAGAATCACTATCGAAAGAGCGGCTAACAGAATCGCGGTTACCATTCACACCGCACGTCCCGGCGTACTTATCGGTAAGCAGGGTGCCGAAATCGAAGTTATCAAGAACGATTTAGGAAAAATCGCAAAGGGTAAACAGATCGGTATCAACATTATCGAAGTTAAGAAACCGGACTGCGACGCACAGCTTGTTGCTGAATCCATTGCTTCTCAGCTTGAAAAACGTGCTTCTTTCAGAAGATGCATGAAACAGGCTATTTCCCGTGCAATGAGATTGGGCGCTAAGGGTGTAAAGGCAATGGTCAGCGGTCGTCTTGACGGTGCCGAAATCGCAAGAACCGAGCACTATCACGAAGGATCCATTCCTCTGCAGACGCTTCGTGCAGACATCGATTACGGTTTCGCCGTAGCAAGAACTACTTTCGGCGCAATCGGCGTTAAAGTCTGGGTTTACAAAGGCGAAGTCCTCGGCGGAATGAGAAAAGAAGGAGGCGAAGCTTAATATGTTAATGCCTAAGAGAGTTAAAAGAAGAAAACAACATCGTGGCAGAATGACAGGCAAATGCACCAAGGGCAATAAGATTGCTTACGGCGAATTCGGTCTTGTCGCAGAAAGTCCGAGTTGGATTACTTCCAATCAGATAGAAGCCGCCCGTGTCGCAATGACGAGATTCACAAAACGTGGCGGACAGGTATGGATTGATATATTCCCCCACAAACCTGTAACCAAGAAACCTGCCGAAACCCGTATGGGTAGTGGTAAAGGTGCCGTTGAATACTGGGTTGCCGTTGTTAAACCGGGCAGAGTATTGTTCGAAATCGCAGGCGTACCCGAAGCAGACGCAAGAGAAGCTTTAAGACTTGCAAGTCATAAACTTCCCTGCAAGTGCAAAATTATGAAGAAAAATATCGAAGAAGGGAGTGAAGGCTAATGAAAGCGAAACAGATTCATGAAATGACTGATGACGAGCTTACCACTAAGCTTGCAGAACTCAAAGACGAACTTTTTAACCTTCGTTTCCGTCACGCAACCGGACAACTTGAAAATCCTAACGTACTTAACGGCGTTAAGAAGGATATCGCAAGAGTCAAAACGGTTATAAGAGAAAGAGAAATCAAGAAGGCTTAAGGAGGATCATGATGAGAAATTTACGTAAAGAAAGAGTAGGAATCGTATCTTCCGACAAGATGGATAAGACCGTTGTAGTCGTAGTAGAAGAAAAGGCTAAACACCCCCTCTACAAAAAGACTATCACCAAATCCAAAAAGTTCAAAGCGCACGACGAAAATAACGAGTGCGGTATCGGCGACAAGGTAAGAATTGTTGAAACCAGAAAGTTAAGCAAGGACAAGAATTGGAGAGTTGCCGCCATTATAGAAAAGGCTAAGTAATAGGAGGGCTACTATGGTACAAGCACAAACAAGATTAAAAGCAGCAGATAACTCGGGTGCTAAAGAGTTAATGTGCATAAAAGTTCTCGGTGGCTCCTATCGTAAGTGGGGTAACATCGGCGACGTTATAGTTGCAAGTGTTAAGACCGCTACCCCGGGCGGCGCAGTTAAAAAAGGCGACGTCGTTAAGGCTGTTATAGTAAGAACTACAAGCGGCTTAAGAAGGGCAGACGGCACTCACATCAGATTTGACGATAACGCAGCCGTTATCATCGACGCTCAGAAACAGCCGAGAGGCACCCGTATCTTTGGGCCTGTCGCAAGAGAATTGAGGGAAAAGGATTACATGAGAATTATTTCCCTTGCACCGGAGGTTCTGTAAGGAGATAGTACTATGAAAGTTAAAAAGAACGATACAGTATACGTTATGACAGGCAAGGACGCCGGTAAAACCGGAAAGGTACTTACCGCTTTCCCCAAGGAAAACAGAATCACAGTTGACGGCGTAAACATTCAGAAGAAGCATCAGAAGGCACGCTCCGCTAAAGAAACGGGCGGCATCATCGATCAGGCCGGTCCTATCGACGCTTCCAACGTTTTAGTCGTTTGCCCCGCTTGCGGAAAGGGAACGAGAGTTCACCACGCAATAATCGATGGCAAAAAAGTAAGAGTATGCGCTAAATGCGGCAAAACGCTTGATGCAGCGCAAGAGGCAAAATCATCCAAAGCGGGTAAAACCGCAAAGCCTGCTAAAAAGGCTGCTAAATAATAATAAGCCAATATAAGGAGATAAAATAATGGCAAGTAACAAGACTCAGGTTGCTAAAGAAACTGCAACCGATTCAAAGTACGTCAGCCGAGTAAGACAGCGTTACGAACAAGAAGTAGTACCCTATCTTATAAAGCATTTTAACTACACTAACGTTAATCAGGTACCCAAGCTTGTTAAGATCACCATCAACGGCGGTTTGGGCGACATTAAAGATAATGCCAAAAGTATCCAGATGGTTCAACAGGAACTTGCACAGATTTCCGGTCAGAAAGCAGTGCTTACTACCGCTAAAAAATCCGTTGCAAACTTCAAAGTCAGAATCGGCATGAACGTTGGTCTTAAAGTTACCCTTCGCGGAAACAGAATGTACGACTTTTTCGACAAGCTCGTTTCCGTTGCTCTTCCGAGAGTAAGGGACTTCAAAGGCGTTCCCACTAAGTCGTTCGACGGCAGGGGCAACTACGCTATGGGCGTTAAAGAACAACTTATCTTCCCTGAAATTCAGTATGATCAGATTGAAAAAATCAGAGGTTTCGATATTTGTTTCGTAACGACTGCCAACACCGACGAAGAAGCGAGAGAGCTTTTAAAAGCACTCGGTATGCCCTTCAAGGCTTAATAAGGAGATAAACTATGGCAAAGAAATCAATGATCAATAAACAGCAAAGAACGCCTAAGTTTTCTACGAGAGCTTACACGAGATGCAGCATCTGCGGTCGTCCGCACGCTGTTATCCGTAAATACGGTATCTGCCGTATTTGCTTCAGAAACTTAGCTTACAAGGGACAGATTCCCGGCGTTAAGAAATCAAGCTGGTAAGGAGGAAATAACAATGACAGATCCTATTGCAGATATGCTCACAAGAATCAGAAATGCGTTGGTTGTCAGACGTGAAGTTGTTGAAATTCCCGTTTCCAATACTAAAAAAGCAATCGCACAGATCCTTTTAGACGAAGGTTATATCGGCGGCTATGAAGTAAAGGGCGAAGGACTTGACAGCAAAATCGTTGTTACCCTCAAATACGGCGCAAAAGGCGAAAAGGTTATTACCGGATTAAAGAGAATTTCCAAACCCGGTTTAAGAATTTATGCAGGTTACGATGAACTTCCCAAGGTTTTAAACGGCATGGGTATCGCAATCGTTTCTACTCCTAAGGGCGTTATGACCGACAGGGAAGCAAGAAAACTGCATCACGGTGGCGAGATACTCGCTTACGTTTGGTAAGGAGGGCTCTATATGTCAAGAATCGGTAGAGAACCGGTGGTTATCCCCGCCGGAGTTACAGTTGATTTTTCCAACAACGTTATGACCGTAAAGGGTCCCAAGGGCACCCTTACGCAGGACTACGACCCCGCTATCACACCTAACGTAGAAGGTAACACCGTAGTGTTCACCAGAAACAGCGATATAGGTCCCATCCGTGCAAAACACGGTCTTTACAGGGCGCTTCTTCACAACATGGTTGTAGGCGTTACCGAAGGTTATTCCAAGACACTTATCGTTAACGGCGTCGGCTGGAAGGTTAATATGCAGGGCGAAAAATTGGTTTTAAACATCGGTTTTTCACACCCCGTTGAATATCTTCCTTTGGAAGGCGTTAAACTCGCTTGTCCGTCCGCAACCGAAATCACAGTCAGCGGTATCAACAAAGTTGACGTAGGTCAGGTAGCGGCAACCTTAAGGGCATACAGAAAACCCGAACCTTATCACGGCTACGGCATCCGTTATAAAGATGAAGTAATCGTTCGTAAGGAAGGCAAGACAGCCGGTAAATAAGGAGAAGTGAATTATGATTACTAAAATCGATAAAAACCAAGATAGATTAAAAAGACACGCAAGAGTCAGAAAGAAAATAAGCGGTACCGCCGAAACTCCGAGGCTTTGCGTTTATAGAAGTCTTAATCACATTTATGCACAGATAATCGACGACGCAAAAGGTAATACGCTCGTTGCGGCTTCCACCGTAGAAAAGGAAATCGCAGCACTTTGCGAAGGCAAGTCAAAGAGCGAAAAGGCTAAAATCGTAGGTACTAAACTTGCGGAAAAGGCTTTAAGTAAAGGCATTACCGAAGTTGTTTTCGACCGTGGCGGATACCTCTACACCGGTAGGGTAGCAAGCCTTGCTGACGGCGCCAGAGAAGGCGGACTTAAATTCTAAAGGAGGACTTTGAAATGGCAAGAGAAAACGGAAGACCACAGAGAAGACCTGAAGAAAAAGACGGTCTCAACAAAAAACTCATCGCCGTCAACCGTATTACCAAGGTTGTTAAAGGCGGTAAGAAAATGCGTTTCGCAGCCCTCGTAGTTGTCGGCGACGAAAACGGAAAAGTCGGTTACGGCATGGGTAAGGCAAACGAAGTACCTGAAGCAATCGAAAAAGCTTCCACACAGGCTAAAAAGAATATGATTACCGTAGCAATGGACGGCAACACTATTCCTCACGCACTCGTTGGTAAGTTCGGTCGCGGCTCGGTAGTTATGTTACCTGCCGAAGAAGGTACCGGCGTTATCGCAGGCGGCCCCGTTCGTGCGGTTATGGAAGCTTGCGGAATAAAAAATATCAGAACGAAATCTCACGGAACCAACAACCCCATCAACATGGTTAAAGCGGTTGTTACAGGTTTATCGCAATTAAGAACTGCCGAACAGGTTGCAGCGCTTCGCGGTAAGACCGTGGAAGAGATTCTCGGATAAGGAGGGCTTTAAAGATGGCTGAAAACACTATTAAAGTAACCCTTATTAAAAGCACTATTGGTTGTCTGAAAGATCAAAAGGCTACCGTTGAGTCTTTAGGACTTAAGAAAATCGGTCAGTCCAAAGTATTTTCCGACAGCCCCGCCCTTCAGGGTAAGCTTTTTAAAGTAAAGCACCTTGTTAAGGTCGAAAACGTTTAAGAGGTGGCTTTATGAGATTAGGAAATTTACAACCTGCCGAAGGCGCTAGACAAAGCGTTAAAAGAGTCGGCAGAGGTATTGGCTCAGGCATGGGCAAAACTTCTACCAGAGGCCATAAAGGTCAATGGGCAAGAAGCGGCGGTGGCGTTCGTCCCGGTTTTGAAGGCGGTCAGATGCCTTTGGTAAGACGTTCCCCCAAACGTGGTTTCAACAATCACTTCAGAAAGGTTTACGCAGTCGTTAACGTAGAAGTACTTAACGAATTCGAAGCAGGTACTGTTGTTGATTACGAAACGTTATACTGCGAAGGCCTCGTTAAAGAGGTTAAACAGTCGGCAGGCTTAAAGGTATTGGGCGGTGGAAACCTCGAAGTCGCCTTAACCGTTAAAGCGGCAGCATTCTCTGCATCCGCAAAAGAAGCAATCGAAAAAGCCGGCGGCACTTGTGAACTGGTTAAATAGTTTGCTTTTAGCGGGGTATAGAACATGTTTGAAACATTAAAAAATGCATTTAAAGTAAAAGAAATCAGAGTAAAAATTTGGATTACCTTATTATTTGTTCTGATTTACAGATTGGGATGCTACATTCCAGTTCCTGGCATCGGCGGTTATCTTATCAGCCAGCAGGATCTCGACGGATTGTCCTATCTCAACATTATGTCAATGATGTCTGGTGGCGCGCTTGCGCAAGGTACCTGGTTTGCTATGGGTATCGGACCTTACATTAATGCTTCGATTATTATTCAACTTTTAGCAGTTGCAATACCCGCTTTGGAAAGATGGTCCAAACAAGGTGAAGAAGGACAGAAGAAGTTAGCAAACGCAACCCGTATCGGTGCTTTGGTACTTGCTATTTTGCAGTCTGTAGGTATTTTGATTGCCTACGGCGAAACGGCTATTACCACAAGTTCCGGCGCAACGTCAATGTTACAGTTATTTGCAAATCAGAAATGGCTTTGCTACATCGTTTTGGTTATATTCTATTCTTCCGGCGCACTCGTAACCGTTTGGCTGGGTGAAAGAATTACCGAAAAGGGCGTTTCAAACGGTATTTCTCTTCTCATCTTCGTTGGTATTCTGACTACGGTCGGAACACAGGCTATCAGCATGCTCACCAGCGTGTTCGGCGGTAACTTAACCGCTTTGTGGCAGTTTATCGGCTTCATTGCAGTTATTATCGTCGTATTCGGTTTGATAGTTTTCGTTGAACTTTCGGAAAGAAAGATTCCCGTTCAGTATGCAAAACAGGTAAAAGGCAGAAAGATGTACGGCGGACAGTCCACCGTCATCCCCATCAAAGTCAACGCAAGCGGCGTTATGCCTTTGATTTTCGCTTTCTCCATTTTGTCCTTCCCCGAACTTATCGCTACTATGATTTCGCCTAACGGCAAATTCATTATGTGGTGGCAACAGTGGATGGGTACAAATTCCTGGTTATACATGGTCGTTTTGTGTCTTTTGATTTTAGGTTTCTCCTATTTCTATGCAACGATTCAATTCAATCCGGAAGATATTTCCAAGACTATTCAGCAAAACGGCGGCTTCATTCCGGGTATAAGACCGGGTAAGCCCACCGCAGATTACCTTAAGAAGGTTCAAAACAGAATCACTTTGTTCGGTGCTATATTCTTAGCTTTCATTGCACTCGTTCCCGCAATTTTGTTCAGAACGGTTTTACAGACCTCTTCGTCCGTATTCAGTGCAACCGGACTTATCATCTGCGTATCGGTAGCGTTAGAATTCAATACCGCTCTCGAATCTCAGATTATGATGAAGAATTACAAGGGCTTCCTTAAGTAATAAAAAAGATTTATGAATATTGTTTTTTTAGGCGCACCGGGTGCGGGTAAAGGAACGCAGGCGACTTTGGTTGCCGAAAGGTTTTCCATTCCGCACATCTCAACGGGCGACATATTCAGACAAAACATAAAAGACCGCACTCCTATCGGTTTAGCCGCTAAAAGCTACATCGATAGGGGGCAGCTGGTCCCCGACGAAGTTACGGTCGAGCTTGTGAAGGGAAGAATCAGCGAGGACGATTGCAAAAACGGTTTTATCCTCGACGGGTTTCCGAGAGATGTCGCGCAAGCGGAGGCTTTGGCAGGTTTTGCCAAAATCGACGCGGTTATTGACATCGTTATCCCTTTGGACAAACTTATGAAAAGACTCACCGGTAGAAGAGTTTGCTCTAAGTGCGGTGAATCCTATCACGTTGACTTCTTAGGTAACGTATCGACTTGCTCTAAATGTAACGGCGAACTCATTCAGCGCGCCGACGATACGAGCGAAACGGTACAACAAAGGCTTGATGTTTATACGGCTAAGACCGCCCCGCTCATCGATTATTATCAACATAGCGGGCTTTTGAAGGACGTTGACGGCGACAAACCGGTTCAAGAGGTCTTTCAGGAGATTATTAAGGTGCTTGAATGATTTATATTAAAACTCCACAGGAAATCGAAAAGATTAAAGCCTCCTGCCGCATAGTCGGCGATATGCTTAAACTTCTCGAAGAAAAAATCCGTGTGGGTATAACCACTAAGGAACTTGACGACTTTGCGTACGAGTATATTACTTCACGCGGGGCAAAACCCAACTTTTTGGGTTACGGCGGTTTCCCGGGAACCATCTGCGTTTCTATTGACGAACAGGTGGTGCACGGCTTCCCGTCCGACAGAGCCCTTAAAGAAGGTGAAATCGTAAGCATAGACACCGGTTGCGTGCTCGATGGGTATCATTCGGACGCGGCAAGGACCTTCCCCGTCGGCAAATGCTCGGCTGAAAAGTTAAGACTTATAGAAGTTACCAAAGAGTGCTTCTTTAAGGGTATAGAAGCAATTTCTATCGGCGGAGCAATAGGTGATATCGGTTATGCTGTCCAACAGCACGCCGAATCAAACGGATTTTCCGTCGTAAGGGATATGGTCGGACACGGCGTCGGCAGACACCTTCATGAAGATCCGCAGGTTCCCAACTACGGTAAGAGAGGGGTTGGAGTAAGATTAAGACGAGGCATGACGCTTGCAGTCGAACCTATGATAAATATGGGTGATTACCACGTAGATATCGACGGCTGGAAGTGCGTAACAAGGGACGGAAAACCGTCTGCGCATTACGAGAACACAATCGCCATTACCGACGACGGTGTGGAAATACTGACGCTATAAATTTTAACGGAGGAATTAATCGTGTCGAAAAGCGACGTAATCGAAGCGGAAGGCGTCATTTTGGAAGCCTTACCGAACGCAACGTTTAAAGTCAAATTATCAAACGGCTTTGTAATAACCGCGTACATTTCCGGAAAACTCAGAATGAATTACATTAAGATAATTCCGGGCGACTCGGTTAAACTTGAAATGAGTCCTTACGACTTATCAAAAGGCAGAATCGTTTGGCGCAGCAAGTCTTAAACATCAGGCAAAAATTTAAAAGTTCAAAAAATATCGGAGGAACAATAATTATGAAAGTCAGACCGTCTGTTAAACCTATGTGCGATAAATGCAGGGTTATAAAAAGAGAAGGCAAGGTTATGGTAATTTGTTCGAAGAACAAAAATCATAAACAAAGACAGGGCTAATGGAAATAAATCGTTTATCTGAAAAAGGTCATTCCACACCTTTTTGGGTAAAGGATATCGAATATAGATCATAAAAAAGAATTTACACATTATTTTGGAGGATATTAAATAATGGCACGAATTTCCGGTGTTGACTTACCGAGAGATAAGCGTGTAGAAAT
This sequence comes from uncultured Clostridia bacterium, assembly GCA_958419945.1. Taxonomy (GTDB): domain Bacteria; phylum Bacillota; class Clostridia; order Christensenellales; family Borkfalkiaceae; genus UBA4636. Next base: position 27,136 of record CATZIC010000004.1, on the reverse strand, counting down.
CGGCCTTACCTACATTTTCGGCATTGGCAGAACTACATCGAATAAGATTTTAACCGAAACCGGCGTCAATCCTGACACGAGAGTCAAGGATTTAACCGAAGAAGATATTTCCAAAATCAGGGAATATATCGAACGTAATTTACACGTAGAAGGCGAACTTAAAACCGAAAACTCAATGAACATTAAAAGGCTTATTGAAATCGGTTCATATAGAGGCGTTCGTCATAGAAAGAATCTGCCCGTAAGAGGTCAGAGTTCCAAGAGAAACGCAAGGACCAGAAAAGGCCCGCGTCGTACCGTCGCTAAGAAAAAGACGGCTAGCAAGTAAGAGGTGATAAGTTACTATGGCAACTACTAAAAAAGTTATTAAGAAACGTAGAGAGATTAAGAAAGTCGATAAAGGTCAAGTACACATCAAGTCTTCTTTCAACAACACCATCATTACTGTAACCGACATGAACGGTAACACTATTTCTCACTGCAGTGCAGGCGCTTTAGGCTTCCGTGGTTCGAGAAAATCCACACCGTTTGCCGCACAACAGGCTTCCGAAACCGCTGCAAGGGCGGCTATGGAACACGGTTTAAGAAGTGTTGAAGTTTTCGTTAAAGGCCCCGGTCAGGGAAGGGAATCCGCAATCCGTGCACTTGGCGTATGCGGTATCGAAGTTACGTTAATTCAGGACGTATCCCCCATTGCTCACAATGGTTGCCGTCCTCCTAAACGTCGCAGAGTATAAGGAGATATTTATTTATGGCTAAATATACAGATTCAAAATGCCGTCTTTGCAGACGTGAAGGCGCTAAATTGTTCTTAAAAGGCGAAAGATGCTACAAGACCACTTGTGCATTCGAAAAAAGGCCGGTTGCTCCCGGACCCCACGCTAAAAGCAGAAGAAAGGTTTCCGAATACGGTCAACAGCTTCGTGAAAAACAGAAAGTTAAAAGAATTTACGGCGTACTCGAAGGTCAGTTCAGAGAATATTATGAAAAAGCAGACCGCATGAAGGGTATCACCGGTGAAAACATGCTTTCCCTTCTCGAAAGACGTCTTGACAACGTAGTTTTCAGAATGGGTATTGCTTCTTCCCGTTCACAGGCTCGTCAACTTGTTACACACGCACATTTCACGGTTAACGGAAAGAACGTTGACATCGCTTCCTATCAGGTAAAAGCGGGCGACGAAATTGCCGTTAAAGAAACCAAGAAAAACAATAAATATTTTACTGCCTTAAAAGAGGTCGCTAAAAACGGAGCTATGCCTAAATGGGTAGACTTCGATCCTGAAACACTAAAGGGAAAGGTTATCGCGCTTCCGACAAGAGAAGATATCGACGCTCAGATTTCGGAACACATGATAGTCGAGTTGTATTCCAAGTAATTAGTTTCTAAGCTTAATTACTCAAAAAAATTCAGGAGGTAATATTTCTATGATGGAAATAGATATGCCCAACATCGTTGTCGAAGAAAGCGAGGACAGAAGCTACGCCAAAATAGTGTGCGAACCTTTGGAAAAGGGTTTCGGCTTAACACTTGGTAACGCTTTAAGAAGAACTTTGTTATCTTCGCTTCCGGGCGCAGCCGCTCAAGGCGTAAAATTTGCCCCCGAACTCGGTGTAAAACACGAATTTTCCACTATTAAGGGTGTTAAGGAAGACGTTCCCGAAATCATTCTTAATATTAAGGAAATCGCTTTTAAAACCGTTTCGACCGATCCTTCCTTTAAGGAAATCATTACTATCTGCAAGCATGGCCCTTGCGTCGTTACGGCAGAGGATTTCGAACTGCCCGCCGACGTTGATATTGCCAATCCCGGTGCGTATATATGCACCCTCGACGCCGACGCATATTTCGAAATGGAACTTACCGTCGGTCGTGGCAGAGGCTACCAAGGCGCAGAATTCAATAAAACCGATGAGATAGGTTATATTGCAGTAGATTCCAAGTACGCACCAGTCAAAAAGGTAAGCTACAGCGTGGAAAATACGAGGGTTGGTCAAAGTACCGACTATGATAAACTTATTTTAGAGGTAACAACAAACGGCGCGTTCCCCGCAAGAGATGTTATTTCCTTGGCGGCAAAACTTGTTTCGGAACATATTAATTTGTTTGTAGGTTTAAGTCAATCTATCCCCGATATTTTGAAAGCGCAACCTACCGATCCGTTACCGAGAATTTTGGAAATGAGTATAGAGGATATGGACCTTTCTGTCCGTTCCTACAACTGCTTAAAACGTGCCAACATTCACACGGTTGAAGATTTAACCAAAAAGACAGAAGACGATATGCTTAAAGTCCGTAACCTCGGCAAAAAATCACTCGACGAAGTTATTTTGAAACTTGCAAGCTACGGCTTATCGCTCAAAGAACAGGAGGACTAATAATCATGGCCAGAAAATTAGGTATGACCGCTACTCAAAGACAGTCGGTCTTAAAGAATCAAGCGACCAAATTACTTTGGTATGGAAGAATAGAAACAACCGAAATGCGCGCAAAAGAACTTCGTCCTTACGTTGAAAAAATTATTACCTTAGCCGTAAATTCTTATGAAGATACTATCGAAACTAAGGTTACTACCAAAGACGCTAAGGGTAAGGAAGTTACTAACACCGTTATTAAAGACGGTCCCAAGAAACTCGCCGCAAGAAGACAGATCATGTCTAAACTTCATGAGTTTACACTTACCAAAGAAGCTAAGGAAAGCAAAGCGCAGTTCAAAGAAAGAACTCACGGTATCAAACACCCCTTAATCGAACAGATTTTCAACGAAATCGCTCCTAAGTACGCTCAGCGTAAAGAGGAATTAGGTCAGGGCGGCGGTTATACCAGAATCTATTCTTTAGGTGAACGTCGCGGTGATGCTGCCGCTATGGCAATTATCGAATTGGTTTAATTAAATCATAATATAAAAAGACTGCTCGATATTTTGGCAGTCTTTTTTGTTTTTAAATTGTAGTCTTTTTTAGAAAAACCGCTTACAAAAGCGGTTTTTTACTATGTCCGGTGGTGTAATTAGTAATTTTGTCCTTTGCCTTTATGGGGCAATCCTTTGCCTTTAAAATGGCAACTTTCTGATTATTATCAAGTGTTAAAAAGTTGAAAAAGTTTCTGTCTAAGCCTTCCGTCAAAAGGGGATAAGGGTTATAAACTTCAAAACGGCAACCGTTAAGCTTTGCCCGTCTTAACTTAAAACTCCTTTCGCCGTCAGAAAGACAGGAAATATCCGATCCCTTGCAGTCATTGCAGGTTTTCCCAAACGGACAATAGCATAAATCCATAACCTTAATGCTTCCCGCCGAGTAGTAGTACCCGCCCAGTTTTTTAGCGTCCTTAATCGTTAATTCCTTTGAAACAACGTAGTCATAGCATGCCCCTGCCTCCGTTGCCGCTTGAGAGTTGTATATGTTGGTACCGCTGCCCAAAATAAGGGGAATATCGTACTCTTCAGATAGTTTCAAACCGTAATATCCGTCCGCAAAAATACCGTCAAATTTTTTCAAAAGTGGGGCTATAAGCCCGTTATCGGCAGTATTTAGCTTTGGAGGAAGGTATAAAAACTTTTTAGATTTATGAAAACGCAAATCGGAAAAGAATTTATTAAAGGAGTTTATGTCAGAATAATCCAAAGGTGAAAATACGGCTATATCAAAGTCGTAATCGTTAATCACGCTGAAATCGTCGTCCATAACTATAAGCGACTTATCGGGCTTTACCAAAGGCGTTTTTAAGGAAGCCTCGTTCACCCGTCCAACCTTTACAGGCGTTAAATTAAATAAATCCTCGTAAAGCTTACGGCGCAGTGCGTTAAGCTGACTTTTGGCAATAAAAATGCCGTCTGTTTTTACCGTAACGCTTGGGGCAAAAGGCAAATCACCGCATTTAGAAAGGTTTTCCGCAATTTCATTTTCGGATATAGGGCTGTTTTTGGCTTTTTCAAGTAAAAAGTCGCTACTAACCGTTACCGATATTCCGTTTAAGATTGCAGTAATAACGGCTTTTTGTCCTGCCAAAAAACTTGCGGAAATATCTACGGGCATCGTAATTTTCAATTTGGAAATTTCACTTTCAAACCTGCTGTCGGTTGTTAAAGTTATGTCATCATTAGATTTGACAGCCCCTTTAAATCTAAGGTTTAAATTTTCGTCGACGGTGTAATTTCCGACTTCCATGCCATCTCGCAGTATTTTTCCGCTATCCGATGGACAAAATTTATGTGTGGAAGAAACGGTTAAAATATCTTTACTTAACTTTTTAACCTTACCGATATTTTCACCGATATGGCTTTGCACTTTGCTTGATATTAGATTTTTATCCTGCCCGAAAGCTAAGCCCAAAGTGTAGTTACCACGCTTGAAAGTGCGTGATAACGGGCTTATAGACGGACTTTTACCATTAAGAAGGTCTGAATAATACTTTGTTGCGGCGTAAACGTAAGAGGGCTTTCTCATTCTTCCCTCTATTTTTAAGGAGGACACGCCAAGGTTTAAAAGCTCGTCAAGTTTTGGCGCCAAACATAAATCCGCAAGGGAAATATCATAGCCGCTTTTTTGTAGGTTCTCGTTTTTTAATGTGTAAAGTTTTCTGCAAGGCTGTTTGCAAAGTCCGCGGTTACCGCTGTTGTTTCCGGCAAAACTTGACATATAGCACTGTCCGGAAAATGCAGTGCAAAGTGCGCCTTGTACGAAAACTTCGGTTTCTATAATTTCGCAAATTTTTGCTATTTCTTCGGCATCCGTTTCCCTGGCAAGCACCACGCGTGAAAATCCGTATTCTTTCGCAAGCCGTGCGCCGTAAACGTTATTAACGCCTGCCTGCGTAGAAAGGTGCAAATTTAAATCCGGAAATTTTTCATGCAAAAGTTTTCCCAAAAACATATCCTGCACGATAATGCCGTCAACGCCGTTTTGGGTGCAAAATTCCGCATATTCAAGAAATCTTTCCATTTCGCCGTCGCCGACCAAAGTGTTTAGGGCAACGTAAACCTTTACGCCGAAAATATGAGCGTACCTTAGATAATAAGGAAGATTTTCAAAATTAAAGTTTTCCGCATTTTTTCTTGCTGAAAATGCGTCAAGACCGAGATAAACGGCAGTAGCGCCACCGTTAATCGCCGCCAAAAATCCGCTGACGCTTCCCGCAGGAGATAAAAGTTCGACCATATTATAGCCTCAAAAAAGTTACGGCATAACTAAGTTTACCATACGATAATTTAGTTAAGTGCCTTAAATTAATTTTAACATAAATTCTGCAATAATTCAATATTTTTAAAGGGCTGCCCGCTACAAAACAATTTGCAATATTTTTACACAAGCGTTTGCTATTTTAAGCGGGTTATGCTAAAATGTAAATGGCATCAAAACCAAAACAAAGGAGCTTATTATGCTTAATTACGACGTCATAATCATAGGTGCAGGGCCTTCCGGAATCTTCTGCGCTTACGAACTTAAAGAAAAACGCCCCGATTTGAAAGTTCTTATAATCGAAAAGGGGAGAAGCATCGAAAAACGCACCTGCCCTAAAAGATTTACGGGGGTATGCGCAGGTTGTAAGCCTTGTTCCATAACCACGGGTTTTGCAGGCGCAGGGGCTTTTTCGGACGGAAAACTTTCCTTATCTCCCGACGTCGGCGGTAACCTTCAAACCATTTTAGGCTACGAAAAAGCAGTCGAACTTATTAAGCGCTCGGACGATATATATCTTAAATTCGGTGCGGATTCTTTCGTGTACGGCTTAGGCAAGGAAGCGGAAATCCGTGAGATCCGCAGAAAAGCCATCGGCGCAAACCTTAAACTTATCGAATGCCCCATAAGACACCTCGGTACCGAAGAGGGCTATAAAATTTACACAAGACTACAGCACCACCTCGAAGAAATCGGCGTGGAGATGATATTCAATACCATGGTTACCGATATCATTATCGAGGACGGAAAAGCAATCGGCGTTACCACCGACAAAGGTGAAACCTACTATTCGTCGGAAATAGTTGCCGGTATCGGCAGAGAAGGTTCGGAATGGTTCCTCGGTATCTGCCGTAAGCACGATATCGCAACCAAAGTCGGCACCGTGGATATCGGCGTAAGGGTGGAATGTCGTGACGAGGTTATGGACGAGCTTAACCGTAACCTTTACGAGGCAAAACTCATATACTATTCGCAGACCTTCGACGATAAGGTAAGAACTTTCTGCACTAACCCGTCGGGGGAAGTCGCTACCGAATATTACGAAAACGGGCTGGCCGTCGTCAACGGACACGCTTATAAAAGTAAGGAATTCAAAACCAAAAACACCAACTTTGCGATTTTGGTTTCCAAAAACTTTACGAAGCCTTTCAAAACACCTATTGAATATGGCAAACACATAGCCCAACTTTCCAACATGCTTTGCGACGGCAAAATCCTCGTTCAGCGTTTCGGCGATCTCCGCCGCGGCCGTAGAACTACCGAGGAAAGGCTTACGAGAAACAACTTAGTACCCACCCTTAAAGACGCGGTTCCCGGGGATCTGTCCCTTGTTCTTCCGCACAGGATAATGACCGATATTATAGAAATGATTTACGCCCTTGACAAAGTTTCTCCGGGCCTTGCCAGCGACGAAACTTTGCTTTACGGCATAGAAGTCAAGTTCTATTCAAATTCAGTCGTCGTGGATACCAACTTCGAAACAAGCGTAAAAGGCCTTTACTCAATAGGCGACGGCGCAAGCGTAACCCGTGGACTTCAGCAGGCTTCCGCAAACGGCCTTTCGGTTGCAGACTCTATTTTGGAAAGATTGAAAAATCAGTAAAAGTCGGCCTATAGGTCGGTTAAACGGTAAATTTGCCTAAAAATAAGGACGAATTTAGTGTTATGGCAACTAGTAAAGAATGTAAAAATCTAATAATGGAGGAACTGGCTATTGTTGGCGACGTTACCTGTAGGCCTATGATGGGCGAGTATCTCCTATACCTAAGCGGTGTCCTTTTCGGCGGTATTTACGACGAAAGGTTGCTTATAAAAAAGACGAAAGGAAACGCTATTTTTAATCTTTTAGAAGAAATACCATATGACGGCGCAAAACCGATGTATCTTGTGGCTGAAAACACCGACCCCGAAAGGCTTAAAAAAATTATCGAAACCACCGCAGAAGAATTAAAAGCAAAGAAAAAGTAGTAGGCTAAAACACTGCAAAAGTGCCTCTATAGGTCGATTATAGGGCATTTTCAGATATTTTGTCGGCAAAGAATAATACAAATTTAACTAATTAAACTTTACAAAAAGAGGATTATAATGAAAGATCCAAGATTAAACAAGCTTGCAAAAGTTCTCGTCAACCATTCCATTCGAGCCCAAAAGGGTGATAAGGTTATGATAGAAGGCTTCGGCGAAGTAACCGACCTTATGAAGGAAGTTATAAAAGAGGTCTACGCAGTCGGTGCGTACGCCTTTCCCGTGCTTCGTGATCATTCCGTAATGCGCGCGCAGATTTCGGGTGCAAATGACGAGGCTTTAAAACTTTGGGCGGAATACGACGGCTATATTATGAACGACATGGATTGCTATATCGGTATCCGTGGCGGTGCAAACGCATTCGAACTTTCAGACGTACCCGCTGACAGAAACGCCGCATATTCCAAAATTTACAGTTACCCCGTTCACCACGAAAAGCGTGTAAACAACACACGCTGGGTAATTTTAAGGTACCCGTCCCCGTCGATGGCACAGCAGTCAAGCACTTCCACGGAGGCTTTTGAAGATTTCTTTTTCGACGTCTGCACCTTGGACTACGAAAAAATGGACAGGGCAATGGACTCACTTAAAGCGCTTATGGATAAGACGGATAAGGTTAGACTTATCGCGAAAGACACCGATTTGAGTTTTTCAATTAAAAATATAGGATCGGTTAAATGCGCGGGCGAATGTAATATTCCCGACGGCGAAGTTTATTCCGCGCCCGTAAAAGACAGCGTAAACGGCTACATTTCATATAACGCACCATCCGTTCAGGGCGGGGTACGCTACGAAAATATCCGCTTGGAATTTAAAAAGGGCAAAATCGTAAAAGCGACCGCAAACGGCTCAAATGAAGTGGAAAAGGTTTTCGACGTTGACGAGGGCGCGAGATACGTCGGCGAATTCGCTATCGGCGTAAATCCTTACGTTACAAAACCCATGGGGGATATTTTGTTCGACGAAAAAATCGCCGGCTCAATCCATTTTACACCGGGCTGCAGTTACGAAGATTGCAGTAACGGCAACGTTTCCGCGCTTCATTGGGATTTAGTTCTTATTATGACCAAAGAGTACGGCGGCGGCGAAATATGGTTCGACGATAAACTTATAAGAAAGGACGGACTTTTCGTTTTGGACGAGTTAAAGTGCTTAAACCCCGACGCGCTCAAATAGTTCAGATATAAATCGCGGCAGAAGGTTATAAAAACTTTGTCAGACCTTAAAAATCGCAGATTAGTACTTAAAATTTTTACTAATAAAATAAAAGTGCGTTTAAATATTTGACGAAGTTTCAATATTTTATTATAATACAATCGAAAGAAATCAATGAAGGAGATTTTATAAATTATGGCAAATGTAAAAGTTGCAATTAACGGTTTCGGCAGAATCGGCCGTCTTGCTTTCAGACAGATGTTCGGTGCAAAAGGCTACACCATCGTTGCTATCAACGATTTAACAAGCCCCAAGATGCTTGCTCATCTTCTTAAGTACGACTCCACACAGGGTAACTACGCAAGAGAACATCAGGTTGATTACAAAGACGCAGTTTTGGCTGAAGACGGCAAAACCGTAGTAACGCCGGGTTCCATCACCGTTGACGGCAAAGAAATTACTATTTATGCTTGCCCCAAGGCACAGGATCTTCCTTGGAAGAAACTCAAAGTTGACGTTGTTTTGGAATGCACGGGCTTCTATACAAAGAAGGAAAAAGCTCAGGCTCATATCGACGCCGGCGCTAAGAACGTTGTTATTTCCGCTCCTGCAGGAAACGACCTTCCTACCATCGTTTACAACGTAAACCACAATACGCTTACTAAAGACGATCATATTATTTCCGCAGCAAGCTGCACCACCAACTGCCTCGCACCTATGGCTAAGGCTTTAAACGATTACGCTCCTATCGTAAGCGGTATCATGACTACCGTTCACGCATACACCGGCGATCAGATGCCTTTGGACGGTCCGCAGAGAAAGGGCGACTTAAGAAGAAGCCGTGCTTGCGCTATGAATATCGTTCCTAACTCCACCGGCGCTGCAAAAGCTATCGGTCTCGTTATCCCCGAACTCAACGGCAAACTTATCGGTTCCGCTCAACGTGTTCCTACCGCTACCGGTTCCACCACCATTTTGGTTGCAGTTGTTAAAGGTAAAGACATCACCGTTGACAGCATTAACGCCGCTATGAAGGCACAGACTAACGAATCTTTCGGCTACAACGAAGATCCCATCGTTTCTTCCGACGTTATCGGTATGAAGTTCGGTTCTTTGTTTGACGCTACTCAGACCATGGTTCAGAAGATCGACGAAGATACTTATCAGGTACAAGTTGTTTCTTGGTATGATAACGAAAACTCCTACACTTCTCAGATGGTAAGAACCATTAAGTATTTCTCTGAAATCGAAAAAGCTTAATAGTTAAATAGAACTTAAAAATCCGCCGAAAAATTCGGCGGATTTTTTAAACTTTTGAGATAAAGCAAAAAATAAAAACAGTCGATAACGGGCCTATAGCCCAACTTATCGGCTGTTTTTTTGGTTATTCGTATTTTTGACAAACTATCTTTCTTCCCAAAAGTGCGTCATCGCCGGAAAACCCTGTGAAGTCGTACAAAATAGTGAACGTTACGGTGTCGCCGTCAACCGAATAGTCGCCTAAACAAATGCAGTTTAAGTTGTTGGTTTTCAGCCAATCGCTCGGCTCGGTTTCTTCTGTTACGTTTTTATAAATACCGAAGGTTTGAGCGCAATTGGAATTATCTATGAAGATCTCAACGGTTTTACCGTCTATCGTAAGGGTTCCACGCAAATGATTAGACAGGTTTGTACTAAAATCGATTTGTAAATTTCCATCCCAACCGTGCCATTTTGAAGGTTTATTGTAATATTTATTTACTCCAAAAGCGCAGGCGATAGATGAAAAAGCAAAAAGCATTGCGCAGAAAATCGACAAAACTATTATTGCCGTCTTTTTTAAGGTTAGTTTTTTAGTCATTTTTTACCTCGGTCAATAATCGTATCGTGTGAGAAATATTTCTTTGTCCGGATAGATCTCGTTTTTACCTTTTTCTAAAGGAAGTATAAAATAGGTCAACTTAATCCCTTCTTTATAATTGCTGTAACTACAATCAAATAGCAACTGATCAAAATATTCAGTAGCCAAATCTTCTACGTTTATATCAATGCCTTCGCTCCTATATACAGAAAGATTTTTGGAGCAAGAAGAAACCTCAATCAGTATGTCTATTGTTTTGCCGTTTATGCTTATACTTCCGTTATAAATGTAATTTGAGTCACCGGTTGTCGTAATAATAAAGGTCATATCTTCGCCCTCGTATATCCAGTTTGCCCTATAATCTACTACGTCAGGACGAGAGGCCAAGCAACCGGAAAGGGGAACCAACAGGCAAAAGGTAAAAATCATACAAAGTATTAGCGCCACTTTTTTCTTTAATTTGATTTTTAGCATAAATTCTCCTCTTGCAATATTTTTGTCGTTTCGGATAATTTTGATAATTTTCCTATCGACAAAATAATTATATAATGGTGAATTTTTTCTGTCAATACAAAAAATAAAAAAAGTCCGCTAAAGCAAGCAAATTTTTAGTTGAGCTTGGTAAAAGTGGGCCTATAGGTCGGTTAGCGCCTAACGGCTTCGACAGTTAAGAGAGAAAAGAGAAGAGAAGCGGATTTAAAGTATATTATTAGAAGTTCTAAAAGCGAAAAACTCTACTCTACACACTACAGACTCAACACCCAAACTTTTTAAATGTCTATCTATAAGCCCGTTATCGGCTGTTTTTTGTAAGCGGGGTAAATTTAATATTTTACACAAATGTTTTTATTGATCGTCTCGATTAAGCACTAAAGTCCTGTTAAGAAGGCTTTTTTGCCCAGGCCGTCCGGTATAGTCGTAAATTATTTTAAAAGTTACGGCTTTTCTATGTCCATCGGTTTGCGCGATAAAAACTCTTGTTTTTGTTTCAAATTCCCACTTTCTTTTTGTAGTGTCAACTTCGTCCGCGTTGAAGGCGACGATGACCTCTTCACTGCGGTCGAAGTAAAATATCAGGTCGGTTTCCACACCGTCCAAAACTATTTTGCCTCTAATATCATCATCGGTAGCCATTGTCGTAACCGATAACTTTACGTCGTCGTAATCGCATGACCAATATGCATAAAAATCGGTAAAGCAGGGGGTGTCCGGACACTTCGCAGCCGTAAGCGGAAAAATTACAAGCATTACGACGAGCATAGATAGTACAACGGATTTAGAAATTCCAATTAAAATCGTTTTTTTCATATTCTTTAACTACCTTAACGTTATTCTTGGGGCGGTGTTATCGGGCTGTTATAAAACACAAATTTTTTTCCTACAAGGCTTTCTTTACCTTCCCGATTGGTATTGTCCTTTGTTATTTCAAAGGTAAGCGCCGTTTTAGCGCCACATTCAAGCGATAAATGAGAATAATCATAATATATTATAAATAATACTTCATCTCGATCGAAATTGCCTTCAACATAGCCTTCAGATAAATAAATTTCAAGTAGCGACGGTTGGTGGAATATTAAATTTACTTCAATCGCTTTTCCGTCCAAATACAGCGTAGCGGGTATACAGTAATCATATTCAAAACCCGTAGTCGTAAATTCCAATTTAAATTCAGCGTCATCACACGACCAGACGTTTGGATAGTTGAGTAACTTCTTTCCGCTGCGGCCGTAAATGCAACCGCTAAAGGAGGTTAGTAGTATTGCACAGAGTAAACAGGCTATAAGTCCCGTCAATTTTTTATAATATCGCCCTTTCATATTTATAATAAGCCTCACGATTATCTATTTTAGTATTATATAGTTTGCTCTTTAACGTCTGGATTGCTTCGGCAATAAATTGCCTCGCAATGACGAAGTGAATTAAGACAAACTCCGCATCAATACTTTGTAAAAGTCTGTCTATAGGTCGGTTATCGGCTGTTTTTTTGGTTATGCGTATTTTTGACAAACGATCTTTCTTCCCAAAAGTGCGTCCTCGCCGGTAAAGCCCGTGAAGTCGTACAAAATAGTGAACGTTACGGTGTCGCCGTCAACCGAATAGTCGCCTAAACAAATGCAGTTTAAGTTGTTGGTTTTCAGCCAATCGCTCGGCTCCGTATCTTCGTCGACCTTTTTATACATGCCGAAAGTTTGCGCATAATCGGAATTTGCTATATAGATATCAGCTGTTTTATCACCTAAGGTAAGCACACCGCTTAAACGGCCGCTTCCGAGCGATTGAAAATCGATTTGTAAGTTTCCGTCCCAGCCGTGCCATTTTGAAGGTTTATTGTAATATTTGTTTACCCCAAAAGCGCAGGCGGTAGAGGAAAAAGCAAAAAGCATTGCGCAAAAAATCGATAAAACTATTACGTAAGTCTTTTTATAAGTTCGTTTATCTGTCATTTTTATATCCTCACAAAGAATAGTCTTTCATAATAAGCGTAATTTTTGTGTCTTCACGCTCAAAACCGGGGGTTCCGTCCGCTTTTTGCCAAGTAAACTTTGAAAGAATTAGTTTTTCTTTATCTTTGTCGTAACTACATGAAAACAAAAACCGGTCATAACTCCAAGTTGTTCCGGAGAATATGTCTATTCCGTCGTCTTTATAAACGCTTAGTTTTCCGCTTGACTTATAAATATCATAATCGACGTCAATCAAAAGGTTTGTTACTTCATCGCCTTTTATGATTTTTCCTACAAGATAAAAATGACTATCACCAGGAGTGGATATTATTAAGGTCATATCCTCGCTTTCATAAACCCAATTTGCGCGCAGGTCTATGAATTTAACTGGTCCTTTTATGCAGCCGGTAAAAAAGGTGCAAAGTAGTGTGATTGTAAATATTATAGCCATTAAAACAGAACTTTTTTTAGAACTTTTGATTTTATTTTTCATAAACGCCTCCGCTTTGGTCTAAATTACCATTGCTTATTTCCTGTTTATGGCAGACGATGACCTTTCCCAAAGGTGCGTCATCACCTTTAAGACCGCTGTGATCGTAATAAATTATTAATTTTATTTCGTCCTCGTTAATGGTGTAGCGTCCTCCAAAGATGTATCCATCCTCACGGGTGCCAAGCCATTCGGTTGACTGATCGTTTTTGTGTTTGTAAATACCGAAATTAAGCGAATTGATGATAGTAAGGTGTATATTAACTTCAACTTCTTTTCCGCAAATAGTAAGTTTGCCGATAAGCGACATCTTTGAATGATTTTCACTTGAGGCTGTTTTAAAGTCAATTTTCAAATTTCCGTCCTCGCCATGCCAGGTGGCAGGTTGATCATAATAATCCTCATTTTTATCAAAATAGATTTTTTTGCAGACAAGGTTTTTCCCTAAAAGTGCGTTTTCGCCTTCAAGCCCGCTGAAATCATTTAAAATATTAAAGGTTACTACCTCGTTTTCAAAGATATAGTCGCCGACACAAATACACTTTACCGAATTGGTGCCAAGCCATTCATTTTGTTCATCTTCTACCCTTTTGTACATGCCGAAGGTTTGCCCATTAGCGGAAGTGTACAAGCCTACTCTAACAGACTTTTCATTTATCTTGAGTATTGCTGTAAGATTGGCGCCGAAATTGTCGTAGCCTTGAGAGGTGTCAAAGTAAATTTCCAGATTTCCATTCTCGCCGTGCCAGGTGGCAGGCTTGCTATAAAAATCATTCTTTTTTGGGGCGCATGCAACTAAAGAGGTTGCAAGTATCACAATAAAAAGGGGAATTAGTAGTGCGAAAGTTCTATTAAAGATTTTTTTAGTTTTTGTCATTTTTATATCACCTCTAATAGTCATGCCTTGTAAGTACGATTTTTTTCTCATCGTCGTAAACGTCGCTTCCGTCCGGTGCTTTTGTTACAAAGTGTGAAAGGGTTACCCAATTTTTATAACCGTCATAACTACAACTGAACAGGAATAAATCCTCTTGGGGCCAATTATTATCTTTAGTGTCAATTCCGTCGTTTATATAAACGGCTAATTGCCCAAAATGTGGTGCAACACTGATAAAAATATCTCTTTCTTTTTCGTTTACGATAATTTTTCCGTTATAATTGTACTGACTGTCCCCATGCGTGGTTATAATTAAGGTCATATCTTCGCCTTCATACACCCAATTTGCTCTGAAGTCTATAAAACTCGGCCCGATTTTTTTGCAACCGGAAAAGCAGGGGACAAACAGGCAATAGGTAAAAATCAGACACAGCAGTAGTACTACTTTCTTCTTTAATTTGATTTTTAGCATAAATTCTCCTTTTATAGTATTTTTGTCGGTTTAGACAATTTTCCTTCCGACAAAAAAAGTATATAGCGTTGAGTTTTGTCTGTCAATACTAAAAATGAAAAAAGTTCTAAAACACAACTAAACTTTTAGTTGAGTTATGTAAAAGTTCGTCTATAGGTCGGTTAACGTCTAAGGACTTCGCCAGTTAAGAGAGTAAAGAGAATAGAGAAGAGAAGCGGATTTAGAGTAATTATTGAAGTTCGCAAGCGAACGGCTGGATTACTACGGCAATAAATTGCCTCGCAATGACGAAACTCTAAAAAAGTCCACCTATAAGCCCGTTATCGCAATATTTTATAAAAAAACAGGGCTGAACGCAAAAATGCGTTCAGCCCTGTTTATAGATATATTTTTTGTTTAGGTAATTTCTTATTTAGATAGATTTTTTATTTTGTGGATAGATATTTTTATATTTTGAAAAAACGATTTTTATAATCCTTTTACACGTTAAAGCGGAATAAAACTACGTCGCCGTCCCGCATAACGTAATCCTTGCCTTCGGAGCGGACTTTGCCTTTTTCACGAGCGGAAGCTAAGTTTCCGCATTCAAGTAAAGTTTCGTAATCCACAACCTCCGCACGGATAAAACCGCGTTCGAAATCGGTATGGATTTTTCCTGCCGCTTGCGGCGCTTTGGTGCCTATTTTTATAGTCCAAGCGCGGGTTTCGGGTTCGCCGGCAGTTAAAAAGCTCATAAGTCCCAAAAGTTTATATGAAGCTTTTACAAGACGGTTAAGTCCGCTTTCTTTAAGACCTAGGGCATCCAAAAAGTCCTTTTGTTCTTCAATAGGAAGTTCGGAAATTTCCTCTTCGCATTTTGCGGAAATAACCAAAGTTTCGCTGCCGTCAAGTTTAGCAAAATCCTTTACGGCTTTTACCATGGGCAAGCTGTCTTCCTCGCAGGAAATATCTTCTTCTGAAATATTGGCTGCGTAAATTACCGGTTTAGAGGTAAGTAAAAACAGCCCTTTAACGTAGTCCTTTTCCTCGTCGCTTAATGCCATCGATCTTACCGGCTTTTCGCTCTCTAAGGTGTTATAAATCCTCGTAAGAAGTTCGGCTTCTTCGGCGTATTTTTTATCTCCTGTTTTTTGCATGGATTTGGCTTTGTCAAGCCTCTTTTCGATGGCTTCCATATCCGACAGAATAAGTTCGAGGTTTATGATATTGATATCACGAATAGGGTCGATTGTATTTTCCACGTGGGTAACGTTTTCGTCCTTAAAGCAACGCACCACGTGAACGATAGCGTCCACCTCTCTTATATGAGAAAGGAATTTGTTTCCCAATCCTTCGCCTTTGGAAGCGCCTTTTACAAGTCCTGCTATATCTACAAACTCAATAGTAGCGGGCACGATTTTTTTGCAGTTGTATAAAGCGGCAAGTTTGTCAAGTCTTTCGTCAGGCACGGCAACTACGCCGACGTTCGGTTCTATCGTACAAAATGGAAAGTTGGCCGCCATTGCGCCTGCGTGAGTGATTGCGTTAAACAAAGTTGATTTTCCTACGTTCGGAAGTCCTACAACACCTAATTTCATTTGGTATATCTCCTGTAATCTTATGACAAGATAGCACAAATAATCTTATAACAATATAGCACAAAATTAGCAAATTTTCAATCTTATTTGTTGTCTTTTATCGGATTATATGATAAAATAATTTGTTGTCGAAGGAGATTTATGAATTACAAACGTTTAATTGCGGAAAAAATCAATATCGAAGGCTTTACCGCCCAAGACATAGAAGGCTTTTTGGAAGTTCCTCCCACAAAAGAGGTAGGCGATTTTGCCCTTCCGTGCTTTAAATTTTCAAAGGCGTTAAGAAAAGCGCCTAACGTTATTGCGCAAGATTTGCAAAAGTCTATTCCGGAAATCCAAGGGGTTTCCTCGGTGGAATGCGTCGGCGGCTATCTTAATTTCCGCCTTGACAGGAAAAGTTTTACAAAAGAAATTTTGCAAAAAGTGATTGATAGCGGTGATAATTACGGCTCTTCGGATATGGGAAAGGGCAAAACCGTGTGCATGGACTATTCTTCGATAAACATTGCAAAGCCATTTCATATAGGACACCTTTCCACTACGGTAATAGGCGCTGCGCTTTATAGAATTTACAAATTTTTAGGCTATAACGCAGTCGGCATAAACCACCTTGGCGACTACGGCACTCAGTTCGGAAAGTTGATTTACGCCTATAAAGCGTGGGGAAACCGTGAAACTGTGGATAAGGACGGCTTAAAAGAACTTACCCGTTTATACGTACGCTATCACGAGGAAGCGGAACAAAACCCCGCCATGGACGAGGAAGCAAGGGCTTATTTTAAAAAGATAGAAGACGGCGATAGCGAGTGCGTGGAACTTTTCAATTACTTTAAGAAAATTACCCTTAAAGAAATCGATAAAATCTACAAACTTTTGGACGTCAACTTCGATTCTTACGCCGGTGAAAGTTTTTATAACGACAAAATGCAACCGGTTGTCGACGAACTTAAAGAAAAGGGCTTACTCGTGGAAAGCGAAGGCGCAATGGTCGTAAACCTTGACGATTACGATATGCCTCCATGCATTATTCTCCGTTCGGACGGCGCAAGTTTGTATGCGACGAGGGATATAACGGCCGCAATTTACCGCAAAAACACTTACGATTTCGATAAGTGCCTGTATGTCGTTGCATACCAACAAAACCTACACTTCAGACAGATTTTTAAGGTTTTGGAACTCATGGGTAAGCCTTGGGCAAAAGATCTCGTTCACGTTGCGTATGGCATGGTATCTATGGAAGACGGCGCTATGAGTACGCGTAAGGGACACGTAGTACTTCTTGAAGACGTACTTAACCGCTGCTTTGAAAAGGCACTTGCAGTTATAAACGAAAAGAATCCTTCTTTACAAAACAAAGAAGAAACGGCGATGGAAGTAGGCGTCGGCGCGGCGGTTTTCGGAATGCTTTACAACAACAAGATAAAAGACGTGGTTTTCAGCTACGACAAAGTGCTAAACTTTGACGGCGAAACAGCACCGTACTGTCAATACACCGTTGCCCGCTGTAACAGCGTCATTTCAAGGGCAGGGGATACAGACAATTTCGACTGGGAAAAGGTTACCGTAAACGACGACGAATTTAATCTTTGTTCGGTTTTGGAAACCTTCCCCGAACAGGTTAAAAACGCTGCCGAAAAGTATGAACCTTGCTACGTGGCACGTTTTGCGGTTGATCTTGCAAAAGCATTTAACAAATTCTATTTCGATTGTAAGATAATTACAGAAGACCAAAACCAAACGGCGTATAGGGTAATGCTTACAAAGGCAACCCGTTATGCACTTAAAAACGCACTATCCCTTCTCGGCGTAAAAACACCCGAAAAGATGTAATGCGGAATTTTAAAACATTGAAATAATCGACCTATAGGCCGACTTATTAATAAAAATAAATTAAAAGGATGTAACAAAATGAAGAAACTTATGAAAGAGTTCAAGACCTTCATCACCCGCGGCAACGTGGTTGATCTGGCTGTTGGTGTTATCGTAGGTTCCGCTTTTACGGCGATAGTAACCGCGTTAAGCAACAACATTATCAAGCCCATCATAAATTGGGTTTTGGCAGCATGTCTCGGCAGCGATTCTCTCGACGGCATATATACCTATTTAAAGAAGGCGTTTATGGTCGATGAAAAAGGCGCAACCGTAATTGATCTTGCTAATTCGATTTATATCGATTGGGGCGCATTTATCAACGCTATCATTAACTTCCTTATTATAGCGCTCGTGGTATTCTTCCTTGTAAAACTTATCAACAAGGCTAAAGATCTTACCGAAGTAAACGAAAGAATGTGCAAGGAAGTTCAGAAGAAACTCGACAACGACGAAGAACTTACTGCCGTTGAACAGAAATGGCTTACTCGCTACACAAAACGTAATCCCGACAAAGCTCCCAAAAAGAACGTTGCCGCTCCCGCTGCACCCGCTCCCGCTCCGGAGCCGACTGCTACCGAAAAGCTTCTTGCCGAAATTTTGCAGGAACTCAAAGCACAGGGCAAAACCGAGTAAAAATAGGGCTATAAGCCCGTTATTAGGGCTTTTTTAAAAAATCCGTCCCGTTTTCGGGGCGGATTTTTGTTTTGGGCATTGTTTGGGTGAAAAATTCGTCAGCCGCAAAAATCTTAAAATAATAAAAAAATAGGCAAAATACCATAAAACTACAAAAGTGGGGCTATAAGCCCGTTATCGACGGATTTTTTAAAAATTTTGTCAAATAAATACCTGAAAAATGCCAACTAAACTAATAGTTTAGTCGCAATTTTCAAAAAAACATTGACAGCAAGGTTTATTCGTTTTATAATCAAGGCACAATCAAAGTGAAAAAAGGAGAAAACCATGAAAAAGTTTTTTAAACTGATACCTTTAATATCTTTATTGCTCGTTGTTGCAATTCTGTTTGGTTGTGGCGCAGCACCCAAAGCGGACGGTGGCATGGGTGCAACGTATCCGAGCGGATATCCGGCTGAAGACGGCCCGTCCGGCGATACAACCGATACAGGTATTCCAAGCGTAAACCCCGGCGAAGAAGGCGGAGGGCAGGAAGTTCGTCCGCAAGCAGGCATAATTACTGCTTCCGCACACAACGACAATATATATTATAATGATTATAAGGCGTTGTTTTTAAAGGGGCAGACTGCTAAGGAAGACGGAAAATTCCTATCCTATACCGGAGATAAAAATTGGGGACTTGATACTTTAAACCGCGTCAAAGTAACGGTTACAAAGGAAGGCTTGCCGCTAGCAAACGCACCTGTAATCTTTTCAAGTGGGTGTATCATCTTGTTTGAAGCAAAAACTGATTCCGCGGGCGTTGCCTACGTTTTCGGAAACACTCAAGGCGGCACGATAACTTGTAAAAGCGGGGAAGCCGTCGCTACGACGGAAGTTACCGAAAGCGATACCGAGGCGGAACTTAATCTTACAGAAAGCCAAGAAAAGGGCAAAATTATAGAAATAATGTTTGTAGTGGACGTAACCGGTTCCATGGGGGACGAACTTTCCTATTTAAAAGCCGAACTTGCCGACGTTATAGGGAGAATCTCAAACACTTTCAGCGATACAAAAATCAACCTTGCGCTTTTATTCTACCGCGACGACGGCGACGATGAAAAGTTTGCCTATTCCGACTTTGCCGACGTAACTGTTTCCTCAAAACTTTCCTTTAAGCAAAGTTTTCTCGACAGTCAGGAGGCTTCCGGCGGCGGCGATTATGAAGAAGCTGTTGACGAGGCTTTGGAGCTTGCCGTTTCCAAGCAGTGGTCAGATAATTCCACAAAAATAATCTTCCACCTTCTCGACGCTCCACCGCACAGTAAAGACGTATATAAACAAAGATACCAAGAGGCTATTTATTCGGCGGCCAAAAAGGGGATAAGAATTTGCCCCGTGCTTGCAAGCGGTGCGGATCTTCTTACCGAATATTTGACCCGTCAGGCGGCGGCCATAACCGGCGGAACTTTCGTTTTCATAACCGATCATTCCGGTGTTGGCGGCACACACCACGACCCCAATATTGCAAACGTCATTGTCGAAAAACTTAACGACCTTATGGTAAGGCTTGTAAAAGGCTACTATAGCGGAACGTTCGATAGGCCGATAGCTTCTAACGGTAAAACCTATTATAATATTATTCCCGACGGCGTTGAGGACGGCTTTATCGTAAGCGGCATAAGACAGTTTTATGCGGTTGGCGCTACCGTTACCATCTACACTGAATACGACCCCACCGTTTGCCTTTACGTGGACGGCAATTTTGCGGCTTTAGGTGAAAAGTGCAAGCAGGAATCTTTCGGCGACGAAGAAGTATATTTACTTAAATTCACCTTTACTATGCCGGATACCGACGTAACCATTACCTTTGAACCCATTCCCGAATCCGTCGACCCCGATCCCGACCCTCAACCCGACCCCGTCGAGCACGAACCACAACCGCAACCTGACGGAGACCAAAATCAATGAAAAGTCGTCACGTAAAGGCGTTTGCCGTAAGTCTATAGTTAAAGCCAAATATATAAACGGGAGGGCATTAACTTGTTCATTTCAAATAATAAAAAGAAAGTTTTAATACTACTTTTATGTTGTGCCTTATTGATTAGTTGTTTCTTTGTGCTATTCGGTTGCTTTTTTAATAGAGAAAATCCATTTCCATATCGAGGAGAATACAAAGAATTGTATACCGTTGCGGTATATAGCATCCCTGATGCTGTAGGATATATGCATTTCGGAGAAGGGGCACGTAATTCCGATATCTATGTTTGGGAGCAAGATGACTATGGTAGAACATTGTTTTCTTATTGCGAGGACGATGATAACCAAATTTTCGGATTAGTGATTTCCCAATCTTATGATGAAAACAACGTATATTTTTATCCGGATATTAATTACGCTTTGACCTTTATAGATTCCGAGTATTACGATTATTTAAAAAATAAAACAGAGGCTTTTTACTTAGAAGCTAAGGATAAGTTAAAAGAAAAAAACGATTGGAATAAACCATTAGATAAAAATAAATGTGTTTGTTATCCAATTACGGATCACAAGATTTTAGACGAAAATATATATTCACTTAATAAAGATCAATGCAATGAAATATTAATTGAGTATATTAATACGCTAAATTTTGTTAACCCTACATCCAACCCATATAGGTATGGCAGTATCTTACAAGTTGATTCCGAAGGTAGAGTTTTGCATGAAATTCATGGATGTAACACGTACTATGATAAGACTGAATGGAACAGGTGGGATCCCGATGCCAAAGATTTTACTTTTTATAATATGATTCTTTGGGTTATTACCGATAAAGACGGTAACTATGACAAAAAAAACGGCGTAATGGTAATGTATTCTAAAGCAAATGAATCAGACAATAGTTTTATATATAACCCAGATGATATTTTAGAGTTTAAAAATCAAAACAATTGGGCAACTTTGTACTGTGGTGAATAACACGCTAAAAACGAAAAAGGTCATTTAACTTAATTTGTGATACCGTTTATATAATTTATTAAACTGTAAAAGGTGTCAAACAACATATGGGCAAGAAAAAACTCTCGGCAATCGTCCGAGAGTTTTTTCTTTTACACAACTTTTTTAGCCTTAGTTTTTAAAAAGGCTGATAACCAAATTACAAACCAAAGTTTTCATGTAGTCGTAATTTATATAATGATGGTTATCGAAAACGTATTCGTGGCAAAAAGACTGAATAAGGTTCATGCTTAAATGCACCTTTTCGTTAAGGCCGTCTTTGCTTTCGCCAAGGGCTTGCAGTTTTTCCGCAAACTTTTCCGTAATGGTGTCTTCCTGCCCGATAAAGGCTTCCCGAACCTTGTCGTCGGTGGCGGTAAGGGAGTGCAAAACCTCGTGAATCTTGCTGTTATTTTTATGTGCGACAATGGCGGTGTCCACGATAGCGGGCACTAAAACTTCGTAATTAAGTTCGGTTGCGTTTTCGAAAACGGCAAACACTGGACTTGCGACGCTATTTATATAGTCGTCGAGTATGCAAATCAAAATATCCCGCTTATCGTGAAAATAGCCGTAAACTATTCCCGTAGAAACGCCGGCACGTTTGGCAATTTCCGCCGTGTTGGTTCCGAAATATCCTACTTCGGAAAACAGTGCGTAACTTGCTTCCAGTATTTTATTCTTTTTTTCGATTGAACGTGCCTGCTTTGGCACCCTTACGTCGGTTTTCATAACCATATTTTAAGACTAAAACTCGAAAAAATCAAGGGTTTTCCGAAAAAAATCGCCGAAAACTTTATTTTGGCAAAAAATAGGACTAAAAATTTTTTAAAAATATGAAAAACATTTCACTTTTTTGCTTGACAAGGCGATAGACAAGTGATAATATTATGAGCGTAAAGAACCTGAAACTTATTTCATATTCACATAATTCCAATTCATATAATAAAAAAGGAGATATCGATATGCCGATAGTAATAGCGCCGGTAGGAAAGAACCTTAAAGTTATAAAGATTTTATCCGACGAAAAGACAAAAAAACATCTTGAAAGTTTAGGTATAACCATAAACTCGGAATTAAGCGTTCTTTCGGTAAGCGGCGGCAGTATAATCATTTTGGTAAAGGAAGGAAGGCTTGCAATAGACAAAGTTCTTGCAACCAAAATCATGGTCGTTCAAATGTAACTTAGCCCTTGCCATCAAGCAAATTTACTTCATTAACCGATCTATAGGCCCACTTTTTATAAAAATGATAAGATTACAATCAAAAAACTGCAATAAAAAACAAAAAGTAAAATTGGTAAAGTAAACGGAGGTTTATTATATAAATGAAAAAGTTAAGTGAATTTCAAATCGGCGAAAAAGGCGTAATCCGCGCGGTTACGGGTGAGCCGAGAATACGCCGCAGACTGTTCGATATGGGCGTTACCCCCGGTGCCGAAGTGTACTTAAGAAAGCGTGCCCCTTTGGGTGATCCTATCGAAGTAACCATTCGCGGTTACGAACTATCTTTAAGAAAGAGCGAAGCTGAAGCGGTTTCTACGGAGGTAATAAAATGAAAAGATTTTGTCTTGCAGGTAACCCTAACTGCGGTAAGACCACGTTATTTAACGCGTTGACGGGCTCGACCGCGCACGTCGGCAACTGGCCTGGCGTAACGGTTGACAAGCGTGAAGGCGTATACAAAAAGTGTGCGGAGCCAATTTCCATCGTGGACCTTCCGGGCATTTACTCCTTATCTCCATACACCCCGGAAGAGGTTATTGCGCGTAACTACATTATCGAAGAAAATCCCGATCTCGTTATAAATATAGTGGACGCTACAAACTTGGAGCGCAACTTGTATCTTACCACGCAGATTATGGAAATCGACGTTCCTATGGTTATTGCGCTCAACATGATAGACGAAGTAACCAAATCCGGCAACAAGATCGACGCCGAAATGCTCGAGAAAAACACGGGTATTCCCGTCGTCGCAATTTCCGCTTTAAGGGAAACCAATCTTGATAGCCTTATGCAGCGTGCCTACGAGGCTTCAAAGAAAAAACGCCAAGGAAAGACGGTTTTGGAAGGAAGTGCTTTAATGCACTTAGTTGGCGACTGCAAAATCGCGCTCGAAGGTCAAAACGTAGACAACGCGCTTTTCCACGCAATAAAACTTGTGGAACTTGACGAACTTGAAGTTAAAGCTCATCCCTCTTCCACTAAAATGGTTGAAGAGTTCAAAAAGACCTTCAAAGACGATGATTTCGGAAGTGATTTCGAAGCGATCGTAGCCGACGCAAGATATAAATACATATCCAAAAACTATTCCGGCGTAATTTCTTCCAAATCGCAAAAAGAAGAAAAGAACGCCATAAAAGTAAGCAAATCGGATAAGATAGATAAAGTGCTTACACACAAGATTTGGGGTATACCTATCTTTTTGGCGATACTGTTTTTAATTTTCCACATGACCTTTTCCGAGGATTTGTTCTACCTCGGCGCAATGGGAGTTTTCGATAAGGAAGTTTTAGCTTACGACCAAAACGGCAACGTGGTGGAAGTTACCGAGGACACTTTCGATGAAACGGCTCAATATTACACAGAGGATGGCGATCTTGCGGAACTTTCCTTCGAAGAAGGCGAACTCGTAGCCGTAGACGCTGTTCCTTACGTTTACACCTCGGACAACAAAAAGGTTTATCTTGAAGAAGCCTTTGCTACCGAAAACGGCAAATTCTACGCAAAAGAAAACGGCAAATGCCCCGTTACCATCGAGGAAGCGGACGGCGAATACGCCATAGCTTACGATAGCGCAATAGACGAATTTGCTTCGGAAGTAACGATCAACACTTTCTTCGGCTATGAAGAAGGAGTTTTCTCTCCCGGCGTAGTGCTGTTTAACACACTTGATACCTTTACGGCCTTTTTATCCGCTTGCGCAACGCAGGGCTTAGCAAGTCTAAATGCAAGCGATTGGCTGATGGGCCTTTTGGTAGACGGCGTTTTAGGGGGCTTGTTCGCAGTCCTTTCCTTCTTGCCGCAAATACTCGTGCTGTTTTTGCTTTTCTCCATTTTGGAAGACAGCGGATATATGGCGCGTGTAGCATTCATTCTTGACAGAATCTTCAGAAAATTCGGTTTGTCCGGTAGAGCTTTCATGCCTATGATTATGGGCTTCGGCTGCTCCGTTCCCGCAATGATAAACACGAGAACACTTGCCGATAAAAATGAAAGAACGGCAACTATAAGGGTCATACCTTTCTTCAGTTGCGGTGCAAAACTTCCTATTTTGACGGCGGTTGCGGGCGGTATAATTCAGTACGCAGGCGCAGGCAATGCGGACGTAATTACATATTCTATGTACGTAATCGGTATCGTGGTTGCAATCATAAGCGTAATTTTGATGAGAAGCACCACAATGAAAGGAGATGTTCCGCCCTTTATTATGGAACTTCCTTCATACCGTCTACCGGGGTTTAAAAACCTTATGCTCCACCTTTGGGACAAAACCAAACATTTCATTAAAAAAGCATTCACTATAATTCTTGCCTCAACCATAGTTATTTGGTTTATATCGCACTTTACTTGGAATTGGAAATTTATCGGCGATGCGGAAATGAATCAAAGTATACTTGCAGGTTTAGGCGGACTTATTCAGCCGTTGTTTACTCCTTTGGGCTTCGGCAGTCAGTTAGGTGAATGGGGCTGGGTGTTCGTTGTTGCTGCTATCACCGGCTTAATTGCGAAAGAAAACGTAATCGCAACTTTCGGCACCCTAGCCGCATGCATCGCAGGCGTAATTATCGATACCGAAGCCGACGGCGGCGTTTCCGCAGTTATGCAAATGATCAGCGCTACCAACATAACCGTTCCCGCACTTCTTGCATTTATTGCCTTTAACATGACTACAATACCTTGCTTTGCTGCGGTTGCAACGGCAAAATCCGAACTCGGCGAGAAAAAGACCTTTAACGGCACGCTCATATTCTGGGTTGTAACTTCGTATATTGTAGCGGCAACCATCTACTTTGTGGGAAGTTGGTGGTGGACCGCCTTCATCTTCGCAGCACTTTGGGCAGTAGCAATTACTTTAATCGTTCTTTCAAACAAGGGCAAAATAAAATTAGGTAAAAAGAGGTAACTATAATGCAGTGGTGGGAATATTTGATAGTGGGCTTACTTATAGCCTTCGTTATAACGGTAATTACCGTAAGCATTGTTAGAAAAAAGCAGGGCAAATCCTCCTGCTGTTCGGATTGTTCCTGCTGCAGCGGCTGCTCTAAATGTAAGTCAAAAAACAAATAAACCTTTTAGCGGGATACCTAAAAAGGGTATTCCGCTAAGAAAAAAGTTTACAGTGATTGAGATCCATATCATAATGAAACAAAAAGACTATCTGCAGTAAATCTTCTACGGATGGTCTTTTCTCGTATATATTTTTAAAACACATTGATTACTAAAATAAAAATCGAGGTCGAAAATACAAAAACCGGCCTATAGGTCGGTTTTTTAAGGTTTTTCAGGTTTAATCTTTGTAATAATCGTCAATATCGAATTTAAAGGATTGCATTACTTCGAGTTTAAATAAGTTGGTTTCGTGCAAGCGGTCGATTTTTTCCTTAGTTTCCTTTTCGGGAATGATTCCGTCTCTTATATAACTATCCAAAGTTTCGTAGGAAAAACCAAGATTATCTTCGTCGGTTTTTCCGCAAAGTCCGTCTATAGGCGGTTTATCGACTAATTTTTCGGGAAGGCCAAGGTATCTTCCTATCGCTTTTACCTCTCTTACGGTAAAGTTCGAGCATGGCGAAAAGTCGCCTACGGAATCCCCGTATCTTGTGGAATAGCCGACGTAATCCTCGCTTAAATTGCAGGTGTTTGCGACTCTGCCGTTAAGGGATTGCGAAAGGTAGTATAGTGCGGTCATTCTTATCCTAGGCAAAAGGTTTATTTCCGACGCCGAAGTGGTTTTAAAACCTTCAGGCAGGGAACTTTGGAAGGCCTTGTGCATTTCGGAAATGTTGTAAACGTATTTTTTTATCTTCAGGTGGTCGCACAAAAGGTGGGCGCAGTCGATGTCCTGCTGATTGCCGTTTGGCATAAGCACGCCTATAACCCTGTCATTTCCCAAAGCCTTACAGCAAAGCGCCGCAACCACCGAACTGTCTTTACCGCCGGAAATTCCGACTACGGCGTTACAGCCCTTCCCGTTTTTTAAAAACCAATCCTGTATCCATTTCACGCAGTCCGATGCTGCTTTTTCCACGTTAAAAACTTTCATAATTACCTCGTGTGTTTTATAGCAATATTATAATGCAGGTGGTAAAAGTTGTCAATTATTGAGCAGGTTTTTCAACCGGTTACTACAAAATTTCACGCCATAACAAATAAGTTGCCTACGCAAAAGAATAAACATATATAAACTTAAGTATTAAGTGTTGAAAATTATTGTAAAAATTAAGTTTATATGTTACAATATACTGGAAATAGGCTAAAGGAGGCTATTATGGCACTATTCAGACTAAATATTGAGTGGGAAGACGATTCCCGTAACACCATCGTATATAAATATCCCTTTAAAAATAACGGCAGGGAAGTCAACAACAATTCCTCGCTTACCGTAAGGGAATCC
>CATZIC010000003.1 GCA_958419945.1 uncultured Clostridia bacterium | reverse complement strand
ATATTCTTGTGTCCTATAAGTTCAAGATAGGTCTTTGTTTCGATATTTATCCCCGTGCGGGATGGCACGTTATACAGTATAAGTGGGATATCCACGCTATCCGCTATTCTAAAATAGTGGGCTATAAGCCCGTTTTGCGTGGTTTTGTTGTAATATGGAGTAACGATAAGCGCCCCTTTAGCACCTATGCTTTTTGCAAACTTTGTCATCATTACGGCGTGTGCGGTATCGTTTGAACCACACCCCGCTAATACTGGAATTTTATTGTCCGCTACCATAACACCGTATTCCAAAATCCGCTTATGCTCTTCATCGCTAAGGGTTGGGGCCTCTCCCGTCGTTCCGCAGAGCACAATTGCGTCTGCGCCAAGCCTTATCTGCCTTTCTATCAGTTTTTTTAGTGCGTTATAGTCCACTTCCTCCCCCTTAAACGGGGTAATAAGCGCGGTTGCCACGCCTTCGAAAACAGTTTTCAAAATTCCTCCTTAAAAAAATAACCCACGACCCTGCCCTCAAGCAATTTGTCGTGAGTTATTAAAATATTTACAAAAAGTGCCTCTATAGGTCGATTAACGGCCTTTTTGGCGGTCAACCGACTATCCTATGGAACTGCCGGTGTACAAAGTGTAGTACATACCTTTTTGGTTCATAAGCTCTTCGTGGTTGCCCTGTTCCACAATTCTGCCGCCGTCCATAACCATAATGTTATCGGCGTTTTTAACCGTGGAAAGCCTGTGCGCTATTACGAAAACCGTTCTTCCCTTCATAAGGTTATCCATACCGCTTTGAACAATGGCTTCCGTCCTCGTGTCGATGCTTGAAGTTGCTTCGTCTAAAATCATTGCGGGCGGGTCTGCAACCGCAACACGTGCAATGGACAGAAGTTGTCTTTGTCCTTGCGAAAGGTTGGCGCCGTCAAGGGTTAAAACGGTGTTGTAGCCTTGCGGAAGCCTTCTTATAAATTCGTCCGCATGAACGAGTTTTGCCGCTGCAAAAACCTCTTCGTCGGTGGCTTCGGGGTTGCCGTAACGGATATTTTCCATAACGGTATCCGTAAACAGATTGATTTCCTGCAACACAACGCCGAGTGATTTTCTTAAATCCGCTTTCTTTATCTTATTTATATTTATGCCGTCGTAACGGATTTTGCCATCGTCGATATCGTAAAAACGGTTAATAAGGTTGGAAATCGTGGTTTTGCCTGCACCCGTCTTTCCGATAAGTGCAACCTTGGTACCCGGTTTTGCGTCAACCGTAATATCGTAAAGCACCTGTTTTTCGCCGTCGTAGGAAAAGTCAACGTCCTTTAACACAACGTGGCCTTCGAGCTTGGTATAACTTAAAGTTCCGTCGCCGTGCGGATGCTTCCAGGCATAGAACCAATCACCTTGCTTTCCTTCGGTAATTTCGCCATTTTCCATATGCGCTTTGACAAGAGTAACGTAACCTGCGTCGGTTTCCGGCTCTTCGTCCATAAGTCCGAAAATCCTTTCCGCACCTGCAAGCGCCATAACAACTGCGTTAAACTGTTGCGAAACCATGTTTATCGGCCTTGTAAACGACCTTGACAAAAGTAGGAAGGCGGAAATCAGCGCTATGGTTGCCGAACTATATGCTACGGTGCTGTCGTTTACTATCAAAAGTCCGTTATTTGCAAGAAGCGCGCCGATAACTGCGATTAAAACGTACTGGACGTAAGTAAGGTTTGCCATTATAGGCATGAAAATGTTTGCGTACTTGTTGGCTTTTGTGGAGTTATCGTTCAGTTCTTCGTTAATTTTGTCGAAGCTAAATTGGTTTTCGCCTTCGTGGCAAAATACCTTGACAACCTTTTGTCCGTTCATCATTTCTTCCACGTAGCCGTTTACCTTACCGATTGACGCCTGCCTTTTAATAAAGTAATGTGCGGATTTTGCGCCCAGCCCCTTTATTACGAAGAACATCAAAAACACGGTAATCAGAACGACTAAGGTTAATTGCCAGCTCTTTGTAAGCATTTCCACAAGGCAAACGGTAATGGTTACCAGCGAGGAAATTATATTCGGAATACTGTTGGAAATAAGTTCCTGCATGGTATCGACGTCGTTTGTAAAGCGGCTCATCGTTTCGCCGAAGGTGTGCGTGTCGAAGTATCTTACGGGAAGATATTGCATTTTCGCAAACATGGTATCCCTTATATCACGAATGGTGCTTTGCGCCAAAACGACGTTTAATCTGTTGGATAAGAAGGTCGCAACAACGCCTACCGCAAAAATTACCACCATCTTAATTATTACGTTAAGTATCCCTTGATAGGTAACTTCAAGTCCTGATTTTGCAGCGTCAAGTTGAACGTTTATCTGTATCAAAAGATCCTCTATCATAGCCATGCTCTGAACGGATGCGTAACTTGACAGAACTATGCAGAAAAGCGCTATTATAAATAGTATCGCGTTGCGCCCTTTAAGGGTATATTTAAGTGCCCTTCCCAAAGTTTTAATGGGGTGCTTGCTTCCGATCGGCGCACCCGCCTTCATAGGGTTATTCCTTAGCTTCGCCATCGAAATCACCTCCGCCCTGTTGCGAGACGTAAACTTCACGGTATATCTCGCTTGTATTCATAAGTTCGTCGTGCGTACCTACCGCCGTAATTTTACCGTTATCCATAACCACTATTCTATCAGCATCCATTACGGAAACTATCCTTTGTGCAATTATTATTTTGGTTGTGGTCGGAATAAACTCCTTAAACCCTTGACGGATTTTAAAGTCCGTGGCGGTGTCTACGGCGCTTGTGGAATCGTCTAAAACCAAAATTTTCGGTTTGGACATGAGCGCACGCGCTATGCAAAGCCTTTGTCTTTGTCCGCCGGAAACGTTGGCGCCGCCCTGCTCAATATGGGTGTCAAGGCCGTCAAGCCTATACACGAATTCGTCCGCACAGGCAAGTTTTAACGCCCTGTCGATTTCCTCGTCGGTAGCATCGGGGTTTCCCCACTTCATGTTATCTCTTATGCTTCCCGAAAACAGAAGGTTCTTTTGAAGCACCATTGCGACCGATTTACGTAGAGCGGTCAAGTCGTAATCTCTAACGTCGACGCCGCCGATTTTCAGTACACCGTCGGTTACGTCGTAAAGCCTCGGCAAAAGTTGAACGAGTGTGGTTTTTGAACTTCCCGTTCCGCCGATAATGCCGATGGTTTCGCCGCTTTTAATGGAAAGATTGACGCCTTCCAAGCAGTTAACGCCACCCTTTCCCGAATAGGAAAAGTTTACGTTTTCGAAATCGATATCGCCGCTACT
Organism: uncultured Clostridia bacterium; assembly: GCA_958419945.1. GTDB lineage: Bacteria > Bacillota > Clostridia > Christensenellales > Borkfalkiaceae > UBA4636. Next base: position 46,054 of record CATZIC010000003.1, on the reverse strand, counting down.
CACTTCCATAACGGGACTATCGGGATTTTTAATGGACGGGGTTTGGTGCATGACTTCCAAAATACGGTCGATCGACGCTTTTGCCATGGTAAGGTTTACGTATATCATGGAAAACATCATAAGGCTCATAAGTATCTGCGTGCTATATGTTATTATCATGGAAAGCTGGGTGTCTTTAAGCGCCACGCTGCCCGTAGATATAATCATTTGTGCGCCGAACCAGCTTATAAGGGTTATCACTATATACATGCAAAGCTGCATAATCGGGCTTGTGAGCACCACGATTTTGCTTGCTTTTGTGTAATTATCGTACACGTCGAAAGAGGCCTCTTTGAACTTCTCGATTTCCTTTTCTTCACGAACGCTTGACTTTACTACACGCATGCCACGAATGTTTTCTTCAACCACGATATTCAATCTGTCGTACTTTTTGAAAAGTTTTCTGAATATCGGCATTGCCTTTTTGAAAATAAACACCATGCCGAGTATTAGTAGAGGAATTGCCACCGCAAACACGGCAGCAAGCGGGCCCCCCACCATTATCGTCATTGCAAGCCCGAATATGAACATTAAAGGCGAACGAATGGCTATCCTTATAATCATCATATAAGAATTCTGCACCATATTTACGTCCGTCGTCATACGGGTTATTAAGGATGCGGAGGAAAACTTGTCTATATCCTCGAAGGAATATTCCTGCACCCTTTCAAACATATCGTGGCGAATATTGGTTGCAAAACCGTTTGACGCCGTGGAGCATGAAGCCCCCGAAAGTGCGCCGAAAAGTAGCGCTACAAGAGACATTGCTATAAGTAGCGCCCCGTACGTAATAACCGCTTGCGTGTCGGCCGCTTTTACACCGCTTTCAAGTAGTAGCGTCATAACGAAAGGAATAAGTATATCGAATACGCATTCCACCGACACGAACACGGGAGACAGTATCGAAGATTTTTTGTACTGTCTGACACATTTTTTAATCAGTTCAATCATAAATCTATACCAACTTTTGCTAAAAAATTTATACCAAAATCATAAAATAACGGACTTAAAATCGTTAAATAACGGGCTTATAGCCCCACTTTTTGAAAATTTCAACTTTTAATAAGTTCCAAAATATTTTGCTGAATCTTTTCAATGGTTTTTAAAAAATTCTCTTTTTCTTCCTCAGTTAATCCGCCGACGATTAACTCTTCCATTTTGTGCACTTCCTTAAGTGATGCCGTCAGTTTATCCCTTGCTTTTTCGGTTAGTTCGATGCGTTTAAGCCGCTTATCTTCACTATCGCTATGTCTTACGATAAGTCCCTTACCTTCCATTTTACTTAGTTGTGCGCTTGCTGACGATCGCCTTAAGGAAAAGTCCTTTTCGATATCCTTTTGGTATATCGCTCTAGGGGCGTTATTAAATAGATACATACAAATCTGCCTGTCCGCAAAGGTAATCCCCTTATCCGGATTGATTTTCAGGCGGGCATCTAGCAGCCTGTGTATCAAATTATGCGTCTTTTTAATCTCTCTGCCGACAAAAATTTCCATAACAACCTGTTTGTTAGCCGACTAACAATTTTTATTCCTTGTTATTATATGCGGAATTTATTTTATAGTCAACGATTTTATAATTGTTTTGGTGCTAAAAAAGTGAACTTTGAGTGAAATACAAAAGGGAATCCGCCGAAACGGACCCCTTTAAATTTGGATTTGTAAATTGCAAATTTTTTTACCGAGTTATTTTGAACGAACAAATAGTAACAGTGCGGTGAATAACACTTCAAACCCAACGCCTACTGTAGCCAAATAGGCAGCGTTTACGCCAAGGAAAGCCAATATAACCACAAGCGCCGCAAGTAAAACCTTTACGGCAATACTTGTAAATAAGGAAAACTTAGCAAGTTTTACCGCCTTTTTAGCCATCTTATAGGCAAGCGGAACAAAGGAAATTTCGCCGTTAAATACGTTTACGTTGCCGCCGAGAAGCGCCACGTCCCCGCTATTATTGCCAAAGTACACGGAATTTTCCTTTTTAAGCGTGGGCTCCACAAAGTCTATCTGCTTTTTGACGGCGTTAGATAGTTCCAAGTCGAAATCGGTTGAAACCTTTTTAATGCCGAGTGCGTTAAGTTCTTTTAAAGCCCCTAAAGAATCCTCTTTAAGTTTAGCGCCGGTTTGGTCGCATAAAGCTGCTGCCGAAACCTTCATAGCGTTTGCTTTGCCGAGTTTTTCGGTAGAAGTTAAATCATTAAAATCGATACCTTTTGAAAAGCCTTCGGTATACAGATTTTTAAAAATTTTGTTAGTGCGTAAAACGGTTAAACTTATCAGTGAAAATGACAAAAGCGCGCCGCCTATAACAGCCCATTTTTTAAGACCTTCTACGTAGTCGCCGTTTGTAAGGGGTAGTAAAAAGGTAACCGCAAGCGCTATAAAAATCATGAATAAGTCCGCGTATAAGCCGATTTTCGACCATTTTCCGGATTTTTTACCGCCAAAGTTTTCCGCCTTTTCTTCAAAGGATTTTTTTCTTTCGTCAATTTCGGAAGCTCCGTAATCACAACTGGATTCGCAGGTTAAATCGGTTATGGCAACGCTGCCCGCCAAGACCTTTTCACCCATTTTATATTCGGATTTAAGGCTGTAATCCACGTTGTAACTAACTACTTCCGCATCGCAAGTAAGCACACCGTCAACCGGCAGCACGTCCCCTTCCTTAATGGTTAAAAGGCTTCCGCTTTTTATCTCTTCTCTCGGGCTTTCCTCTCCGTTGACTGTTACAGGGGTAGTGCCTGTATAGAAAACGCCTTTCTTTGTAAGGTCGTTGCGTTTAGCCGCGTAGTCCTCTATAAACTTTGCGATTGCAAATAAAATTATAACCGCAGTCGAAACTTCCGATTGACCTAATACTATAAGCGCCACGGCAGCTATAAACACGAAAAGATTACCGCTTAGTATCCGCTTTTTGAAAATATCAAGCCCTGCGTTGAATACTATATCGTAGCCGCTTATGGAAAAAGCAAGTATCGCAAGTATGGTTTTAAAGGAAAACACGGTATCACCGGCTTTTAAAAACAGACTTACAACGAACAGTATAGTTGCAATGGATAATTCGCCGATTCTGATTAAAGTATCCTTTTTAAGGGTTTGTTTTTCCGCCGTAAGTTTGTCGTCGTAATCAAGCTTACTTTGCTTATCTGTTGCCTCTTCCGAATTCTTTTCAAGGCTTTCGCCGTTATCGTCATCAATCGGCTCTTGACCGTCAGAATCCTCTAAATCTCCGTCTATAGGCCCGTTATCGTCATTTTCTCCAAACAGAACTTCAATATCATATTCGTCGGAAATGGCAATTAAGGTCTGCAAAATATCATATTCATAAGCACCGCCAATGCAGTTTAGGGTTAAATAATCACCGTCAAAAACCGCTTGCGTTACTCCATCTTGTGCAGAAACCTTAGACTTGTACTTATTCTTTTCTTTATCACCGAGATTATCGGGATATTTAAGTTTGTAACGGTATTCCAAATCGCACCTTCTTATAATTATTTTAGGCGGCAATAGTTATGCCTTCGTCGCCCCAATTATTTTACTATATTTTACCAAAATCCGCCGCCCTTTGTCAAGGTATATCGTAAACTCTTGAAAAGTTGCCGATAAAACCTGCAAATTACCGCAAAATTAAGTATTATGCGACCATTTTTTCAAAACCAACCCGCCGCATTACCATAAATTTCCTGCCTTACGGCTATTTTGTTGAAAAAAACTTGGGGATATGTTATACTGACTGTGAGTTGGCAATTAAAAAGCCTTCTTTTCCACTCAAAATTTTATTACGATTTTAATATGGTAAAATTATGAATTCAAACGTTGAAAATTTAAAAACCGCCCAAGATATCGGGCCTACGACCGCCCAGTATACGGGGCTTACAACCGATCAGGTAAACGAGCGTATAGCAAGCGGTCAGGTAAACAAAGTAAAAAGCAAAACTTCCAAGTCTTACCCGAAAATCTTTTTCGACAACTTTTGCACCTTTTTTAACCTGCTTTGCTTCACCTGCTTTTTTGTTCTGCTTACCGTAGCAAAGGACACTGCGATATCAAACTTCTTTTTCGTGGTTTTGTTCGTTGCGAACTCGGTAATAGGCGTTATACAGGAAATAAGGGCAAAACGCAACGTCGAAAGGCTTTCCTTAGTAAAGGCGCCAACCGCCAAAGTATTAAGAAACGGCGCTACTATAAACGTACCCGTTTCCGACCTTGTGCTTGACGATATCGTAAAACTCGGTCAAGGCGACCAAATCCCCGCCGACTGCGTTATTTTAAGCGGTTCGGTTGAGGTAAACGAATCACTATTGACCGGCGAATCGGTGCCCGTCAAAAAATCCGACGAAGACACCCTTTTAAGCGGAAGTTTTTTAGTTTCGGGAACTTGCACCGCAGTCTTAACGAAGGTCGGCAAAGACGCTTACGTGCAGCAACTTACCGAAAAGGCAAAAGTTTACCGCAAAACAAATTCTCGCCTACTTAACGCCCTTAACAAAATCATTAAATACATAAGCGTAATGATTATCCCCGTGGCAATAGGCTCCGGCATAGTAAATTATTACGTTTCCTCGCATTCCGGCGCAGTCAATATACCGGAAGTGGTAATTTCCACTTGCTCGGTGGTAATCGGCATGATTCCTTGCGGAATGTTCTTCCTTACAACCCTATCCCTTGCGGTTGGCGTAATCAAACTTGCAAAACTTAACACTCTCGTACAGGACATGTATTCCCTTGAAATGCTTGCGCGTGTAAACGTTTTGTGCCTCGATAAGACGGGAACCATTACAGACGGCAACCTTAAAGTGAGGGAAATCCTTCCTGTTGGCGGCGAAAGTAGCGAAAATATTTGCAAACTTTTATCCGCTTTTGAAACCGCAGTCGGCGACGAAAACCAAACAGCCACCGCTATAAAGGACTACCTAAAAGAGGTGGAAGCGGAAAAGTTGACACCGACTTATACCCTTCCTTTTAACTCGGCAAGAAAGTACGCCTTGGTCTCTTTTGAAAATCAGACCTTAATGCTCGGCGCCCCCCGCTACCTTATGGAGCTTCCCGATAATTTGGCGCAGGAAATAGATAAGTACATGAAAATCGGTTGCAGGGTGGTTATGTTTGCTAAATCTTCTAAGACAGTAAACACCGAAAGCCTTCCCGACGACGTTACGCCGCTATCTTTGGTAGTTCTGGAAGACAACATCCGCCCCGAAGCTGTGGAAACGATAGCTTGGTTTAAGCAAAACGACGTTTCCGTAAAAGTCATTTCCGGCGACGATCCAGTTACGGTTTCGGAAATTGCAAGGCGTGCGGGCGTTGAAAATGCCGAAAGCTTTATAGACCTTCAAAACGCCACCGACGAGCAGGTTATGGAATACGCAAAGACCTACACGGTTTTCGGAAGAGTTTCCCCCGAACAAAAGGCGCTTATCATAAAAACCATAAAGGACGAAACCCACACCGTCGGTATGACCGGCGACGGCGTAAACGATATACTTGCCATGAAGGAAGCGGACTGCTCGGTAACGGTAGCGTCCGGAAGCGGGGCGGCAAGAAACCTTGCGCACTTGGTACTACTTGACAACAACTTCAATTCCCTTCCGAGAGTGGTCGGCGAAGGCAGACGTGTTGTAAACAACATTCAACGCTCGGCATCGCTGTATCTTATGAAGACCTTCTTCACCTTCGTGTTTGCGCTTATCTCTATTGCAACCATTTCGGGGTATCCGTACACGACCGGCATGATGCTGATGCTTGAATTTATGATTATCGGCGTGCCGTCGGTGGTGCTGTCCGTTCAGCCAAACAGCGACAGAATAAAAGGAAAGTTTATTTCTTACGTTTTATACCACGCTGTGCCGGGCGCAATCGTTTTAGTATTTAACGCTTTGGCGATCAAACTTTTGTATAACGTGGAAGCCCTTAACATTACACCGGAATACTATTCCACACTTTCCGCAGTGGCGCTTACGCTTGGCGGGCTTGCTTTCTTGACGGTGCTTTGTCACCCCTACGATAAGTTCAGAGTGGTTTTGGTTATCTTTATAACGGTGCTTGCTCTTACCTGCTGCGGAATATTGCTTACCACAAATCTTTTATCGCAATTTTTCGACCTTGCGCCGATAACACCGATAAAAGACAACCTGCCGCTTTACGGAGTCCTTCTTGCTATAGTCGCGGTGGATTATCTGATTTTAATATTGACAAAAATTATTTTCAAAAAGTAATTACCGATTTTTGGTAAAAAAAAGCCGACGCGTCTTTTGACACGCCGGCTTTTTTATTTTACCGTGCATAAACGTAAATTTCTACACGATTTTCTATGGCAATTAACTATCAAACAATTTGTCAATTTCATTAAATGCGTCAAGCGGTTGAACACTTCTGAACAAAATTCCTTTTTCTTTTTCATCGTTATGATAAACATAAAGATACCATCTACTCAACGTAACCGTGTAATTATCGTAAGTAATGATATAATCTATGCCGTCAGAATAAAATGTTTTTATACCAAAAATATTATACCTTTTTTTGTATTTCAAGACGCTTACAAAATCAAGAAATGAACTTATCTCGTCTTCCGGAAGTTCAATTTCATTATCATCACTTACGTTACTATTTACTCTTACAACTTTCAATATTTTTTCGTCGGGAAGTTTTTTAATCACCGAGTTACCTACCGTGCAGGAGGTCGCAAAACTTAACGTTAGTATTAAAATTGACAAAAGAACCGGAATTACTGTTTTTTTAATTTTTGATTGCATTATTAGTCTCCTTAATACTGTTTATTTCACGGTAATCTACCGTGCAATTTTATTGTATCACAATTTCCTTAAAACGTCAATAGTCGGGTGGAATATAGCTATAGTGCAACACAGCAAAAAAAGCGTCGATAGTGGGCCTATAGGCGGACTTTCGACGCTTTTAAGTTTTGTTTTAGGCTTGTTTCTTTTCGCCTTGTTTTTGAGCCTCTTCCTTTTCAAGCACGGTGTACGCAACCTTGCCGACTAAGGTTTTGGGAAGTTCCTCTCTAAATTCAATATCGGTAGGAATAGCGTATTTCGCAACATGCTGACGGCAGTAATTCATGATATCGATTTTAAGTGCTTTAGTAGGTTCAAAGCCGGGTTTCAAAGTAATAAAAGCTTTGATTCTTTGCATCTTGTATTCGTCCTTAACGCCGATTACGCAACTTAACTGTACCGCTTCATGCGCATCGAGAACGTTTTCTATCTGCGACGGATACACGTTGTAACCGTTGGTGATAATCATACGTTTAATACGCTGTTTGAAGAAGATAAAGCCTTCCTCGTCCATGGTACCGAGGTCGCCTGTGTGCAGCCAAACCCTTCCGTCTGCGTGAGTCTTTAAGGTGTTCGCGGTTTCGGTCGGGTTATTGTAGTAACCGAGCATAACCGTAGGACCGGTAAGACAGATTTCCCCTTCCTCGCCGTACGGAACTTCTTCGGTGGTGCCAACTTTGCAGATTTTATAATAGGTGTCGGGATATGGAAGTCCGATTGAGGCCTCCTTTTCCTTATTATACGGGGTAAGGCAACTTGCGGTAACGCATTCGGTTGTGCCGTAACCTTCCCTTATTCTTATAGTAGCCTCGTGATCTTTAAGATATTTATCGAACTTCTTTTTGAGTTCTACGGGAAGAGAATCGCCGCCCGAGAAAACGCCCATCAAAAAGTCGAGTTTTACGCCGTCAAGGTAATTGGTGCGGGTTAACGCTTCGTAAAGTGTGGGAACGCCCGCTATATAGTTGGGTTTGTTTTTCTTTATTAAAAGTGCGTAATCTTTTACGTTGAATTTGGGAACGAGAATGGATTCGCCGCCCCAAACCATCATGGTGTGGATACATACGCCGAGGCCGAAACCGTGGAAGCACGGCATTGCGGCAAGCATCTTTTTGCCTTGAATTTGTTTGTTGCACATAACGCCGGTCTGAAGCGCCAAGGCGTTAAAGTTAAGGCTTGATAAAAGGATGCCTTTCGTAACCCCTGTCGTACCGCCGGAAAACAGAATTACGGCAGGTGCGTTTTTGTCCATAAAGAAGGGTTTTGCCGGCTTCGAAGATTTAACCGATTTAAATAAATCTTCCCAGAAGACAACGTTGTCTTCGATGGTAAAATCACGGTCTTTTTTGCCTTTAATCAACTTATAGGCCGTCTTTTTGACAAGTCCGAGTTCTTCCGCCGCACCTGTCAAAATAATTTTGTCTATCTTGACAAGTTTCTGAACTTCCAAAAATTTATTGTAAAAAGAATCGAGTGTTAAAACGGTTTTTGAACCTACTTCGTTTAGGTAGAAGGAAATTTCCGAAACCGCGGAAAGTGGGTGGATAAAACTTGCTATAACCCCGATATAGTTAAGGGCGTAAAGGGAATAAACGGTCTGCGGAAGGTTTGGCATACAAACCGTAACCTTATCGCCGGGTTTTAAACCGAGGCTTTGGTAAGCCTTAGCGGTTTCCAAAATCTTTTGTTTGAACTTTCTATAGTTTATATGTGTGCCCATACAGGAAAGGGCGGTTTGTGAAGGGTATTTGTCAGCGGTCTTTAAAACGACTTCCGCCAAACTTCCTTCGGGATAATCGATATGAAATTTAACTTCACCGTAGCTTGATAGCCAAGGCGCTTTTAAAGTTTCTACCATAATAAAATGCTCTCCTAAATAATAGATAAAAATGTGCGATAACGGGCTTATACCCCCACTTTTTAAAATGGGCGTATAGATTACCTAAAAGGCAAAGTGCTTACTCGATAGGCGTTTCAATCGGCAAATCCAAAACCTTAGGGCTCTCCAAAATCTTTTTCAAAAGTTTTATGGAATTGCAAAAATACATGCCGTCGGCAATTCTTTCGTCGATAGTAAACGCCAAATCGATGGTATCTTTCATTTCAAAACTTCCGTCCTCAGAAAAGACGGGCGTCTTTTTCATTTGATTTATAATAAGGAAGAAGGAATTAGTACCGTAATTTGTCAGGTGGTGGTAATCCCCCTTCATCTTAATACTGCCAAGATTCGAAATAAACACGGAAGTATAATACGGGTCGTCTTTTGAAATAGACCTTGGCATTATTCCGTGGTAGTCCCAGGATTTTAAAATCCTCGTAACGATTTTAAGAAGCCACCTCGGCAATTTTACGAGTTTTGCCATAATATCCGTGGAACCGTCGGTTTGATTTTCATGGCGAATGGTGGTAACCCTTTCCTTTATCTTTTCGTAAAGTTCGTTAATGGGAACGGTCCCCTTTTCGCCCACTTTTATGATGCACAGTCCCTCTTCGCCGTGATCGGTAAATTGCTTTTTGATAACGAATGCGTAGGAAATGTGATTTCTTTCGTACAGCCTATGCCCTTGAATGAAATAATTCATCTTGGGTCTAAAATATATAGCTTTTGTAAGTGCGGCGGTTATTACGTGGAAAAGTGTATAACGATATCCGCCTTCTTCCACGGTCGAGTTCTTTTCTTCAAGGTATTTTAAAACTTCGGTCATATCGAAGGTTTCTTTTAAAGCCGCTTCGTTGTCCGCACGGTTGGGGATAAGGTAGGGCGCAAAATGGTGCATCGGGTCTGCTTCTCTTACCCACCTGCCGTCCTTACGGTCTTTATGCGATTTTTTAGTCTTAATTTTTTCCGTGTCTTGGGATTTTTTCTTATTTTCGTCCATTTCTCTCTCGAAAGCGCTACCGCAGATTCTTTATCTTTTGTTAAGCATAGAAATTTATTCACATAAACTTCACATACTTTATAAATTTTATCACAAAAGGATAATAAAGTCAAATATCTTGCCCGTAAATGAAAAAATACCTGCTTTTTTAGGATTTCAGTCTTAAAAAATGCAGATATTCTTTAATTTATGCCTTTTTAGCGTTATTTCTCGATAAAAATTGCTTATTTTTTATTAATTTTTAAGTTCACTTTGCCTATTTTTTGATTTTTTACTGCTTTTCGGCAACAAAAAAATTGATTTTTTTGAACTTAAAAAGATTTTTTGACGGGAAACGGCTAACTTTTTATGCAATTTTTTATACATTTGGTATTACAAAACCGCCGTTATTCAAAGTTTTTTCTATAATAAAAAGGCGCTTTATTTTGCGCCCTGAAATTTTACGTAAACGTGCCTACGTAGACTGTAAATCTTTAAAAAGTCCGTCTATAGGCCCATTATTTAACATTTTCTGCCGGTAAGTTTTCCCTCCGTAAGTAAATCGGAAAAGCCGTTCTGCCTTAAAGCCTCGTAAACGGTTAAAGCAACCGAATTAGAAAGGTTTAGAGATCTCGCCTCGTCTATCATGGGAATCCTTAAAGTACGGTCGTAATACTTTTCAAGCAATAGTTCGTTAAGCCCGTGGGTTTCCTTTCCGAAAACTAGGTAATCACCGTCTTTGAATTTGGCGTCGGAATATATGATTTTGCCTTTTGTGGACATAAAATAAAAGTTTCCGCCGTCGTAAAAACGCAAAACCTCGTCAATGGAATCGTAAAATTTTATATCGAGAAGGTGCCAATAGTCAAGCCCCGCCCTTTTTAGTTGTTTATCCGACACGTCAAAGCCGAGAGGACGGACAAGATGCAAAGTGGAGCCGGTTGCGGCACAGGTTCTTGCAATATTTCCGGTATTTTGCGGAATTTCCGGTTCAACCAAAACAATGTTAAATTTCATAATAAATAATCCTTTGCTATTATAGGTGTTTCAATCGTTTAAAAATTGGAATACGTTCTTAACGGAATTTCTTTTGCTATGCGTTTTGTCGAAAGGGTGAAAACAGCACAGCTACGTTCGCTCGAAAAATCCGTTCTCCCTTGCCCCGTAGCCGCAATCACGCCGTGCGCCCCGCAGGAAATTATAGGCACGCCGTATAGATAACTAAGAGAGGGAATGAGCGCCTGCATATTAAAGTCGTACACGTCCGCATAAAGGTTTACGATAAGTTCGCTCTCGCACAAAGTAAGCGCTTTTAGACAGTCGGGATTTTTAAGGTCCTTTGAAACCGCCACCCCGATTTTACCGAGCGAGGTTTTAACGACCTTGTACCCGCAAGATGAAGTTTCCTTATCTTGCGGCAGATTTGCGTCGCTGATCGACAGAAGTTTTCCCCTTTCGAAAACCGCCACGCTCCGCTTAATTTGCCCGTAGTTATCGGTTTTAAGTGCAACCAAACATGGCGCCGTAAAATTTTTGGAAAAACCGCATATTGTAAGAATGGTTTCGTCGACGCCGCCGAGTTCACGCTTATAGTTTACGGAAGAAAAGGCTTTCCTTTCCATAACGATAAGGTCTGCGCCGTCGTAAAATCCACTTTGTGGGGGCAAATATTCACGGGAAAAGGCTACTTTGATTTTATCTTTCATACTTTTAAAAATATGAAATCTTTCTTATATATGTTACGGCTTAATATGCTCGTCATTGCGAGGCGGGCGCCGTGGCAATCTAGAAACCAAGGCAAGAACGAGTGAAAAAGCATAAAAAACCCGCAATAAGCCCGTTAGTGAACTTTTATATAATAATTTAAATCGGTTAAATCATAGATTAAGTTCGTTTATAATGCTTTTAAGTTCCTTCGTGGAAGTGGCTTCGAAGGCCTTAATTTTATACTTCTTGGCATCCTTCAATCCGGAAAGATAAAGTGCCATTTGTTTTCTCATATTTATTGCCACGTACTTATCCGGGAATTTTTCCAAAAGTAGGTCTATATGCCGTTTAATGACGCTTTTTTTGTCTTTGACGTTCTTACCCTGAATCTCCGAAAACAGCCACGGACGGTTAAGCGCACCACGTGCAAGCATTATACCGGCGGCGCCCGTTTTTTGCATACAGACTTCTGCGTCCTCGGCGGTAAAAATGCCGCCGTTTGCGATTACGGGAATCTTTACGCTAGACACAACTTCCGCAATTTTTTCGTAATCACTGTTTCCCGAATAATAGTCATCACGGTATCTTCCGTGAACGGTAATAAGTTTTGCGCCGCTTTCTTCTACCGCTTTTGCAAGGTCCACCGCTAAGTCTTTACCACGCTCGATACCAAGCCGCATTTTTACGGTAACTTCCTTGCCCGATTTTGCCGCTGCGGCGACCAATTTACCGGCAAGTACGGGGTCAGCCATAAGCTTACAGCCCTCGCCGTTGTTGAAAACCTTCGGTACAGGACAACCCATATTGATATCGATAATATCAAAGTCTTTAAGATCATCACTTTGACATACCTTTTCCATAATGTCAGGTTCGGAACCAAAAAGTTGAGCTGCTTTTATGTAATCTGCGGGGGTGGTGTATAAAAGGTCTTTGGTTTTTTCGCTGTTATAAAGCAAGCCTTTAGCGGAAACCATTTCCGTAAAGCAAAGCCCTGCGCCCATTTGGTAACAAATGCTTCTGAAAGCAAAGTCCGTAAACCCTGCAAGCGGCGCTAAAAATAGATTATTTTTGGTCGATAATCGACCTATATCAAGACTTTTTAATTTCATTGCGGTATTTTTCCACTTGCGTAGAATCGAGATTTTTCATGTCGAATCCGTCTTTTATCGCCAAATTTTCAACCTCGGAAAACTCTTTGATAAAGTCCTTCGTTGCCGATGCAATAAGTTCTTCGGCGGACATTTTTTGATTCTTTATTAAACCGATAACGGTAAAAATCAGTTCCTTAAAATCGCTTTCTTTTGCCTCGCCCTTTTCAAAGCTATCTAAAAAACGACTTATCTTTTGCAGGCTCTCGTTAACGCCCACTGCGTAATTACAGTATGTGGCACGCTTTATTACCTTTTCCGCCCGAAGTGCTGCGGGGAAGTTTTTGGGTACGTCGTCAAGATATGCGGTGCAGGAAGTATAGTTTTTTTCAACCTGTTTATTCTTATTCCAAACCTTTAACGCCTCCTCACCGTTTGCAGCTTTGTCGCTTCCGAAAACGTGGGAATGGCGCATTATAAGTTTAGAACATATTCCGCTTAACACGTCGCTTGCATTATAGGAAAGAGATTCTTCCAAAAATCTGATATAAAACGCCGTTTGCAATAAGACGTCCCCCGTTTCCTCGCAAATCTTGTCGTCGGATTTTTTATCCACTGCGTCGACAAGTTCGTAACACTCTTCAATAAGGGAACGGCAGATGGTTTCCCTCGTCTGCTCTCTGTCCCACGGACAACCGCCGACCGCACGCAATCTTTTTACGATATCCAATAGGTCGTTATAGTCGAACCTTTCCTTCTTTTCAAGGGGCTGATTTTCTACGACAAGCACGGTAGAATAATCGTAATTTTTAAGCCCGTCCATCTCGTATAAAGGAATGGAAAATGCGCGATAATCGGCATATAGGCGGACTTTTAGCTCTTCACCGATAAGTGCGGACAGTTTAAGCTTCCACTCGGACGCCAAAAGCGCATTGTCAAGATCGTACACAACGAGCGGAAGAGTAAACCTTTCAAAGTCTTTTATCGAGTATGCCGAAACAGCGGTATATCCCGACGCAGAAAGTCCGGAAACCGCCAGCGCATATCCTGCTTTTGAAACACCTTCGTAAACTTTGGCATTCTTATACTTTTTAATGAGTACTGCGGAAGAATAATCTTCGGAACAAGCGCCGTCCACAAGATAGCACACGTCGGAAGTTTTTAAAAGTTCCGCAATTTTTTTACAGATATTTTTTGTAAGGGTATCGAAGTTTTTAGACTTTTCGTAAAGATAATCAAGTGATATATACGATATATCGTTTGCCTTTAAAACCCTTGCCGAAATGGTGTTTTCCGTGCGCAGGACCACGCACGGACTGTTTTTTATTAAGTTAAAAGCGGAAAGGGATATATCGCCTTCGTTTACGCCAAGCCCTATAATGGTAAGTTGCATTTTAAGTTTGACGGCCCACCATGTTTGTGATAACGGGCCTTATTACCTCGCTACGTTCTTCCTTAATAATATATAACAAATTCAGAAAACCCGCAACAAAATAGCAAGCAATATCCGAAAAAGCCGTTCCGTAAATGTTCACGGCGGGTATATTTACAAGCCATAAAGTCAAAATTATTTTAACGATAAGTCCAAAAAACAGCGAAAACGCAGGCCTATACAACTTGTCCTTTCCTATGAGCACGAGCGAAGTTGCTTGCACGATGGGAAGTAATACAACAGAAAGCGCTGAAATTTTTAAAAGATTTTGTGCGGTAAGTTTTTCCGCTTCAGCCATATTAAAGTACATTACGTTTATCGCAAGGTCGGAAAACAAAAAGGTTAAAATTCCCGCTATAACCGACAAAATAGCGGTATATAAAAGTATCTTTTTATGTGATTTTCCTTGCTTACTGCCGGAAACGATAGGAAGCCCCGAAACCGCTATCCCGTAACAAAGCGCGACGGGTACGCCCACGATTGACTCGATTGCGCCCGTGTAAATTCCGTACAAACTTACCGCATTTTCAGAGTATCTTTTTATTAAATTTACCACCAAAAAACTGTCCGCCGTTCGGCAAAGCGGAAGCATTATAGAGGTAAGCGTTACCGGTAAAACAACTTTAAATATATCTTTAATCTTTACGGGAAGGTACTCTTTTTCAATCGGCTTTTGTCTTTTTATGCGGCCGTAAAATATAACGAAGATAACGGCAATAATCTCGCTCACCGTAACCGACAAAGCCGCGAAAAAAGCCCCGCCCGCAGGTGTTTTTCCGAAAAGTCTTACCGTCAAAAGCCCGAATATAAGTTTTACGACCTGCTCTACAACCTGACTTATGCCCGTAGGCTTCATATTGGAAAGTCCTTGATAGTACCCCCTTAACGCGGACAGCACGGAAACCAAAAAGACCGACGGCGCTATCGCTATATAAGAAATTTTTGCCGAAGGGTTACCTTGCAAAATGGATATCCTTTCGGCAAGCAAAATCATTAAAAAAGTACCGACTAAGCCTATGCTTCCAAAGGCGATAATCGACTTATAGACCACTTTTTTAGGATTTTTGCCTTCCGCTATAAGCTTTGAAAGAGCATTCGGGATCCCTGTAGACGAAAGGGTTAAAAGTATAAGATAAAAGGGAAACACCGTCTGGTATATCCCTATTCCTTCACTTCCTAATAATATTGTAAGCGGAATTCTGTACATTGCGCCTATTATCTTCGATATAAGGGCGCAGATACCGAGGACAAGCCCCCCTTTTAAAATTGCGTTCATGCCTGCCTTGCCATAAAATCGATACAAAATGATGCAAGCGAGATGACTTTTGCGTCGATTTCAGCCTCTTTGGAAAGCATTATAAGTCCGCCGATTAAATCCCCTTGCGCAAGCACCGGCATAATTAACTGAACGGCGTAATTTCTTTCGTCGGTCGGGGTAATTTTTATTTTGTCTAAACTGTTTTTATCCGAAATCAAGGTTTTTCTGCTTTTCAAAAAACGCAAAAGTTCTTCGGATATAGTCTGCTTTTCGAATTCCTTCGTCCCCTGTCCCTTTACCGCCAAAACGGTGTCGGAATCGCAAATGATAACGGGAATAGAAGTACTTTCGTACAAACTTTCGCATAAAGTTTTGGCATATCCCCCTATTGCGCCGATTGGCGAAAACTTTTTAAGTAGCAGTTTTTCGCTTTCGGTGTAAATTTCCAAGGGGTCGCCCTCGTTGATTCTTAAAGTCTTTCTGATTTCTTTTGGAATAACGACTCTTCCGAGTTCGTCTATTCTTCTTATAATTCCTGTTTCTTTCATATTAAGCCTCCGTAATCTATGGTTTGTAACTTGCAATTTTTTTATGCAATTATTACCATAAAAGTGAGGCTATAAGCCTGCTATCGCTATTTTTTACCGTTCAAATAATTTACTACGCCGTAAAAAATGCTATGCGCTACCTTTTGCCTGTATTCCTCGGATAAAAGTAACTTTTCGTCTTCTGCGTTAGATAAAAATCCGCACTCAACGATAACTGCGGGGCAATCGGAATTATTAAGTACGTAATAATCCCCCGCTAACGGCGAACATTCACGTGTGGATTCCGAAAGTCCGTTTAACTGGTCTTGTATGGATTTAGCTAATGCTTTGCCGTCAGAACTTCCCGCACGGTAAAATACCTGCGCACCACGCCTTTTTTTATCGCTGTACTTATTCATATGTACGGAAATAAAAATATCCGCATTTACCTCTTTTGCAATCTCCACGCGCCGCTTTAAATCTCTGTTTTTAAAACCTTGCGTTAAGCTTCCGTAAAGTCCGTTATCGGCGGTTCTCGTCATTACTGCGGTTACCCCGTCGGCGTAAAAACATTGATACAGAGATTTAGACAGGTATAAATTTAAGTCGGATTCCTTTTTGCCGGAATTTACTCCTATAACACCTGGGTCAACTCCGCCGTGTCCGGGGTCTATTACCACCACGAAATCTTCGTTTTTGCAGGCGTAAGTTCTCGGCATTACGGATAGATAGGTAACAGCCGAAAGGCTGAAAACCAAAACAAGACATACTAACAGAAAATTTTTACGCAAGGCTCCCCCTTTTGCCCGATGTTATCCACAATTTTGGGCGATTTAAACTCGTTTTGTGGATAACTCGGCAAAGTTATCCACAGTTATCCACATTTTTTGACAAATGGAAAATGTCTAATAAACACTTAAATTTTATGACGCCAAGACTGAAATAATGATTTTTGCAGCCTAAAATATAGGCATTATTTTTGGGAATAGCAAAAATCCTCGTATTTTCACGCATTTTCGAGTTATTTTGCAAATTGCGTTTACAAACGCCGATTTATTAAGTATAATAGTAGTATGGGATTGTTAACTTTCTTCAAAAGAATATTTTCTAAAAAAAGAATAAGGCTTGGGCTTGCCTTAGGAAGCGGCGGCGCTAAAGGTGCGGCGCATCTCGGGGCGCTAAAAGCCTTCGAAGAGGAAAACATACGCTTCGACTTAGTTGCGGGCACCAGCATAGGCTCCATAGTCGGCGCAATGTACGCACTTAACTACACCACCGACCAAATGATTAAGATTCTTGAAGAATATAACCTTTCGGACAGAATCAATATTCTGAAAATGACCTTATCAAAGGACTCTCTTGAAAACACTTTGGAAAAAATACTCGGCGACAAGACCTTTTCTGACACCCTTATTCCCCTTCGTGCGGTCGCCTGCGACGTAAATACCGGCGATGAAGTGGTTATGGGAACGGGCAGCCTAAGTAAAGCCCTTTCCGCTTCAAGCGCCATTCCGCCGGTTTTCAGACCCGTCCATAGAATGGGAAGAAAACTCGTTGACGGCGCCTACGTAAACGCAGTGCCGTCGGACGTTGTTAAAAGCCTTGGTGCGGACGTGGTTATAAGTATCGCCCTACACAACTATTCCTCTAACCGCAACATTAAAAGGTACGCAGACCTTTTGTACCGTGGAAACGGCATAAAGGAAGCGGATAGGCTTAAACAACTGGCATATTCCGATTACACCGTCTTTTTGCCACTTGACGAATATACTTCGGCAGACGTTAAAAATTTTAGCGAAATGTACCAAATCGGTTATGAAACGGTAAAAGACCATATGGACGAAATAAAAGCTGTAATCAACAATCACCCCCGACACAAAACAAAGAAAATTCCGCCAAAGAAAGATTGACATTAGGTAAAAAACGCATGAAAAAAAGAACCTTTGCAAGGTTCTTTTTTTTGTGCAAAATATATTAAAAATCTCCAATAACCGTCCTATAGGCGGATTTTTGCGGAATTTTTTTCTTATTTATCTTTTACTTTTTTTCCACGAACACGACAGAGTTAACGTCAAGTTTATCAAGTACAACTACAAACCAACGCTGAAATGGCATCGATGCATCACCAACACCGGGTCTCTTTTCCATTTCATAAGTAATTGTTAACTTATCGCCTTCCAAAACAAAATTTACAAGTTTGTTGTTCCTATGATATACAGAGTTGAAAGTATACGCCACTATCATTCGCTTGCTGAAATCAACCTTTAACTCATCGATATTTTTAACAAATATTTTGTCAAATTCCTCCTGATTATCAACGATAAAGGTTCTATCTTTCGGCGACGTTTCGTCAGTGTAATATCTTTCAATTGAATCGTCAGAACCTTCGACATAATCGGGATTTTTGTAATACGCCCCTTTCACCTTGTTGCTTTCACGAAAAGAGGTTTGAATCCATTCATCCGAATTTGAATATATCACGGCGTTGTATTTTTTAACCGAACACCCCAAACAAACACTAAAAAACATAAGTAATACTACCGCCAAAGCTATAATATTTGCTTTTTTCATATTTCTTCCTCCATTTTATCTTTGTTTAATAAATTCCACCTTTGAAAGGTTTAGCTTCTTCATTTTTACAATTAAGCACCTTTGGAATGGTGCGGTTGAATCGTTCCCTTTCCTTTCTTCGAATTTGTAATATATGACGACTTTATCTTCTTCAAGAGAAATTCTGTCAATATAATAGTTCCTTGCAGGATACACGTCCGCAAAAGTAAACAGATACACTATTTCGTTTTCGAAGTCCACAGCCAAAGCATTTTCATTAAAAATCATATCGTAAGTTTCCTGATTATCAATAATAAACGTCCTGTTTTTCGGTGATACTTCGTCATAGTAATATTTTTCCGTTGGATTGTCGGAACCTTCAACGTAATCGGGATTCGGGTAATACGCCCCACGAACCTTTTTATCCTCAAGAAAAGAAGTCTTAACCCAATCATTAGATTTTGAATACATTTCGGCATTATATTTTTTAACCGAACACCCCAAACAAACACTAAAAAACATAAGTAGTACCATCCCCAAAGTTATAATATTTACCTTTTTCATTTTTACCTCCTTGATAAATGATAAATAAAAGTATTCAACTAACCGCTAAAATTGCCCATTGGTCCATCCTCCTCGATTATTTGCATATACTGCACTTAAATTATATATTTAACAAATCCTGACTGTCAACGTTTTTTGAAAAATAGCAACTAAACTATTAGTTGAGTTGCTATTTTTTGGAAAAATTTTGCAGAGTAATTCTTTAAAAATATAGCGATAATGGGCTTATAGCCATACTTTTATGAATTGCATGCTTTTTTGCGTATTATTTGATTTTTTATAAATCTTTGGATTAAAATTACAGACTGTTATTTTAAAAAACGCACGAAAAAAAGAACCTAAAAAAGGTTCTTTTTTTCGTGCACAATATACTAAAAAAGTGCGTTAGCCGACCTATAGGCGAGGTTTTTTAAAAATTGTCAAACACAACGTTATTTTTGCGACACCAATTTAATTAGGAATACCAAATAGTAACACGTAATATATGCACGCCAAATAGATCGGCTAACGCAAAGCCTGATTACTTATCTAATTATGCCAAATTCGGAATAATTTTAAGATCTTCTTCCACCTCTTGTGGGCGGTAATCGATTTTAACGTGAGTGTTTTCGTAAGCCAAAACCGAGGCAATAAAGCTGTCCTTTTTAAGGTTAAAGTCGATTGAAATTCTTGTTAAAGCCTTATCGGTATCGAAAAAATATACTATTTTCAAAGCGTCGGTAAACTGTTTGACGGCATCCAAAACAGTAGTACGGATTTCCGAAAAGCGCTGCTCCATAGAGGCGTTACTGTCGCCAAACATATCGGCTAAATCTTTTATGCGAAGTGAAGCAATGGTAAGCCCTTTCACCTTGGTGTTTATAAAACGCTTAAGATAATCGTAGGCGTTTTCGCTATCTATCGCTTCCAAAATGTCAAAAGATATTTCGGAATTCTCTTTTGCAAGGTAATCGTTAATCGCAGCCAAAAGACTTCTTGCGGTGGTTGCGTCGGTATCGACCAAAATCGGCATAAACAAATCGTTAAATTCTGTAGAATTATAAAGTCCTTCAACGGTTATCGACGGGTCTTTATCGATCGCCTTGCCAATTTCAACAAACTTAAGAAGACACTTTTTTATGGTGGAAACCACGTCGACGCTTAGTCTATAACCGTTATAAACTTCGGTCGCATCGCCGCTTCCTAAAGCGTAAGCGTTCTTAAGTAGTCCCATTAAATTGTCGGGAAGGGTCGCAAGCCTTTCAATAAAGGAGTCCGAAACGGGAAATAAATTGTTCAAAAATTCCGTTATAGCGCCGTAAAATTCCGTTTTGCTATATAGTAGCCCGATGGTGTCGGTCGTATTTAAAAGGTGGTTATTTATTTCCAGTTCGTAATTACTTGTGGAAATAGGAATAAGCGAAAAGGTTTTTTCGCCGCCAACGAAAACCGTGTAAATGTTGCCGTCCCTAAGATACACAGCCGCCGCCTTTTTTTCTTGTTCGGAAATGTTCTCGTTTACATGGTAGGTCATAAAATACAAATCGGAATCAAACTTTTGGTTACCGCTAAGTTTTATGGTAGCGTCGTAACCGAATTCCGTACCTTCCATATTTAAAGACAACACGCCGGAACTTAAGTCGCTATTTTTTGCCGAAGCGACAAGGTCGTTTTTAATATATTCGGTTGTAGTTTCACCTTCACAGGCAATTAAGGAAAACGTAACGATAATCGCAAGCAGTAAAGATATAATTTTTGGTGCTAATTTCATAACCACTCCGTGGAATATTTTATATATAAAGTAACAAATTCTAGTTAATATTTCTTCGGAAATCAAAAAGTCAAACTACAAAAATCAAGCCTTCGAAAATTCAAAAACGCAGCGTTACAGTTTGTGTATTACCTTGCGTGGGCATCTTTCCACGCAGGCAAAACATGCAACGCATTTTTCGTAGTCTATAACGGGAAGATTGTTCACCATCTTAATTGCGCCTTCGGGGCAGTTCTTAGCGCACAAGCCGCAACCGATACAACCCATTTTGCAGGCGTCCATAACCTCTTTTCCCCTGCATTTTGTGGAACATGCAACGTAAACTTTTGCCGATCCGTCGATTTTTGCGATTACCGATTTAGGGCAGTTTTTATAGCACGCACCGCAGGCAATGCAAAGGTCTTGGTCTATGCGGGCAACGCCGCCGACAACCTTAATTGCGTCGCTTTTACACAAAGTTACGCAAGTTCCCGCACCTAAACAGGCGGTTTTACACTGTTTTTTGCCGCCGACGGTCATATTTTGACGAACGCAGTCCCCTATTCCTACGTAATCGTTTCTGTCCACGGCGTTATCGCCGCCGTTGCAGGAAACCACGTATTTATAAGTGCTTCCGCCGGAATATTCTATTCCTAAAACTTCGGCAATTTTTTCCTTGTTCTTTTTATCGGTAACGCCGCAGTCGTCGATGTTTGCCTTGTTTTCCAAAAGGGAATGTGCAAATGCGCCGCAGCCCGCCTTACCGCAACCGCCGCAGTTGGCGCCGGCAAGACATCCGAGCACGGTTTCCTCTCTCTCGTCGGTTTCCACCGCAAATTTTTTGGAAACCACCATTATAAGGAAGCCGAAAACTATAGCGATAACAAGCATTATGCCTATCGCAATCAACACGCTTGTAAGTTCCACTTTAGAGGGATCGTTTGCTAAGATATACAACATAATTTTCACCCCCTAAAAGGATATTCCGACGAAAACGTTGAACGCCATCGCCATAAAGCAAGCCAAAAGCATGGAAATAGGAAAACCTTCGAGTGGCTTCGGCACGCTTAACGTATCCAACTTTTCGCGCATACCGCTCATTAAAATCATGGCAAGTGTAAAGCCGAGGCCGCCGAAAAGTCCGTAAGTAACCGCACCCAAAAGGTCGAACACGAGATCCCCCGCAATACAGATTTCCGCAACGCCCAAAACCGCACAGTTGGTGGTTATAAGCGGAAGATACACGCCCATAGCGTTGTATAATGGCTTGGAGATCTTTTTGATTATAATTTCGATAATCTGAACCAGCGAAGCGATAACGAATATGAAAACTATAATTTCCAGATATTCGACGCCGAGCGGAACCAAAATAAGCGTATAAATAGGATAAGTAATAAGACACGTAATCGTCATTACGAAGGTTACCGCTACGCCCATGCCGAAAGCGCTTTTCGTGCTTTTTGACACGCCCAAAAAAGGACAAATGCCCAAAAACTTAACGAGAACGAAGTTAGCCGACAGCATTGCGGTGAAGATAATAGTCAGATAATTCATGCTTCTACCTCCTTTTTATCCGCAAGAAGGGCTTTTTGTTTGGATTTTTTGGAATATAATCCGCTAAAAAACACAAATAACGCTATAAACAGTGCATAGGTAAACAGTGCGCCCGATGCGTGAGTGAAGAATTCTATCTTGAAATTCCAAAGTTTCAGGCCGAAAATGCTTCCTGCACCGAGGATTTCTCTGAAAATACCCATTAAAGTAAGCGCTATCATAAAGCCGAGCCCCATGAAAATACCGTCCAAAATGGAATCTAAAACGGGGTTTTTGCTTGCAAAGGCTTCCGCACGCCCCAAAATAATGCAGTTTACAACTATAAGCGGCAGGTACGGGCCCATTGCCGTAGCGATTGAGGGCACGAACTTGTTTAAGACCATTCTCACGATTGTAACGAAGGTCGCAATAATCAGTATGTAAGCAGGTATCCTTACTTTTGACGGAATTATATTACGCAGTAAGGAAATAATCATGTTGGAACACATCAACACGAAGGTAACCGCAAGCCCCATACCAACGCCGTTAATGGCTGCTGTGGTAAGCGCTAACGTAGGACAGGTTCCAAGCACCAGTTTGAAAGTAGGATTTTGTCGGATAAGTCCGTCCAAAGCCAAATCTTTCGGATTGTTTTTCATTAAGCCTTACCCCCTTCCATAATTACGTTGTAGTAGTAATAAACAGCCTTTCTAAATGCGTTGTCGACTGCGGTAAGGGTAAGCGTTGCGCCTACTTTCGGAACGGTATACCCCTCGTCAAACTGCGTTGCCGATTCCACTTTAACGTAGTAATCTTCAAAAGTCCTGACGGGCTTTTTATCCGCCTCCGCTTTGTCTGCCGCAGCTTCATATGAATACTTTCCGCCGCTTGAGCCGTCTACGCTCATTTTAGCGTCCACAAGCGTATTGTCGCTACCTTTAAAGAAGATAACGAACTTACATTCGCTTAAATTGCCGGAAGCTTTGGTGGTTACAAGTAAGCCGTAATAGGTTTCCTCGCCCGCCGTCATTTTAGCGGCAAGGCTTACCGCCGCCCCCGCTTTATCCGAGGTTTTGCCGGCATATTCTTGGTTGAGTTCCAAAAGCTCCCATTCCCCTTGATTTTCGACGTCCAAGGTGAACTGACTTGAAATATCGTCTGCGGTAGGCGCTACGTAGAGTAGCGGATTAAGAACCGCCAAAAGAACACCGCATATGACGGCAATAACGGTTAAAACCACGACGCACCTTAAGGCGCTTTCTTTTTTAGCCATTTTTCGCCTCCTTTGCGGGTTTCTTGTAACCGAAAGGTTTCGGTACGATAAATCTATCGATAAGCGGAACGAAGAAGTTCATTAAAAGTATGCAATATGAAACAACTTCCGTACCCTTAAGATGTCTTAAAACTGCGGTCAAAAGACCGAGCGCAACGAAATAAACCACGTTTCCTATCGTAGTGTTCGGCGTGGTAACGTAATCGGTTGCCATAAATATTGCGCCGAGAATAAGTCCGCCCGACAGTATGGACGGCAAAAATGCGGAAAAGCTTCCTTGAAGTATTACCGTCATAAGTCCTGTTACGGCTACGTAGATAAGCGGATATTTAAAGTCGATAACCCGCCTTACAACGAGGTAGATATAGCCTGCGATAAGGGCGATTTTACAGGTTTCGCCGAGTGCGCCCGACGCTACGCCGGTACCAAGTAAAAGATCGAGATTGGAAATAACCCTTTCCCCTTTCACAATAGAGCCGAGTGCCGTAGCCCCCGTTGCCACCGTCGTGGGTTTTATTGCAGCAATCGTTGGACTTACCCAGGTAGTCATAATTTCCGCAAAACTTATAAGCAGGAATACCCTTGCCGCGATTGCGGGATTGACGAAGTTTTTGCCCGTTCCGCCGAACAGCATTTTCACCACGATAATTGCGAAAACGCCGCCCAAAATGGGGATATACCAAGGGCAGTTTGCGGGAAGGTTGATACCTAAAAGCAGCCCCGTTACCGCCGAGGTAAAATCGAATTTTCTTAAAATATCTTTAAATTTTTCGCCTTTAATCAAAAGATAGACCACTTCCGCCGCTATTGAGGAAATCAAAGACAGTGCTATAAGAAGAAGCGCGTACGCTCCAAAATACACCACGCCCATAACGGTTGCGGGCAGAAGAGCTATCAAAACGTCTATCATTATCCGCTTGGTGCTGCTTTTTGCCTTTAGGTGCGGAGTATTAGAAATTACAAGTTTTTCCATATCTTTAGCTCCTTAATTCCCTAAGTTTGCGCTTGCAAAGTTGAACGCTTCCGACGAGATCACGCTTAGCCGGGCAAACGTAAGCGCAGGTTCCACATTCGAAGCAGTTGGTTGCGCCGTAATAGTCCGCTCTTTCAAAATTCCCCGTCTGCGTGTAAAGATCTATGTACATAGGCATTAAATGCATGGGGCAGACTTTAGCGCACCGTCCGCAGTTTATGCAGGGGGAAGGCTCCGCCAAACAAACTTCGGTTTTGTCCTCAATAAGTAATCCGGAATCGGTCTTTTTGGTGTAACCGTCGAGCGAAGGCATAATTTTACCCATCATGGGGCCGCCCGCGATAACTTTTGCGGCGCTATCTGTTAGTCCTCCGCAGTAAGCCACTATTTCAGAGTACGGCGTACCGTTTCTTACCCAAAGGTTCTTAGGCTCCTTTATGCCTTTGCCAGTAACCGTCATAACCCTTTCATATAACGGTATGTTGAACTCCACCGCCTCGTAGGTCTGAAAAGCTGTCTGAACGTTGAACACGCAAACCCCTTGCGATGCTGGAAGTTTTCCCGGCTGTACCGCCCTTTTCGTGCAAGCGTAGATAAGCTGCTTTTCACTGCCCTGCGGATACTTTTTCTTTAAAGGAATAACTTTTACGCCCTCGTATGCGCCAAGTTTTTGTATTGCGTCCTGCTTGTTTTCCTCGATACCGATAATGATTGTTTGGCAGTTGAGGGCTTTTGCAATGTATTTTGCGCCCTTGATAACGCCGTCGGTTTCTTCAAGCATCATTCTGTGATCGCAGGTAAGATATGGTTCGCATTCCGCACCGTTTATTAAAACGACGTCAATCTTTTCATCGGTCGCCATCTTAACGTAGGTGGGAAAGCCCGCACCGCCAAGCCCGACGATACCAGCCTGGCGCACTCTGTCCATAATCGCGTGCGGATCGTTTTTATCAATGGGCGGCAAAAATTCCTCTTCGTCAAGCCCGTCGTTTTGTATAACCACGTAACAAGCGGTATTTAGGGGCGTTGAAATGTTTTTAATTTCCGTAACCGTGCCCGAAACGCTTGAGTACACGCTTGCGCTTATGAAGCCCACCTCTTTGCCGATGAGTTGTCCCTTTTTAACTCTGTCGCCAACGTTCACGGCGACTTCGGAAGGCTTTCCGATATGCTGTGAAAGGGAAATATAAACCTTTTCGGGCGCAGGCATGGTTTCAATTCTTTTTGCCGAGGTCAGGTACTTGTTGTCTGGAACGTGTACCCCCCGTGGGAAAGTAGCCTTTTTTTCTGAAATCACATTTTCCTCCGTGCGGAACCTATTTTAACGGTTCCGTGATAAATTTATGTATACTAATGTTAGGTGTTTTCAATTTACTACAATGGTATTAGTTTATAAATATATGCCGTTAACAGGCTTATAGCCCGACTTTTCGGCGGTTAAGCTTTTAAAAAGGCGAAATCCCTTTTTAAAATCAGAAAAACCACAAGCCCCGTTATTATCCCGGACAAAAGTCCTAAAACGGCAAGGTAGGGTGCGTAGAAAAACACGTTTTTAGACTCGTTTATAATTGCAAACACGCAAAGTTGTGTAAGGTTGTGCGTGCAAGCGGAAAATGCCGCTACCGACACCACGGACAGGTTTTTGCCGAAGAATTTTAAAAGTAAATAGGTAACCGTAAGCGAGCAAATCCCCGCCGCAAAACTAAATAATATCGAAAAGGGATTACCCGCCATTATGCCCGCAAGCAGGCTTTTTGCAATTACCAGTAAAAGGGCCTCTGGATAACTGAAATAAACAAGCGCAAGCATTATAAAAACGTTGCCAAGGCCGAGTTTTGCGCCCGGAATAAACATTGGCGGAAACAGGCTTTCCACCAAAAACATAATAAGCGACAGGGCGCACAAAAGTCCGAGTTTTGAAAATCTTTTTCCCATATCAACCTACTATCGGAACGGGCTCTACCCCAGTCGAGCGTATTACAAGTGAGTGCGGGGCGCAAATTATATCGCCGTAATTAAGATTCATAAAAGTGCATTCTTTCGAAGTTCCACAGTCGGTTTCCGTAACCGTTATATTTTTCGCCTGCCAATCCACCAAAATAACGTTGTAACCTTCTTGTGAGGTTATTTTAAAAAGATTTTCCCCTACTTTTTTAGCCGCCTCTTCGTCCATTATAACAAAGGTTCTGTCGGAAAAGTCCCCAGTCATTACCGTTTTTCCGGCAAGTTCCACAGAAAAGCCACGGCTTTGTTTTTTACCTGCGCCGGCAGTCAAAAACAATACCGCAACCACTACCGCCAAAATCAGGTAAATTATTAGGTCCCCTTTTTTAAAGGGGGCTTTTTTTAGATTATCTGTCAACATTTTTCTTTAAAAAGCGGCTCTATAGGCCATTTATTGTGAAGTTTGGAGCGTGGAATTTTCGTCATTGCGAGGCGCGTAGCGCCGTGGCAATCCGGTACTCTGCCGTCATTGCGAGGAGCGAAGCGCCGTGGCAATCCGGTACTCTGCCGTCATTGCGAGGAGCGAAGCGCCGTGGCAATCCAGACACTAAAGTTAATTAAGCACCAGCACGGCTCCGTATGTAGCAAAGGGAGCTGTCGGAGACTGCCGACTGAGAGATTGTCAAAGTATTATAAATAAGTAACGTCCTCGATACTGCTTATCAAACTTCCGTCGGTTTTTATTATAACGTAGTCGTATTCACTATGCTTTTCCATATAGGAAACCGCCTTTTCCGTACCCATATTTACAAGCGCGGTGGAAAGTATGTCGGTCATAATCCCGCTACTTCCTATAACGGTAGCGGAAATCACGTTGCTTTGGGTGGGCATTCCGGTCTTTCCGTCTATAATGTGGGAATATGTAACCCCATTTACGGTATAACTGTTTTCGTAAGTACCGCTTGTTGAGACGAATTTATCCATCACGGGAACGGAAACAAGCCCTTCACGCTTATCCGAAAACGGGTCGGTTATCTGAAGATCCCACACCTTACCCGCAAGATACATACTGCTTCCGCCGGCGGAAATAAAGTATTCTTTTATTTTGAAGCCTTCTACCTTTTTTACGGCTTTATCAAGATAATACCCTTTTACAGCCGACGCTAAATCGAGGGCGGAATAGTATATAGCCCCGTCAACCGTAACCGATAAGTCGGGCTTTTTTACGTAATAACAATCCACGTCCTTGTAAACTTCTGATTTGGAAAAGTCCGCTAAGCTTGTAAAAGCGTTTATATACTTTTCATCGGGAGGCAAAAATCCGCCGCCAAGTAGCCTTTCCCTGTCGTAAGGATGAATAGGATAATACCCCTCCTCTTTATATCGCTTGGAAAATCCCCAAAGGTCAACTAGCGGTTTTACCTGCGGATTAACCGCACCGTCGGTATCTTCATATAGGCTTTTAAAAAGGTTTAAAACGTAATATAAATCTTCGCTGATTTTTACGGTTTTACCGCCGTTTTCGGTATTATAGGCAGAGATTTCGCTATCTTCTTCCACACTGAAAACGCCGTTAAACAGGCTTGCTAAGTCGTAAAGTTCCCCTTTAAGATCTTGATCGATTTTACTTCCTTCCGTATATCCGCCGTCGGAAATATAAATGGACACGGGGCTACCCAAAAGGGTGGTTCCTTCCGTAAATCCTCCGTCGCAGCCGCATATTAAGGGCGCCATAAAAAGCAAAATGGCAAAAATCGCAAGCGTTCTATATATTATTCTAATATATTTATTATGAGTATACACATAATAGTATAACTCTAAAATAAACCTCTGTCAATGCTTATGGTAAAATTCTTCTTTCCCTTTTAAAAAAATATAATTTTTGCAAACAAATTGCCTTATTTTTTAAAAATAATGCCATTTTTTAAAGTTTTTTTGCACCTCGTTTTGGGCTATTAGTACTATTGCTAAAAGGGATTTTTTCGGGCGGGATATTAAAAAAACGGTTCTTGCCGCCTTTTTTTGAACCGTTTTTATACTTTCACCGATACAATTAACTTTTGCTATGATATTTCACTATTCATAAACCTGCAACGCTTAAAAAAACAATAAAAAACCCGCCTATAAGCCCGTTATCGGCTGTTTTACTTTTATATAAGCCTAAAAAATGTGGCGTGCACTAAAGTGCACGCCACACAAATTATTTCGGATCTTAAGTACACCGATATTAAAACTTATGCCTTTTCCCAAACCACAATATTACCATCAACGTCGTAATGCCAAAAATTATCGTAGTAAGCGGTTCCTGCGCCGTTAAGCGGCGGTTCATATTCGGAATAGTAGTATTTTGTGGCCTTTTCCAAATAGAAGTTATCAGAACCTACGCTTATAGTGCGCCATTCCTCTTTCGTTCCTTTATAATAAACTGTCGAAAGCCCGTCGCACATATCGAAAGCTTTATTGCCAATACTTACTACGCTATCAGGAATCATTATACTTTTAAGCCCTTGACAACCGTAAAAAGCATCATCGACTATTTTCATTACACTGTCCGGAAGAATTACGTTTGTAATAATATCGCTACATCTGAACCAATCCTCCATAGCCATACCTGAAGTCAGAACCAAAGTCTGTATACCATAATCTGGTGTATTATAGTCGAGTGCGTTAATAGAACAGGTTAGTTTTTTAATGTTTTTTAAATTTTCGAATCCGTCAAAACTTAAGCCGTCCGCAAGGGTTACGGTTTCAAGCGCATTGCAATCTTCAAATGCCAACCTACCAACCTTTTTTATGCTCTCCGGTAGGCTTATGCTTTTTAGCGCCGTGCATTTGGAAAATGCAAAATCGCCTATAGCGGTTATTCCGTCGGGGATTACGATATCCGTTAATTGAGTGCAACCTGCAAAAGCATAATTTGCTATTACTTTTGTATTTTCGTGTAAGGTATAACTTGTTAAATCTTTGTCGCAAACGGAAATTGCCGCAACATAGGGATTGTTTTTATTGCCTAAATACTTTAAATTACCGTAGACGTTATACTTTAGATTTACGCAACCCAAAAACGCGGAATCGGATATACTCATTATGCTATCGGGTATCTCCATATTTGTAAGGGCCGTGCAACCTTCAAACGCTTTATCACCAATAAATTGCACGCTTAACGGAAAGACTATTTCCTTAAGCGCAGTGCAGCCGCTAAAAGCCTCTTTGCCAATATCGATTACACTGTTTGGAATAACGACTTTCGTTAAACGTTTCTTGTCCTTAAAAGCGTGGCTTCCTATGCTTTTCACAAGCAAATCTTTGTAAATAGGGGCAATGCCAATCTTTTTGGCGTTACCGTCATATTTTAATACTATCGCATAGTCCCCTTCCATTGAAGGGTAATACCAAATTCTGCCCGTAAAAAGCGCACTGCAACCGACAAACGCCGACGACAAGCATAAAAAGGTAACCGTCAAAAAGGCCACTACAATTCTTTTAATAGATCGGCCCGAATAAAATTTTCCCATATAATCCTCCAAAAAATAATTTGCAACCATTTTTTCTTGCTAATATATTTTACCACTATATTTTATAAAATGCAATAGTAGGCCCTAATTTTTATTAAAAAACCGCATATTATTATTTTACCTATTTTTTAAAGCGCTATAATTTTTGCTAAAACCACGCCTATAAGCCCGTTATCGACTATTTTTAAAAATAATTACTATACACAAAAAATCTAAAAAGCAGAAAATTTGGCATAGAAAAAAGCGAAAGGCAAAAACCTTTCGCTTTGATTTTCTAAAAAATTAGTTCTTCTTTCCGAATAAAAGCATAACACCGTTAACGGCGAAAATGATACCGATAATGATGAAGATCCAGTCAGCGAGAACCCATTTTGCAACTACCAATAAAACGCCTACGACGATGGTAATTACTGCAGCGATAATGGACATCATATCTTTGGTCTTTAACGCATCAAGAAGTTGTTTAACACCCTTAATCACTATAAGAATGCCGAATGCGATAAGTACTATGTCGAGGATAACCCAGGCAAAGACGATTATAACGATACCGATGATAAGGTTAATTGCCGCATTTACCCAATCCTTTTCGAGAAGACTTAAGACGCCCTGAATAAGGAAAAGCACACCGCAGATTGTAAACAAAATGTTAAGCATTCCGGTTCTAAAGATGCAGCAGAGAACGCCGATCACTATGTAAAGAATCGCAGTAATCAGGTTGTTGTCAAACTTCAAAGTAAGTTTCTTGTTAGCCATAATTCACTCCTTTTAATTTTTATATAAAACATTTTATGCCCAAAGATTTTATTTGTCAAACAATTTACAACGCTTCACGATTTTTTCACAATACTTTAACCAAGTTGCGCACTATTTTCCGTGCGAATCCTGTTTTGCTGTAAACTCATTAAAAATATATTCTTTTTGAAAATCCAACCGTCGGTGTAAAGTTCTATTAAAGCCTCTCCGCTTTGTGATTTGAAAAGAATTTCCACGGTGCTAAAGGGTTTGTCGCAAGGGTTAATTTCAACAATCGCTATATCTTTTATAAAGGCTTTCTGCGCTTTTTTGAAGGGCTTTTTACTGAAATATACCCCGTCTTTAAAATAAAACTTTTCGCCGTAGTAACAAAGGGTGCCAAATACGCCTACAAGTAGCAGCACGCCGAAAACAGCGGTAAGCGTAATAAACACCGGTAAGGAAAATATCTTATTTGCAAAAAGTATCGCAAAGACGATAATGCCGACTGCGGATACGCAAAATATCGCAGTGTAATAGTTTCTAATCCACTTTGGCGGACGTATTATAAAACTTTTTGACATAACTAACCTTTAAGGGCAACGCAGGTCGCCCCTTTCCCCTATTATATTTTAAATAAATAAACCGAAAGTCGGCCTATAAGCCTATTATCAGCCGTTTTCGGTTGTAGTAGGCTCCTCTTTTTTTGATTTTGAATCGTTAAAGACAAAGAATTTTTGATATAAAAATTCCGTTACAAAGTTTATAACCATCGTAAGAACAAGTACAAGGTATTCGTTCCAAAGAAAAGTTTCCGTAAAAACCTTCGTCCACCAGGTGGATAGCGGCGTAAACACAAGATAGTACCCTGCAACTTTAAGCATTGCAATGGGCAGATTTTTTGCGGAATGGAAGGTAAACTTTCTGTTAAGGGTAAAATTCCACAGCACCGATAAAACGAGAGCTATAAGATATGAAAGCCAGGGCTTAAAGGAAAGAAGTTCAAGCATTATCGTGTCGCTTACAATCTGTATAACCCCTGCCGATAACGAAAAAGCAAGAAACTTTAATGCCTGCACCCAACTTTTTCCGGCTATTGCCCCTTTATCTTTCATAGTAAATCCTTCCTAAATAACTTTGCTTGTGTGAACCTATATATTATATTAAATTTAACGTAATTTGTCAAATAATGTTTTATATATCGTTAAAAGCCTATTTGCCTTTGTGCAATCTTACTAAAAAAGTCCTTCTATAAGCCCGTTATCGACCATTTTAAAAAACTTTCAGGATTTTACTTTCGGGTTTTTCAAAAGTCCGAAAACCGTGGATATTGCGAACGAAAGACCTAAAAGCACCAAAAAAGTGCCTATTGAAAACAGAATTCTCATAAATAAATTTCCGCTCGATATTCCCCCAAATACCATTACGGCAAGTCCTATTATTACGGAAATTACTTCGGGGGCAAGTTCAAAATCATAGGTGTTGGATTTGTTTTTTAATACGCAAGCCAAAACCGTTCCCGCAAAGCATATTACAAGGGAGAGAGAAAACCACAGGTTAAACCATACCGGATAGTTGGAAAAATCGTCAACTTCCGCAAAGAAAATTTCAGAAAGTATAATAACTATAAGGAAAAGTACGCACCCGACTGCGGATAGTATATTCGGTTTAAAAGTGTACTTTTTTTCCATTGCGGGCGGGGCTTCCGTATAAAGCTCACGGGTAAAAGGCTTTTCCGAACTTTGCCCGGCAAAGTACTCGTCAAAGCTTTGCTTACCATAACTTTTTTTGGAAAGTAAAAACATTACTATCGAAAGTGGCAGGTCAATGCATAACACAAACTGCGACAAAGCTAACAAGATAAACTGCGGTGGTTTCTCTTTTGCCGTCATAACGGCGCCAAATCCGATCGTTCCGGATAAAAACACCGAAACAAGGTCGAAAATTATAAAAAATAAGGTAAAGCCAATGGTAAATATAGTCATTATGCACAAAACGCCAAGCACAAAAATGGCTATATAGGCAGGTATTTGCGCAATTTTGACTATCATATTTGTTTTTAAAAGTTCTGTAGTTTCGCACTTTTTCACTGTCGATACAGTTATGTATATGGCGTTACGTATAAGCGCAACGATAAACCACACCGCAAGGTAAAAAAGCATTACGGGTGCGAGGCCCTGAAACAGCTCTTCCATTAAAAACCCCGAAAAGATGCAGAACATGCAGAACAAAATAAGGTACGGAAATAAAATTGTAGGAATAAGTAAAATCTTTTTCATACGTTTATAAAATAATCAAAAAGTGCCTCTATAGGTCGCTTATCGTCATTTTTTCCTCCCCCGTCATTGCGAGTCGCTTTGGCGACGTGGCAATCCAGAAACCCAGCAAGAACGAGTGAAAAAACATAAAAACCCCGCTATATGCCCGTTAACGGCATATTTTAGCGTTTGCAAAGTTCTGAAATTTCCTTTAGAACCCTTTCACAGCCCTCTACGTATCTTAGCTTAAAAGTCCTTTCTGAGGTGTAAACGGTAACCGTTCCCCATTCGAATTCCGCTCCGTTCGACCTTGCCTTTTTTATGGTCGCATTTTTTACGCGGTGGAAAGGCACGGTGAACTTACCGAGAAAAACGAGTTCTTTTTCGCCTTTAACTTCTAGGTAGACTTTTGGCAACACAAGATAATCAACCATAAGCGCAAAGGAAACAACGGCAATCAAAGCCCCTATTATCCATATCCATTTATTAAGAGCAAGCCCTAAAATAAGTAGCACTATACCCGACAGCAAAAAACCGCCTATTATAAACGTCGGAGTTTTTGATTTTACCGCAATGGTTCTCATAACTTCACCTATATAAAACGATTAGATAAAATAATTATAGCACATAAAAATAATTTTGCATAGAAAAAGGATTGATATTTTTATCAATCCTTTTTTTAGCGACTGATTCTTAATTATACGAAACGCAAAATATGAAGATTTAACTCTATAAATTAGAAAAATACCGTATAATTTGAATTTTTTCTTTTTTTCGTTATTTTTGTTAATTCGAATTTACAACACAATAATTTCACTTTTCATTTTTCACAAAACTATTGCATAAATTCAAAACCTATTATATAATGATGGTGTAAAAGTGCAGTGCACTTTAAAAATGGAGCCACAAAAATATATTGGCATAACTCTATCTGAAACTTTTACTCACAAAACTTTTGTACGCAATAGAAAAAAAGTTTGTTTGAAAATTTACAGCAATGAAGATTTAATTTTTACCGGCGAATTTACCGAAACGTTAGGCACGGAAGTTTTTTACACTTTTGCGGGGAAATTATAACCTTCATTTAATTACAAAAAGATAAACACTTGAGTATTTTTGACAGCCTGAATAGACTGTCTTAATTTATAGTAACGCCTGGAGGTAAAAATTATGGTTTAAAATATCTTTATATATTAAGTGCAAGCAAATAAGTCAACATTACAAAACAGTGTCAAGGCAATAAATTATTAAGGAGGGTAGCGAGTGAGAAAATTTATTTCGGTTATAATGTCTGCAGTATGTATGACATTTCTATTTACAGGGTGTGATCAAGGCGACGGCGGTCCATATGGTCCGATATATGGTGAATATCCGTTTGCTAACTATGAAGAATTTAAGGCATTTTATGAAATATTTGTCAATTACAATGAAGAAAGATATTTCGTTCCTCAAGCAACAACAGACGACTTGTTGTTTAATTACATGTTTACATCCGCAGGCGTAAAACTAAATGAATATAAGACAAAAAGATATGATCTAGATTTTCCAAATCCACAAATGTTCGTAGAAATATCGTCAATAGCGGACGAAAACCCTTGTTTCAAAGGAGAGTGCCTGGATATTAAAGACGTAACTCTATCTGAAACTTTTATCCACAAAACTTTTGTCAGCAACAGAGGAAAAACTTGTTTGGAAATTTACAGTAATGAAGATTTAATCTTTACCGGTGAATTTGCCGAAATATTAAGCACGGAAGATATTGATGCTTTTGCGGAAAAATTATTACAATCATTTAATAAAGGAGAATTATCATGATTAAAAAATTTATATGTGCAGCGTTAGTGACCACACTTTGCTTTGCATCTATCGGCGCGATTAATTTTAATATCGTAAACGTAAACGCGCAAAGCGTAACTTGCGAAAATAAATTGGCTGACGAGGGCGACCATTGCGGACCGCTTGATCCTGATTTAGAATCTCATTCGTCAACACGCAGTGCAAGCGAATTGTTTTTGACAGAACATTTTCATCATACTATTTTGGCGAATTAAACCAGAATTACGGTGAAAACGAAAAAGGCTCTTGCGGATATGTTGCTACGGGTATGCTTTTATCCTATTGGGATACTTATTGGGACGACAATGTAATTGAGGAGCATTACGAAGTAAGAACACAATTATCAGAGAAAAAACTCACGTTACCAATAGAATCCCCTGGTGTAGAACAAGAGCCCAGTTCTATTACCTCTGTTGACGATACTACATACCATCAAAATATTTTTGATTATGCGGACGACTACTTTCATTTTTTACTTATCTCGATGGGGGATGATTTATATGGCACATCCCCTGGCGAATATACAATGTTTCCCAATAACTATTCGCAACTGCTTAACCATTATATATATGATTATAGAGGATACACCAGTAATGAGGTAGAAATTATTTCAACAAGTTTTTTGGTTCGTGCGAAGACAATAGAACTTATTAAACAAGGTATTCCTGTAAAACTGAGCATAGGCGGTCACGCAGTTATCGCTTATGATTATGACCAAAAAAAAGACGAAATTTATTGTCACTTCGGTTGGGATTCTACTAGAACGCATGTTACTATTGAATCACAAGGATATACTAGATATGAAAGTTTAATTGCTCTTAAATTTAAGAATGCCCACAGTCATTCAGACAATTACTATTATACTCAAACTGACGAAACCGAGGAAAGTATATGCGTATGCAGAAATGTCATACCTGATAAAATTGAAATTGTCGGGGACTATTCATTGGACACGGTACCTACTTTTAGCTGGAATTCTTTAATCGGCGGAAAGTGGTATGATGGGCTGTATCATAAACTTTCGATTTTGGATTCATATAGCCGTGTTGTTTACACTAAGACCCATATTTACACAAACAAATATACGCTTACAAAAAATGAATGGAAAAAAGCTCTCGATATTCCCGGTGCTACATACTATATTTTTATCGAATTAGATTCGGATGTTGATCCGTATTGGGACGGTTATAACTATAAACAATTATTTGCCGAGCCTTCAGGCTATATAAACAAGCTACAAGTAAAGCCATCACAATGGGGGTTTGAAGGAAGATACTGGTTCGAAAATGAAGGTATAAAAACCTCTACGTTAGCGCTTGACGGACTTACGATAAATACAAGCAGACTACGGTGCGGTTATATTGAAGATTCTTATGTAATACTTTCACCAAGAAGAGAAAATGCAGGTAAAGCGTATTTCGAAATGAACTTTGACAATCCAGTGTATGCTTTTATGTACAGCGTATGTTTATGGAGCAAAACAGAGAATTTGGATGGAACTGCTATAATTGAGGTTAAAGATGCAGACGGTAACTGGACGCAAAGAGTAGATATTCTAGCTGATAATGAATTGTTACCGAGAATCGAGGGGTTAAAACGCTACATAATTCAATGTCCTGACGGAATTTATGGCATAAGATTTACTGCGACGGCAACGGCAACAGGTACACGTAATAAAGGCAGACTGTGCATAGACGATTTAGTTTTCTGCATCGATCCTACAAACACCTCATTTATTACAACGGACTATGCCAAAACCCACTCAACATTAAGTTAACAACACCAAGTTAAGGCTTAAATACCTAAAACCAACTAAAAATAAAAGCCGTGTAGCGTGATTGCTATGCGGCTTATTTATTGTCAAAGAATATTTATATTGCGACTTTTTGGGATAAAACCTTCAAAGCTTCCTCGCAAAGTTTCGGGGTAACGTGCGGATAGGTTAATTCTTTAGGAAACTCGCTAAATAAAGCAATTTCCCTCATTTCTGAGTCCGGCAAGCTATTAAAGGAATGCACAACCGCCAAAAACACCATACCGTTTGAATGGCTTTGGGAATCATACCCGTAATAGTCGCACACGGGGAAGATTTCGGCATCTTTAATTCCGCTTTCTTCATAAAGTTCCCTTTTTGCTGCCTCCAAAGGGGTTTCACCAACTTCGATATGACCGCCCTGCGTTTCCCAGGTATCCCTTAGCTTGTGCCTTGAAAAGACCCATTTATCTTGATAGCGGGAGCAAATAACGATGTATTTATAGGTTTTTAAATGATTTAAAGGATAAATCGTGCACTGAAGTTCCTTTCTTAATTCTTTTGTTTTATCCATATCTTTCTTACCGAAAAATCAAAAATCGAAAAACTTAACGAAAATCGGCAACTTTTTGTCTTTTCTTTATGAGCCTGTCGTTTTTGGAAATAAACGATTTTTTCCTGCATTTTACAAGCAGTTTTCTGCCGTCCGCATTATAGGTGTAAACGATTTGCAGGTTTCCTATCGCCTTTTTCAGATTTTTGTTAAATATATTAACAATCTCGGCGTTTTTCGCAAACACCGTCGGGCAGGCAAAAGAGACTTCGTAATCATAAAGTCCGAAAATATTTTTTTTGATTATCAAATATTTTGGGTTATTGATAGAAGTTAACAGTTCCTTTATTGCCAAATTAAACAAGTTTTGCTCGTGAAGGGTTGCGTTTTTGATTGCTATTTGAGTGGAAATTTTATAATCGTCCTCGTATACTGCAAGCGTAGCGCCTTCCCCGATAAGACCTAACTCTTTAAAGGTTTTCAAAATGCCTTTACTTATCGATATAAAGGACCTGCTTGGGCTAACGTGTCTAAGCAAAAATCCAATGATAGCAAATGTTTTCGAAATCATGAAAACGCCAACTGCTGTCAACACTAATAACCATAGTAGCGAAAGATCGAGCCTGAAACCGATTTTCAAAATCTGGATAATGCCCACAACACTAAGTGAAGTAAGGCTGCCGAAAAGCGCAAGCATAAATAGATTTTGAAAGGTAAATGCTGGGACTTTCAATTCTTTCGGAACCACGCTTTCGACCACGGTTTTTGCGCCGGATGACAGCGAATTTTTCCAAACCGACGCAAGGTTTTGTCTGTCTTTGGATAATAAAATAGTCTTATCGTTCATATCCTCCACCCCATCTTTATCAAAGGGCGGCTGAATATATGTAATTCTTTCTATTCCGCTTTCGATTTCGCCCGTGGAATAATTCGGACCCACGAAGCAATCGAAACGCCTTTTTAGCATTTCATAATCGCAGGAGTTTATATGATTATTATCCTTATTTATGTATTTTCCCGCTTTGACAAGGATATTGGATTCGAAAATATATTCCGGCTCCAAGGTAACGAGGTGCCATATATTAGCGGTCTTATTCGGATGATTTTTGTAAGTTCTTATCGCCCTGCCACGCATTTGATTCGACAGCATAAATGAGCCTACAAAACTTGCCAAAATCAAAGAATTTATACACGGCGAATCCCAACCTTCCCCCAAAAGAGCTTGGGTACCTATCAAAACGTTTATTGCGCCATCCTCGAATAACCGAGAAATAATATCGACCTTAAATTTGTTGCTTCCAGCAAAATTGAAAATTCCGTATTCGGTGTTTTCTAATCGTTGGACTTTTAAAGATTTTGAAGCCACGCCGTATTTTTCCGCTAGCAGGCTTTCTAAATTAACGGGAAGTATCACAAGGCTACCGGATAAACAACCGACGCTTACGGACGGATTGTTTTTTCTTAATATCTCGAAAATAGACACGACGCTGATATTGTCGATATCCTCTTTTCCGATATTTCCTACTTCTTCCTTTTTTATGTAATCGGTTAATATAAGCATTCTTAAATCGCTAGATAAGGTCTCGTGTTCGCTTTTGACGATTTTTGAAATGCTATTTAGTTTACCGCAGGAAGAAACTAACTTTCTTTTTAATTTTTCATTTAGGTCCAGGCAAACTTTATTGCGTGAAATAGAAGCGCGCTTTTTTAAAATTGCAAGCAGTTCATCCTTTTCGTCATCATTAAGTAAAAGACTGTCATCAAGCAAAAACTGATACGCCCTTTCGGCAGTTTTAAGGTCGAATTTCGGAAGATTAT
Source organism: uncultured Clostridia bacterium (assembly GCA_958419945.1). Lineage (GTDB taxonomy): Bacteria > Bacillota > Clostridia > Christensenellales > Borkfalkiaceae > UBA4636. Next base: position 7,324 of record CATZIC010000003.1, on the reverse strand, counting down.
GGGAACTTGTCAATTTATAAAATAACGATTTGTTTATTTTTTGGTTGGCATCATTTAAAAAAACGTAAACGGCCGTTACGCCCACGGCGCTTGCGTAAATATAATCGTTATCTTTTGCGTATATCTCGTCTATCCGCTTGTTTAATTTTGACACAAACGTTGCGTTTTTTATCTCGTTTATTGCCAAAAGTCCGTTTTGCCTGTGCGTTTTGAAGGCTTTCGTTTCGGTATCGGTCGGATAATTGAACAAAACGTAGTCCTGATGCGGACAAAGGGTGTTTTCTTTTACAAGTTCAGGCACGAAAATTTCGTCGTCAATCTCCCCGCAAACGGAAACGTACCTTTCCCACTCGGCAGGCGTTGCGTCGTAAGGCGGAGTTGCCGTCAAAGAAATGACTTTTACGCCCTCGTCCAAATTTTTAATAAATTTCTCCAGCGCCTTTTGCCACTCGTTCTGCAAGTGGTGCGCCTCGTCAAGACAAACCGTCTTTATCCCCTTTTCGGAAATTATTTTGAAAAGGTCGATATTCGAGTAGTCAAAATCCTCCTCGTCAACGCTTATTCTGTTTATGGCGGAATGTAGCGCCTGATAGGTTATGGAATTTATAAGTTTTATATTGTTTAGATCGTAAGAAACGTAGTTATCGACCGCCTCTCCTTCCGGCAAAAAAGCTTTAAGCCTTTCACCCCATTGGTGTTTTATAGTGGTCGTCGGCGACAAAATAATGCAAGGGCTATTTAGTCGCCTGATAAGTTCCAACCCCAAAATAGTTTTTCCGCTCCCAGGGGCGGCAACTATATTGATTTTCCCGTCCGCTAAAAATCTTTCGGAATTATCCAAAACCCTTTGTTGGTATTCTCTGAATTTTCCCTTAAATTTGATTTTACTAAAATCCATTTTCCTTAATTCCGTAATTTTATCTTATTTGTTTGTAGCTTAATTTAAACAAAGCTTAATTATTTGCGTTATTTTCAACTAAACTTAAAAGAAGTTCGTAAAGTTCCGGTTTTAATTTTTTTACGGAAACCGGCCTGCCTTCACCGTTTATAAAGCAATGAACGCTTTTTGCCGCGCAGACAACTTTCCCTTCGACGTACATTGTATATTCGAATTCAATTTTAGCAGCCGACAAATCCGCAATTTTCGTGGCAATTTCAATAACGTCATTATAGGTCGTGCTTTTCTTATAATGAATATCAATACTTACAACCGGCGAAATCAGCCCTTCGCTTTCCATTCTTGCGTAGCTCCAACCAATCTTTTCAAGGTAATTTGTTCTCGCTTCTTCCATAAACCTTATATAGTTTGAGTGGTGAGTGATTTGCATTTTATCCGTTTCGTAATATTGTACTTTATGATTATATGTTTCCATTTAGTAAACCCCGCAGTGTGATTAGTTAAAATCGGGCGCAGCTATAAAAAGCACTAACTTTTTTAAGGATCTTACTTTTAAATTTGTTAAACCCTTTAGCCGGCATATCTTAATTTTATAACGAAACAACCTTTTTTGCAACAAAAAACTATCACTAACTTTTAACTTTCTTATGCTTGCTAATATAATCGTCATTTGTTATAATTAACGTGGTTTGGCGGGATAGTTTTATAAAATATCACCCAATAACAAAGTAACGGTAAAATGAAATGAGTAAGAGAAAAGAAATACAAATGCAAATATTGCAAAATTATTTTTCCATTCAAGATAATATTGCGACCTTAAAACTTGTGTACGAAACCTTTTCGGAACTAATTAATCCAAACTTCGGCGATGATTCAACGGAAAAACTTAACGACAAATTGTATTCGGATATAAGCGAAGCGATATCTCTTTTGCCTAAAAGATTCAAACTGAATTTGCAAATAGTTATAAAAGATTTCGGTGAATACACTAAAGATGAGTGTGAAAACATAATCAAAAAAAACGTTGGGTTAGTGGCTTATCGTGCGGTTAAACGAAACAACAAGAAACTGTTAATCGGTTGGACTTTGATGAGTATCGGAGCAAGCATATTGCTGTTAAGTTATCTGTTACGTGATAAAGAATTATGGTTTGACTTAATCAACATAAGCGGCACCTTGTGCGTCTGGGAAGGCGTAAATACGGCATTTATCGAAAGAAATCTTGAAAATAAAGCGACAAAAGCAATCGCAAAAACCATATGCAATATCACGATTAAAAGCGACGAGTAACAAAGGAAGTGTAAATCAAATGAAGTTTCTTAAAACCATATTCGGGCGGCTTTTGATAGTCGGACTTGCCATTATATTACAGTTTCTTATAATATTTGCCTTTATTGTCTATCTTAACAAGTATTTTTGGGTATTCAATCTATTGAGTACACTACTTGGATTAGTGGTATTTTTTCAGTTACTTCATCGGGATATGTATCCCGAACCAAAGCTTACTTGGCTTGCCGTAATTCTGTTGATGCCGCTTTTCGGAACTGTGCTGTATCTTATGTTTTCATATAATCCGCTGCCACGCAAACAGAAAAAGCTCTTCTATCAAGCTAAAAAACAGACGGACAAACTTTTTATTGACCGTAAAGATATTAATATCGAGGCGCCCTACAAAGGACAAAGTAATTATATAAAAAGTACAAACGGTTTACCTTGTTATGAAAATTGTGTCTGCGAGTATTTTCCTTCCGGCGAAGAGTTTTGGTCGGCGCTGAAAGAAGAACTCAATAAGGCAGAAAAGTTTATTTTTATGGAATACTTTATCATCGAATGCGGCGTTATGTGGAATGATATTCTTGACATTTTGAAAGATAAAGTAAAAGGCGGTGTGGAAGTACGGATTATTTACGACGATATAGGTTCAATAGGCACTCTTCCTTCAAGCTATTGCAACACACTCAAAAAATTAGGTATCAAATGCGTTAAATTTAACCCCTTTTATGCCGTTGTTTCAGGTATTCATAACAACAGAGATCATAGAAAAATAACGGTTATCGACGGAAAAGTCGGCTTTATAGGCGGTGCAAATTTAGCAGACGAATACATCAATAAGGTATCCCCTTACGGACATTGGAAAGATTCTGCCCTAATGCTAAAAGGGGAAGCGGTAAAAAGTCTGTCGGTAATGTTTCTAACTTCTTATCAGATGCAGACCGGAAAAGAAGAAATATTTGACAACTATATTACGGAAAGTTACGGATGTTTTGAAAATAACGGCTATATTCAACCCTACTGCGACGGACCTGCGCCTGCATATAAAGACCACGTTGGTGAAAACGTTTATATAAATTTGATAAATTCCGCACAAAAATATCTGTATATTACCACTCCATATTTGATTATAGACCACGAAATGCAATCGGCTTTGCGTTCCGCTTCGCTACGTGGCGTCGACGTCAGAATAATCACCCCGCATATTCCCGATAAAAAAATCGTGTTCAACGTAACCCGTTCCAACTACAAGCCGCTGATGGATTATGGAATTAAAATATATGAGTATACGCCCGGATTCGTCCATGCGAAGAACTTTTTATCTGACGGTAAAGTGGGCGTTGTCGGAACAATAAATCTTGATTACAGAAGTTTGACACACCATTATGAATGTGCGGTATGGATGTGCAATGTCAGTGCGTTAGAAGCTTTGAAGGATGATTTTGACAATACTTTTACCAAGTGCAGCCTTCAAGACGAAAAGTCTGAAAAAATGGGCGTTATGCAAAGATTTATTTGTAATATAGTGAGAATTTTTACGCCACTATTTTAACCCTTTGCTAAATTGCACGGATAATAGGCTAATTGGAAAGGGTTTAGTCTTTACGCTGACTTTGCCCCAACTATAAGGAAAAGCCCGAAACGAACATACTCGTTTCGGGCTTTTCTTTATTGGAGCGGATGATGGGAGTCGGACCCACCTCTCAAGCTTGGGAAGCTCGCATACTACCGATGTACTACACCCGCATACTGTAATTTACCAAAATATTTTACTTTTTATTAGACTTTTTGTCAAGTGTTTAGAACTATTTACCTAAATGGATTGAAAAAATTATTGCATTGGAGATTTAAAATAATATTAAAGTTTACAATCTACGAACTTTCAAAAGCGCAAAAAACCGGCCTATAGGTCGGTTTTCTAAGTTTTTTTAGTTTTTTCAATCTTCAAAAAAGATTCCGTTTTTTATTTTGCGGAAGGTTTAAAACCCACTTTGCCTCTTCCTACGGTAAGGTTGTCTTCTTTGCGGTTTCTGAGTTCCTGCACGGGGTGCGGAGCGATTTCATAACGCAAATCTTCACCCTTTTCCTTTATATACTTTTCGATAACCTTATGGCTTGGGTTTTTCTCACCGGTGCCGACAAAAAGTTTCTGATACTTATAATAGTCAGCGTTATCAGCTAAATCACGAACGTTAACGTAACCTTCTTTGACGGCGGTAAGATTGCAATCTTTAAGCACGTTTCTGATATAATTTTTGTTCTCTCCGAATTTCAAAAGTTCGGGAAAGTTTCCGTTAGGGATAACCTCGCACCAACTCTTTCCCTCGTAAGCACTCAAAAGATTAGCCGCTTCGTGAAGATGGCAAACTTCCTGCTCGAAAATCCTTTCGTAAAGTGCCTTAATGTTAGGGTCGCTTTCGTCATTATATAGCGAATAATAGACGTAACATTCGGTGTATTCGTGCATCAGGTTACATTCAAGCCAGGTCATATCGGGGTCTTTCAGGCTTTCGTAACCGGTAACATGCTGTTCTTCGATAAGTGCAATTTCGCTGAACATGCGCCTACCGAGGTCGTTCGGGTAATAACTTCCTACGTTCATGTAAAAATTCATGGTCTGCTGCTCGGCTGCAACGATTATACCTACGTCAATATTCGTAATAAGGTCGTTTTTGCAGGAATTTATGCCAAAGCGGATATCATCGTTAGGGTGGCGGAATTCAGCAACGGTAGGTCTCCCGGGCATAACCTCGGTGTAGTCGCCGAGGTATAACTCGAAGTTCTTGCCCTGTTCCATTTCAAGAAGGTCTGAAAATCTGTACAGGTGGTCGAAGTCCTCTAAAAGGGCAAAATCGAGTTGCTGTTTTACGACGTAATTTTTGGCACGCTTTGCTAAAATTGCGGTTAAGTCTACCGCAAGCTGTTCGTAAGCAAGTGTGGTTTCGAGTATGTTTTCGTCCTTTGGCTTTAAGGAAGCAAGCATTTTGTGCTGAATTTGTTCGGAGCGGCGTATCATAGCAATGCGACGGCGAACGTCGTTATTATAAACGTGGCGGTCTAGTTGGTGGGTGTTCCAATTTGCCTCGAATTCCGTACCTTCCGCAAGTATTAGTCTTACTTTTGTGTAAGGACTTACTTCGAGTTTGTTGTAAGTCTTTTGCGGAATTCTACTCAGCGGTACAATTAAACTTTCAAGTTTTTTCGGTTTTAGTTCAAATGGGTTCATAGTTCTCCTTTTAAGGGCGTAATGCCTTTTTAAATCATTTCCATTTGAAAACTTTTTATACCGTTTTTATTTAAATCTCATCAAAAGTACCTCTATAGGTCGGTTATTAGAGTGTGGAGTGTGGAGAGTGGCGGTCATTTCCACTTCGTCATTGCGAGGAGCGAGCGCTCCGTGGCAATCCGGACACCAAAGCGGGATAATTCTCAAAAGTGGTGCTATAGGCCCGCTATCGGCACTTTTTACATTTCTGCTACGTAAAAAAGGACCACCGAAAAAAGACAGTCCTTACGATAATATATAATTTTTAGTCTAAAACTAACACGGCGCTACACACAGCCTAAAAGTTTTTTTACCCCCATAAGTGCGTCTGTAATGTTTGGAGAGGACACCGTGTCCGCACCCCAACGAAACATCGAAAGCACGTCCGAAGAAGTAGGACGGAGGGAAGCTACCTCGTACTTAAGCCCTTCCAAACATGGAAGATTATCACCCACTTGGAAGTCGTATGAACCGCCCGACAAAACGCATGTGGAAGTTTTGATTTTTTCGATCCCCGCTTTTTTGACGATACTTGAAACCACGTTTATTTCTTCAACAGACAAAAGGTCAAAATCCGCTACCATAATAAGCGGAATTTTTCCCGCCTTCTTTTTAAGTTTTCTCCACTCCTTAACGATCTGGTGAGGAGATTTAGCGGAAAGCTCGCTTATCTCTAACGGAAGTTCTATTCCCGCAACCTTTCTTTTTACCGCATTTGATATGGCTTTAAGTTTGAACTTTTGAATTTCCGCCCCGAAAGGATAGAAAAGCGCCACCCTTACCTTAATTTTATCGCCGGCGAACCTTTTTGCGTCCAAAAGCTTCGACGGAAGCACCGTAACCGACTCAAGCCCTAGATCTATTGCGTTTTTAATAAGCCCGTTTAAAAGTTCGGTCCCCATTCTTACGTCGATAGCAAGAAGGTTTATCCGCTTAAACAGTTTGCTTGCTTTATAGGCGTTAAATTCACCCGTAAGCCGCTCTTCACTGACACCGAACAGTTTTGCCGTTTCGTATATCGGTGGCGGAGTGGGTTCTTCGGGACTATCTGAATTTCCGCTCTCACTTTCGGAAAGATTTCCGTCGGTTTCAGAAACACTTTGCTCTTCGGTTTTTGAAACACTCTCGGCTTTATCTGCGTTTTCAAAGCCCTCTTCGGAAATCACTTCCGTCGTATTTTCGACTGCTTTCTCGCTATCAATCACACTGTCGCTACCTAAATCTTTTTCAGGGTAATCTGAAAATTTAGGCGTGTCATTTGTAATTTCTTTTTTTACTATAACTTTCTTTTCGGTTTCTTTTTCTAAATCTTTCGGTTTTGTTTTCCGTCTAAAAAACATATTTACCCCCTATTTTCGCCGATAATCGACCTATAGCCCTATTTTTATAAAAATAGTTATGTAACGAAAATAGACAAACAAAAACCTAAAACGATAAAAATCGTAATATTGCGGCAAGCAAGATTTGTTATAATTATCCTACTTTAAACGGGGGTATAAATTATGACGGAAGCTTCTGCAGGCGTATTAACCGTACTTTTACTTTTTGCAATTTGTATGCTTCTCGGCTTTGTGGTCGTGTTTATAAAAAACAAATATCAAACGCCGCCTAAAAAACAAAGTCCTAAAATCTTTTACGTAACAGAGAGCAAAAAGCCAAAAAGAAAACCTAAAAAGAAAATCACTATTCCGCTTGAAGCAACCGTTTTAAAGGCGGAAGATCTTAAAAAGTACTTAAACAGCGACAAATAATTAGTGCAGGCGGGAGTACACGCAGGCGTATACTTCTGTCTCACTGATTTTTTTAAGACTGTCAACCTAAATATATTAACTTCACTTAAATCTTTAAAAATGCGAAGCAATTTTAGGGGATAAAACGCAAAGAGAAAG
>CATZIC010000002.1 GCA_958419945.1 uncultured Clostridia bacterium | reverse complement strand
CTTCCCGAAATAACCATTTCGCTAAAATTGCACCGAGTAAGGAAGGGTTTTACAGCGGCAAGCGCCGACGGAAGTATGTCCGCACGTGCGGAAGAAACACCTTTTATGCGCTTCTTTTTATCGAGTTCCATTCCGCAAAGCTTTTTGTAAATGGTTTCGAACTCATCTGCGGAAACCCTATAGTTATGCACGATGGTATACGGACTTTTGTGCATCATTTTGCTAATTCTGCCGAGGCTTCTGAAGGAGCCGCCGACGAGAATAAGCTGTGTTTCGGGGTCGATATCTTTAAGCCAATCTATGCCTTGAAGTTGCTGGTCGAAGAATTTTTCCACCTTGTCGGCTTGTTCCTCGCTCGTAAGCCCGTCGCTTGCGAAAAGTTCGGTTAAAGTGATAGCGCCGAAAGGAAGGGTTGCAAAGTTTAAAAGATTACGTCTGTTGTAGTAAATAATCTTTGTGCCGCCGCCCGAAACTTCAACGATAAGCCCTTTGGGAATATCCATAGTGTTGATAATTCCGCGGTAAACGTACATTGCTTCTTCTTCCGCAGATAAAACCTTGAGCTTTATACCGCAGTTATTGGCAACTTCGTCAAGAAAACTACGCTGATTTTTTGCACGGCGAACGGCTGCGGTCGCAACGGCAATGATTCTTTCGATACCGTAAGCGTCGCAGAGTTTGCGGAACATCTTTAAAGTTTTCATGGTTTCGGCAATGCGTTGAGGCTTCAAAAAACCGTCCCTTTCCATGTCCTGACCGAGACGTACGCTCTCCTTAATCTGGTCGATGACCATGTAATGCCCGTCCCCGAGCATTTCGACAATGACAAGTCTTGCCGAATTCGATCCGAGATCGATAATACCTATTTTTTCCATTTCAAATCGTCCTTTTAACCCTTTTGTGCGTTATGTTATCTTGGGTTAATTATATAGTCAAAAAATTTATTTCCACATAAATTATAACACTCAAATTCGAGATTTTCCACAATAATTTAAATATTTGTGCAATTTTTTATATTTTCGGCAATTTTAAACGGTTAAAATTCGCCGTATTAGAAATTTACTTGAAAAATTCGCATTATTTAATCATTTTATTGAAAATTATGTCGATTTTATTCCGTAAAAAACTTATGCAATTTGCACAACAAAAATTACGACAAAAAGGAAAAACAGGCGTTTTATTGAACTGTCATTGCTTTTTTTCCGGAATCTTTATCTTATCCGCGAAAAAGGCGAACACCGAAGTCAAAATCAAAAATCCGCCGAAAATTCTTTTTAGCACCAAACCGTCGACGAGTTTTGCCAAAAAGCCAGCGCCTACGGCAAACAACGCAGCGGGAATAATAAGTTCCAAAAGCCCCTTCTTTTTTACGAAACCGTTCTTGAAATGGATAATAACGGCTATTATCGCCATGGGTATAAAACTTATAAGGTTTGCTTCCTGTGCAACGTGCTGTTTTACGTCGCAAAAAATCGTAAGTATGGGTATAAGCAAGGTTCCGCCGCCCATTCCCATGCCCGCAGGCACACCGGAAGCTAAGCCGCAGACCAGGTAAATTATAAAATCTTTCATATGTAGCGTGCGAAAAATAAAGCCCTAAAACCGTAGAAAACCGCCAAAAACCGACCTATACGCCGACTTTTTAATAAACTCCAATTTAACGCCCCTTAAAAACACTATCCTTATAAACGTTAAAATCAGCTGTCGCCCATAACGAAATCAGAAAAAGAGCAGTTTTATTCCAGCGGCAAGTATTATAACGCTGAAAACGTACTTAATCCATTTTTCGTTTAGCTTACTTAAAAGAAATGCGCCGATTGTTCCGCCCGCAGTAAAACCTATCGTTACAGGCAGTACGACGTTAAAATCGAAGTCTCCGTTTACGGCGTAAATTATTCCGGAAATTACGCAGACGGGCAACATAACGCAAAGGGCGGTAGCGTGTGCGTTCTTACGCAAAAAGCCGCACGCCGCGATAAGCAGCGGGACGATTACCATACCGCCGCCCCCGCCGAAAAATCCGTTTATAGCGCCCGCCAAAGCGCCGCTTAACAATAAAAACCAAGTTTTCTTTTTTTCTTCCATACGCTTATAATGTGAAATCCGACCGTAAATATTGTATTTCTGGTGGAAATATTTTGGTTTAAGCGGCGAAATTTACTAATATTTTCTATTTATTCGGCTTAAAAGATTGATTTTTGTTTTTAAGTATTGTATAATCTTAAATGTTAGTCAATCGGCAAAATATAAATTGACATATAAAAGGTGAGATATGAACAAAATCAAAAAGTTTAATTTGAAAAAAACTTTGACGCTTATCGCTACGCTTTCGTTGGTGCTTTGCATGACTCTTTGCGTAGCATGTGGCGGTGATTCTGGCAGTAGTTCCTCTTCTTCCGGGAAAGACGATACCGAACCGACCGTTACCGCAACCGACTATCAGTCGATTAAAAACGGCGACTTCGAATTCGGCACTTCCAAAGAAGACATTACCTATCCCGTATACACGGGTATAAATTGGACGAGATATCGCGACAATTCTTATCCGACTTCCGCAGTTTCTTCCACGAAAAACTCCGGTATAATCGACACGGATGACGAAGCGTACAACAAGATCGCAGAAGCTAACGGCTTCCCCAAAGACGGCGACAATTATTGGAACCCCAAGACCCCGCAGTCTTACGGTCTCGGTGGCGAAAGGTACGAATATAACGAAGAAACCTTCCAGGATAACCCCAACGAGGACAAGCTTTGCACGAAAGGCAGCAAAATCCTTATGATCCACAACGTTACAAGCGTTGCGGGAAGAGGTACTGCACAGAAGTTCGTATCCTCTTCTTCCCTTACGACCACTACCGGCTACGGCAAGATTTCCGTTTGGGTTATGACGAAGGATCTTAAGACTATCCAGAAAGATCAAGAGTACGGCGCTTACATTTCCGTAAACAACACCCTTTCTTCTACCAGAAGTCCTTTCCTCTTAAAGAACATCGACACCAAGGGCGTTTGGGCTGAATACGTAATTTATCTTAAAGCAAGCGATTATGCAAAATCCTCCTTTACGGTAACCGTTGGTCTCGGCTTTGGTTCCGACACCTATAAGGCGGAATACGTTGAAGGTTTTGCTTACTTTGACGATATACACTACGAAGAACTCGATAAAGAAACCTTCGAAACGGAAACCGCAGACGTTGCAGCTGAAAATCAGCTTAACTTATTCGACACAAACGGCGAAGAAGCTACGGCCGAAACACTTAAGATTTCCCAATTTGCCAATACTTACGTTGCAAATGCGGAAAACACCGCAACCACCGTTAAATACGTTTACTCTCATTTAATGGATTCCGCTACATTCACAAGTGAATTTGCCGGCGAATACAACAAAGTTTATCAGCACGACCCCGAAGCTTACGCAACGGGCGCAACCGCAGGATTAAAACAGTTTTCCGAAATCGGCATTGACGGTGTAACCAATCCTTACGGCGAAACCGCAGAAACCGCTTTCATCAAACTCGATTCACACTCAAGCTACACCTTGACGTCCGGAACCTTCGAAATTGCTGACGGACAGTACAAACAATTCAACTTCCTTACCAACGTAAACGTTGAAGTTGCCGGTCAGCCCGGCGCTAAAATCGAAGTAGAAGAAGTTAAAGACGCTTCTGCTTCCGAAGTTTACGGCACGGTTTCCGTTGCATCAGATTACAACACTTACTCCGCAGAAGACAATGCAAACGTTTGGAAGAAGGTCAGCGTATTCGTTAAGAACGACCTTGGCACGACGAGATATATCCGTTTCAAATTCACGCTCGGCACCACCGACAACGTATTCGACGCGGCTGAATATCACTTAACCAAAGGTTACGCTCTCTTTACAGGCTTTACTCAAAGAGAATTACCCGAAAAAGAATACAATATCGTATCCTCTCAGGCAGACTACAAGTCCACTATTACGTTAGGTTACGAATATCCCAACGGTCCCGTAGGTGATGAAGATGAAGAAGAAAACTTCGCATTCACCGCAACCGGTTCCACCAAATATGATTTAAACGAAAAGCCCGCTGCAGGCGTTAGCGGTTATACCGGCGTTGTCGGTAACCACACCATGGTCGGCGGCGACAAGTCGGATTACTCTGCAGCAAACGTTACTGCAGGTATAGTTTCCAGCAAGTACGTAGGAAACTACGCAGCTTTATCAGACGAAGAAAAATCCGCAATTCAGACACTTGCGAAAGGCAACATTCAGCCCCTTATCATTAAGAACACCGCAATGAACTCTTACGGATATCTCGGCAGTCAGATGACGCTCGCGGCTAACACGACCACCCTTATCACCGTTCAGGTTAAGGTATTAGACGGTGCTACGGCTTACGTTTATCTTGCAAATGCAGATCCCCTTTCCTACTTCGGCGTATTAAAAGTTGCCGATAAGCCCCTTGAAGTAGCAATTACTTCTTCCGCTCGTCCCACCGAAAACACCGAATGGGTAACCGTAAACTTCCTTGTTACGACCGGAAACGAAGAAATAACCTACAGGGTTGAACTTTGGAACGGTTCGAGAGACGGCAATGTTCAGAGCCAAGGCACGGTACTTTTCAATAACGTATCTACTTCAGAATCCGCTAACGTAACTGCGCTTAAGGCAAAACTCGACGCAGACTTCGTTACCGGCGAACAGGACCTTGAAGTTCAGAATTACACGAGAGCGCCTTCTACCGTAACTTACACCGACGCAGACGGAAACGAAGTTACCTACGAACGCACCTATGAACCGACGGTTGCTTACACCAAGTACGTAAACGGTTCAAGCATTATCGCTTCTTACGAAGCAATTCACGCTCCCGATAAGATTGACGAAACCACAAAAACAGACGACGATACTACTACTGACGATTCCTCCTCTTCTACCGAAGAGCAAAATCCCGAAACCGCCAACTGGGGGCTTCAAGTAACCTCTATCGTTATTGCGGCAGTACTCGTAGTTGTCCTTGCCGTAGTGGTTATAAGACTTCTCGTTAAGAAGAATAAGAAAGTCGAAGTTGCTTCCTCTAACTACTACAACAGAGACAGCCGTGAAAAAGCGCAGGCTATAATCAACGCCAACAAGGCAAAACGTGCGCAAAAGGCTTCCGAGGCTCAAGCAGAAGAGGCTAACAAGGAAACTACAGAAGAAACTTCTGAGGATTCCGCAGAAGCGACCGAAGAAACTTCTGAAGAAAAGCCTTACGATTACGACAATCCCGAAAACAACGTGTAATAAGGATTAACTAAAAACTTTAAAGCGGTGCTAAAACTTTAGCACCGCTTTTTTCATGGGGCTGAAGCAAGTTGGCACTTGCTTCAGCCCCTTTTCATATCCTCTTTCATTATTATATAATATAGCGTCATAACAAAGTCGACAAAATATTCCAAAATACTACGGTAAACAGTTGACAGTGTGTTTTGCATATGATATCATAATGATATCAAAATAATTACGAGGTAATTTATTATGGAAGAAAAAATTTTAACTAACAATAAGCACGGCGGGCTTGCTCTTTTGCTTTTAATATTGGGCATGCTCCTGTTTGGGGCGATGTTCCCTACTTTGGGAATGTTATATGACTCGGGAAAAATCGGCGAGGCCGCTATGGCAATCTTAATGATTTTAAACATTGTGCTTTTAATTGCAACCGCAATATGCTTTGGCGGGCTTAAAGTTTTAAAACCGCAGGAAGCACTCGTTCTTACACTTTTCGGAAAATACAAAGGCACGTTAAAGGGCGAAGGTTTTTACTTTGTAAACCCCTTCTGCTCCGCAGTAAACCCCGCAGCAACTACAAAACTCAAACAAAGCGGTGACGTAAACGCAACTTCCCCCATAACCGTTGGTAAACCGCAGGCTGAAGGCGCACAGGTATTAGACAGAAAAATTTCCTTAAAAATAATGACCTTAAACAACAACCGTCAGAAGATAAACGACTGCCTCGGTAACCCCGTAGAAATCGGTATTGCGGTCATGTGGCGTGTTGTGGATACCGCAAAAGCGGTGTTTAACGTAGATAACTTTAAGGAATATCTTTCCTTGCAGTCGGACAGTGCGCTTCGTAACATAGTAAGGCTTTACCCTTACGACGTTGCGCCCAACGTTGACACCACCGGCGACGGCATCTATGACGAAGGCAGTTTAAGGGGTTCATCCGAAATTGTTGCTAACCGTATAAGAGAGGAAATTCAGTCCAAAGTGGAAATAGCAGGTTTAGAGATTATAGAGGCTAGAATCACCTATCTTGCTTACGCAACGGAAATTGCTGCAGTAATGTTACAACGCCAGCAGGCTTCCGCAATTATCGACGCAAGAAAAATGATAGTCGACGGTGCTGTAGGTATGGTTGAAATGGCACTTGAACGCTTACAGGCAAACGACACCATAAGCCTTGACGACGAGAGAAAGGCTGCAATGGTTTCCAACCTTCTCGTGGTACTTTGCGGTAATCGCGACGCTCAGCCCGTCGTGAATTCCGGCTCCATTTATTAGTGGCTGACGATAAAAAACAGGTTCCGTTAAGGCTGTCGCCCACGCTGTATGCAGAACTTGCTCGTTGGGCTGAGGACGAGTTTCGTTCTGTAAACGGTCAAATCGAATATTTGCTTACCGAGTGTGTGAAAAAGCGCAGAAACGGAAGTTTTAAGAAATCCGACAAGGAATCTGACAAGTAAAAAACTCCCAAGGTTTAAGATAAAACCTTGGGAGTTTTCATATTCAATTATAATTATATTGCTAATTTAAAGCCCATTATAAGAAGTACGATACCGAATATTAAGGGAAGAATTATCTGATGCGCAAGGTAGATAAACAGACTGTGGCGTCCCGCAAAAGTGATTACGTTGTTTTTATAATCCCCTTTGAAAATCAAGGATTTCCTGTTTTTGTACAGAAGTTTTCCGAGGAACACGCCGATAAATATCTGCCCGCCGTAGAAAAGCAGTGAGAAGCAGTCGCTGCCGATAGTAGCAAGCCCCGCCATTGCCTTTAACAAAAGTATGATAAATTTATCTGAATCGTAAGAGGCAAATTTGTTTTTCGGCGGAATACCAAACAGTATATACCCGCCTACCGCAGTCATTACTATGCCTATAGCAAGATATATCCACTTGTTGGAGGTGATTTTTTCAAGTAATGCAACCAATATTATGGTAAGCGCAATGCAGTGAATGACGCCGAAGGTTATCATATTGTCGATATCCCCCGTCATTTTGGCGAAAATAAAGGTTACAAGCGTTAAAACAAGTGAAAAACCGAAAAGTTGCAATCCACGTTTTAAGTTGCTTCTCGAAAAGGAACAACTTATCCCTGTAAGCGCCATAAACAGGAAAAGCACGAAGTATCTTACGTTAACCCTTACGTCCCAATACCAAAACTTTTCCGCGAAGTCACAAAGCTTTCGGGTAAATTCCATTTTGTACGGATAGTCCGTAAAAAGTTGTGGAAGAAGATACCCGAAATCAAACATCATGTGGTCTAAAACCATTACAAGTATGGCAATACCGCGTATTAAGTCGATTTCTGTAATTCTTCTTTTCAATCTTTCTTTTTTTAGTTGTTTTTGTTCGGCTTTCTCTTCCGGACTTAACCTGAACTTTTTCATAATTCCCCGCAAAATTTTTCAAAAATATAGCGATAAGCGACCTATAGCCCAACTTTTACTCTTCTGTGTTTTCTTTTGCTTGCTCCGAAAGACCCTCTGTTATTGCCTCTCTTAAGCCGGATTTTTCCATGTTATAGGCTTGCTCTATACACTTGGCAACCGACTTCGATTTACTGCTTCCGTGCCCTTTAACAACGGTTTTTGCTACGCCCAAAAGCGCCGCACCGCCGTGGTTGTTATAGTCCATTTTGCCCTTTATCGAGTACATATCCTTTTTAAGAAGGAGTGCGGCAATCTTTGTTTTAAGGTTTCTGAAGAAGGTCTTTTTAACAAGTTTCATCATACCGAGGAGTGCGCCTTCGGTAGCCTTTAACATAATGTTGCCGGAAAATCCGTCGCAAACGATAAGGTCAAACTTACCGGTCATAAAATCCCTTGCTTCGGCGTTGCCGATAAAATTTATGTTCTTGTTTTTCTTCAAAAGTTGGTAGGTTTCCTTTCTAAGATTATCCCCTTTGTTTTCCTCGGTTCCGATATTTAATAGTCCGACGCGGGGATTTTTAACGCCGAAAGCCTTTTCGAGATAAAAACTTCCCATCGTTGCGAATTGGTCAATCTGATAGCTGTAACATTCCGCATTAGCGCCGCTGTCGCAAAGTGCGACGATACCTTCGTCGTTAAAAGTGGGAACAATCGGAACGAGTGCGGGACGGCTAACCCCCTTAATTCTTCCAAGACGGGTAATGGCGCCCACCAAAATTGCACCCGTTGAGCCTATTGAAACAAGCCCGCCGTAGTCTTCCGTCCTTAAAAGTTCGTACGACTTATATAGGGAACTTTCCTTTTTCGTACGGATTGCCTCCGTAGGTCTGTCGTTACAGGTAATAACGTCGTCCGCATTGTAGACCTTCATTCTGTCTTTATCGTAATCGTAACCGGATAAAAGATCGTTAAGGGTCTTTTCCGGCCCTACGAGAGTTACCTCAAGATCCTTTATATTAGATAGCGCCATAACCGCGCCTTCTACGTTTACGTTAGGGCTGTTATCTCCGCCCATTGCATCGACTATTATTTTAATCATATGCTACCTCTGAAAAGTGTTTTATATAACTTAATTTCTGTTTTAAATTTTATCATTTTTACGGCGGTATGTCAACAGTAAACCTCTGTTTTTAAGAATTTGCTACTTTTACGCCTGTAAAAATTACGTTATATTCTTTAAAAAGTCCGCCTATAGGCCCGTTATCGGCATTTTTTAAAATATTTGCAATAAACACGCAAAAAAAAATATTGTGCGCTTCAGCCATCTTAAAACGCGTTAATTTTGTAAGTTTACATAGTATATTATAGCGCGTTTATAATAGTTTTCAAAAAATCTTTAGGTTTTTTACCAAATTTCACCAATATTTTTCAAACGTTAAAGAGCTGTGAAGTATAAATTTTTAGGACACTTTACGTTTGACAAAGACTATATAAAGTGTTACTATATTATAGACATATACGGAAGTTAATTTATGAATACTACTTTAGGAAAAGTTTTACCCGTTTTGCGCAGGGTTTTCGATTCGGACCTATACCTTTTATTTTTATGCGCAGCGGTGCTTACGGGGTGGATTTTCGGATGTTGGGTGGCAATGATTATAGTTATGCTTGCCGTAACCGTAATCGGCACACTATGCTCCGTAAAACTTAAACCGCTTATTTCCTTTTTAATGCTGTATACTGCGACGATGGGAAACCAAACGGTAACAAAAACCGATATAATTCTGATTTTCGTGTTCGCGCTTTTGGTTGTAGCGGCACTTATTACAAATCTTGTAATCTACAAACGTGATTGGTCTTTACTGCACCCGAAGAATATCAAAGGTTACACTTTTGCACACGTTCTTTTAATTATCCCATTTTTGTTTGCGGGCTTGGGTAGCAGCGTAGAGAATAAATCCGCTTCTTTGGTTGCTGCGGCAATAGTCTTTCTTATAACCTTACTTTACGTTTTACTGTACGTAGGCGCAAGCAAGGAAAAGGGTGATTTTACCGACTACGCCGTAAAATGCGTTTTTGCGCTTTCCGTTATCGCCTCTTTGGAATTCATTATTTCCATCGTAAGAATCGGTAACTACGACCAAATAGTAGCAGACCTTTTAAACAAAAACTTTTGGATAGGTTGGACGGGGCCGAACACCACCGCTTCCGTTATCTCGATGGGTATTCCCTGCGGGCTTTGTCTGTGCATAAAAAAGCGCAAACTGAATTTCCTTGCTATACCCGCGTGTATTGCCGCGGTATTTATTGAATTTGCGCTCGTCATTTTGTCGGGATCACGCGGTAGCATTCTGTTTTCGGTGGTAACCCTTCCGTCGCTACTGTTGTACGCAATGTGGAAAACGGAAAGTAAACCGACCTATTTCGCCACTTTTTCGGTAGCGTTTCTACTGTTTGCTCTTCTTATCGTAAAGTTTAACGAGCAGATAAATCCCGTCATTATGACAATTTTAAACAAGGGCATGTCCTCAAGTGGGCGTGTGGAATATATCTATCCCGAAGCCGTCGAACTATTCAAGCAAAATCCGATTTTCGGCGGAGGCTGGGGATATAAACTTTCCAACAACTTAGCGGGGCTACCCCAACCATATCTTTTCCATTCAACCTTTTATCAGTTCCTTGCGAATATGGGAATAGTGGGCGTTTTGTTTTTGGCGATATTCTACCTTTGGAGATATATAACGGTAATTCCTTTAAGGAAAAATCCTGCCGCAGTAACGCTTATGGTATCCGTATTTTTGTTCGACGCGTACTCCCTTATCGATACGAGCTTTTTCAATCCGTCGCTATTTATAATGACGACCCTCGTTCTTTTGTCGATGGAACTCGATACGGAAAAGACAAAGTGTCTTGCCTTTTTCGGCAAAAATCCGCTAAATATTTTCAAGAAAAGATAGTTTTACAAAAGTAAAAAAATTTTTGAACTACAGGAACTTTTTTAAATGAACGATAACGAAAATTTAGAGGTTTCCGCTTCCGCCGAAACCGTTAAAAAGCCGAGTTTTTTAGCAAAATTTAAGAGAGGCATCGTCGACTTTTTCACGTATAATCCACCGGGTCGCAGATTAAGAATTTGGGAACTTGACCTAATACGCGGCATTATAATGTTTTTCGTTACATTAGACCACGTGTGCCTATTTGCATACTATTGGAAATTCATTACCTATAAAACCGCCTTCGGCAAGGTTTTGGAATCATTTTCCGTATTCTACTTGGAAAGTTACTTTCGTAAGGCAGTGGAACCTATCGGGCTTTGGTCGCTGTGCTTTTTGTCGGGCATAAGTTGCCAGTTTTCACGCAGCAGCATACGGCGTATTTCCAAATTCTGGATCTTGACGGCGGTATTTATGGGTGGCTATTGTGCACTTCATTTCATTATACCCCACCTTATTACGGGCGTTGTTATCTTCAATATCGTGGCGATACTTACAATCAGTATGACTTTGTGGTATCTTTTGGACCACTTAAACTGCCCCATGAAGGTAAGAATTATTATAGCCTCGGTTTTGACGGCCGCAGGGGTAACGCTGTTTTTCATAAACCGCTTTGCGCCGAACGGGCTATACGTAAAAAACGACTTTTTAGCACTTTTAATCTACAACAAACACGGATGGGAGGTTTCCCCCAACAACTTCGAACCGCTTATTCCTCACCTCGGATTTTTCTTCCTCGGCGGAATTTTCGGCAGATACGTGTATAAGAACAAGACTTCACTTCTAAAAGTAAAAACGCCGCCAAAAGTGCTTACGCCTATTATGCTTCTCGGCAAACATTCACTAAAGGCATTCTTGTTTTTGCCCTTCATAATACTTGCGATAGTATGGCTTATCGTAAGATTCGTGTGGCTGTTTTTATAACTTTTAATTAAATTTACGTACGGATTATGTTTAAAGAATTATTAGAAGAAATTAAAAAATACGATACTATAATCATTCACCGCCATTACAACCCCGACGGTGATGCGGTGGGAAGCCAAACGGGCCTTAAGTTTCTTATAAAAGACAACTTTCCCGAAAAAACCGTTTATTGCGTGGGCGATCCTGCGGGAAGATACGGTTTTATAGAGGGGTCCGAAGTTGATACTATCCCCGACGAAACCTATAAAGGCGCTTTGGCGATACTTTTAGACAGTTCCGCAAAAGAACTTATTTCCGACGACCGCTACACTTTAGCCGAAAGGACGGCAAGGATAGACCACCACATGTTTATCGGGAAGTTTTGCGATACCGAAGTGGTTGACAGCACTTTTGAAAGTTGTGCAGGCTTAATCGCCTACTTTTCAAAAAATAGTGGGCTAAAACTTAGCAAGCGTTCGGCAAAAGCGCTGTTTACGGGTATGGTTACGGACAGCGGAAGATTTCGTTATGATTCCACTAATTCGAGAACCTTTATGGTTGCTTCCTACTTAATGGAACAGGGATTTACCACTTCCGACATATACACGAACCTTTACTGCGACGATCTGAAAATGGTAAAACTTCGTGCGACCTTTGCACTAAAGGCGAAGTTTACGGATAAAAACGTAGGTTACATATACACCGATTACAAAGAGTTCAAGACCTACGGCGTAAGTTCCTTTACCATTTCAAGAGGAATGGTAAACGTTATGGCGGAAATAAAAGGCGTCGACGTTTGGGTAAACTTTACCGAAACCGAGGATTCCGTTCTATGCGAACTACGTTCCACAAAATATAACATCAACCAAATTGCCGTAAAATACGGCGGTGGCGGGCACCTTTTAGCAAGCGGTGCGACGCTGAAAAACAAAGCAGAAGCTTTGGCTATGCTTGAAGATCTTAACAAATTAGTCGAAAGAGGTGAAACTATATGAGCGTAAAACAGGCTATTTTAGACAAAATCAAATCATACGACCGTATCATTATCGCGCGCCACTACCGCCCCGACGGAGACGCACTCGGTTCCACCAAGGGCTTACAACGCATTTTGAAGCTTTCCTTCCCAGAAAAGGAAATTTTACTTTTAAACGAAGACTATTCCGAATACCTTGCTTTCATGGGCGGCGAAGACGCTCCCGTTTCCGAAGACTACTACAAAACCGCTTTGGGTATAGTGGTTGACACCGGTACGGAAGAAAGATTTTCTAACAAGAAAATGAAACTTTGCAAGGAACTTATCAAAATCGACCACCATATCGACGTTGCCCCCTACGGCGATATTTCCTGGGTGGAAGACTATCGGTCTTCCTCCTGCGAGATGATAGTTGATTTTTACAGAACCTTTAAAGACCAATTAAAAATGGATAAAGAAGCGGCGACCTATCTTTATACGGGTATGGTTACAGACAGCGGAAGATTCAGATTCAGAGAGGTTTCTGCGGAATCACTTCGTAATGCGGCTCAGCTTTTAGAGTTCGGCGTGGACACCGAAACCCTGTTTGCAAACCTTTATCTTGAAAGCTTTGACAGCCTGAAATTCAACGCACGCATAACCGAAAACATTCAGATTACGGAAAACGGTGTCGCCTATCTTTACGTAAGCCGTGAAATGCAGAAAAAATTCAATCTTTCTCACGAGGATGCAAGCGCCGTCGTAGGCCTTATGGATTCCATTAAAGGAAGCCTTATATGGATTGCGTTTATAGAACTTCCCGACGGCTCCACAAGGGTAAGGCTGCGTTCGAGGTTTACCACCATAAACAAGCTCGGTGAAAAATACCACGGCGGTGGACACGAGTGTGCCGCAGGCGCTTACGTTTACGATAAAGAGGAATTTAACTCCCTTTTAAAGGACGCCGACGCTCAACTTAAAGAATACAAGGAAACTAACACCGGATGGCTATGAAAATACTTATAACTAACGACGACGGCATAGAGGCTGAAGGCATTAAGGTGCTTGCTTCGTTTGCAAAAACCATCGGCGACGTTACCGTGGTTGCCCCTTTAAAAGAACAAAGCGGAAAAAGTCAGTCAATAGAATATCGCAATACGATTAAGATACAAAAGTACGACTTTATGGAAGGAATAGAGGCCTACGCAGTGGACTCCACACCGGCGGACTGCGCAAGGTTTGCAACCCTTTGTCTTGACACAAAATTCGATTTGGTACTTACGGGCATAAACCGTGGTTACAACTTGGGTAACGACATTTTGTATTCGGGTACGGCTGCCGCCGCTTTCGAAGCGGTCGCGAGAGGATATAAAGCTATCGCCTTTTCCACAAACTACACAACCTTTGACAGTGCGAGGGAAAACCTTGAATGGGTTTTCGATTACATAATGGATAACAGGCTTTTAGACTGTAACGACGTGTATAACGTCAATATTCCGTTGGACCCCAAAGGCATTAAGATAACGAGAAAGGCAGGTTTTTACTATAAGGAAAGGTTTGAAATTGCGGAAAACGGAGAGTATTACCAGACCACCGATTTCGTTTCCCACCACGGCGACGACCTTAGCGTAGACGTTGACGCAACAATGCACGGATATATTTCAATTACCCCCCTGACTATTGACAGGACCGAACTTTCCGTTTACAAAAAACTTTTACCGCTTAATGATAAATAGACTTAAAAATATCCCTGCCGCGGTTATTGTGGCAGGGATTCTTTAAAAAGTGCCTCTATAGGTCGATTTTTAAGGGTTTTTGCGTTTTTTTGTCAAATTTCCCAAACTTTTGTAAAACTCCCGTCTTTACGATTGAAAAGACGGGAGTTTTTATAAAAAGTGGTAAAGCAATTCACTACCCCGCCGTCATTGCGAGGAGCGCAAGCTCCGTGGCAATCCGGACGCCAAGGCAAAATAATTGTCAAAAGTCAGCCTATAAGTCTTTTATCGCCACTTTTTATGATTTTATAAAACTTTTGACAAGAACTCTTTAAGACGTGGATGTTGGGGGTTATTGAAAAACTCTTCGGGGGCGCTTTCCTCTTTGATTTTGCCTTCGTCCATAAAGATTACACGGGTGGCAACCTCTTTGGCAAAACCCATTTCGTGAGTAACGACGACCATCGTCATGCCTTCGTCGGCTAAGTCCTTCATAACGGACAAAACTTCCCCTACCATTTCGGGGTCTAAAGCGCTTGTAGGCTCGTCAAACAAAATAACTTCGGGGTTCATCATAAGCGCACGAACTATAGCAATCCTTTGTTTTTGTCCGCCGGAAAGGGTTGACGGATACGCATTCTCTTTATCCGAAAGCCCTACCCTTGCCAAAAGCCCACGGGCCTTTTCAATAGCCTCTTCTTTGGTAAGTTTTTTAAGTTTTACGGGTGCGAAAATCATATTGTCTATGACTTTCATGTTGTTAAACAGGTTGAAATGCTGAAACACCATGCCCATTTTCGCACGGGCTTCGTTTATGTTTACGGCATTTTCCTTGTAAAGCTTTTTAATGGCGTTACGATATTTTGCACCTTCACCGTGTTCCTTTAAAAGGTCTTTTTCTTTTATCTCGGCAACTATGCTGTCGGTCAAGGCCTCTTTATCGCTCCCCTCTTTATATCTTTCCGCAAACATTTTGTTAAATGTGTTGCTTAAAATAATCACGTCCTTATGTAAGTACGGGTCGATTAGGGTAAGCAAGCCCGCGTCAAGCCAAACTTCGCCGTAAGTCGGTGTTTCCAAAAGGTTCATACACCTTAATAGGGTTGACTTTCCGCCGCCGGACGGGCCTATGATTACAACCTTTTCACCCTTTTCGATAGTGCAGGAAACGCCGTTTAAAACGCTTAAATTACCGAACTTTTTGTAAATATTGTTAACGTTTATCACTTACACGCATCCTCCTTTCGATAAGTTTTATGATCATTGTAAACAGCACTACAAGGAGTATATAAACAAGCGCAAGCGCAAGATAGCAGATGATCGGATTGTATAGCGTATCCTGTTGTTTAAAAGCGACTTGAAGGTCTACGACGCTTATAAAACCTGCTACGCTGGTCTCTTTAACCAAGCTAATAAGTTCGTTTCCGATTGCAGGTATGGAATTTTTTAGCGCTTGAGGAATGACGATTCTCAGCATAGTCGCAGCGTACGGAAGACCAAGACTTCTGCCTGCCTCCATCTGTCCTTTTTCCACGGATAAGATACCGCCACGAATTATTTCAGAAGTGTATGCCGAGGAGTTAAGACCGAATATAACGGTGCCCCAGGCTACGGCGCTGGCGTCCGCAATACCCATTATGGGCTTTATTACGTACCAACCGACGAGCAGTTGAACAACGATCGGAGTACCTCGAAAAATGCCGACGTAAAACTTAGCGACGGCATTTAAGATTTTCGTAACTTTGTTGCTCGGTAGTAATTGAATTACCGCAATTACCGAACCTAACAAAAGCCCGATTATGAAGCCAATTAAGGCGATTATAAGCGTATTTTGAAGACCTGTGAGAATGGTTTTGTATCCGTCAAGGGTAAATACCTGAAGACAAAACTTATCCCACAGTACTTGCCAATTTATATTCATTATAATCTTACTTTATAGCGGCATTGATTTGAGCAACTACCTGAGCTGCAACGAGGTTATCAACGACACAAATGGAAATGGAACCGTTGCTCATATCCCTTACGGCGTCTGCGTGGGTTGAGTAGGTCTTGAGTGTAAGGTTAGCAAATCCTTCAAATCCGAAACCGTCAGCGTCTTCCATGTCGCCGCTTATGTATTTCGCACCAGTGGTACCTGTCTGTGAACCGACCTTGGTGCCCTTTTCCAAACTCTTAAGTTTGTTTACAACATCTTCTGTAGTGGTGCAGCCGTCGAAAGTGGTGTCGTTTTCTTTAACAACGAGTACCTGATAAGCTTCACTATAGTAAGGAGTGGAGAAAGTAACTACTTTTTGACGAGCGGGTGTAACCGTAAGTCCTGCAAGGCCGATATCGGCATTTCCCTGCGAAACCGTCATACAAATAGCGTCAAAAGAGGTTTGCTTTACTGCAAGGGTTTTGCCAAGTGCCGTAGCGATCATTTTGCCGATTTCGATATCGATACCGCCGAATTTATCGCCTACGGTGTATTCCCAAGGAGCAAACGGAGCATCGGTTGCCATTACGAGATATTCTTCGGAACTCATGCCTTCGCTATAAGCAACTACGCCTTCGGTAACGGTTTGAGTATCTTCGGTATATCCGTCGATAAGAGCGTCGATTGCGGCTTTGTTGGTTTCGATTACCGTGTTAACGGTGCTTAGTAGCTCGGTATCGCCGGTCTTTACGGCAACTGCGTACTCTTCAGAAGAGAGTTTGATGTCTATCATTTTTACTTTACTTGCCTGGTTTTGACCGCAAGCACAAAAAGCAAAAACGACTATAAGTGCTAAAACAGCTGTTAAAAGTTTTTTCATTTTTGTATCTTCCTTTTTGTAAAAAATTATTTTCGCTTGATTGCCTGCTTATCATATAACAAATGATTTTTCATGTCAACGGATTTTACGCCGTTTTTGAAAATTTTTTGGATATTTCCTCGAAATTATTCAGTTTATGCAAAAATTCAGCCTTTTTGAATAAACTTTTGAATACGATTTGCATATTTTCATACTATTTTATACATTTTGTGTTATTTGGGAAGCGGATAGATACAAAGGGAAAGTCCCTTTTGCGCGACAATAATATGATTATATTAAAAAGCCGACCGCTAAACGCAATCGGCATAAATTTTATATAAAGTTATATCTGAAAAGGTATCGGGGGCTTGTTAATCCTCTATTCCCTTCTTTTTGCGGATCTGTTTAACGGTTTTTTCGTAGCCGTTATCTTTTGGGAAGTAATACTTTTTACCGACAAGCCTATCCGGCATATACTGCTGTTTAACGTAACCGCCGTAGTCGTGCGGATAAAGGTAGGGCTTTTTGGTTTTTAACTGTTCCTTTGACATATACGGCGTGTTGCGTAGGTTCGTGGGCACAAAGTCGTCTTTTACCTTTTCGGCGTCCTCTCCGGCAGCGCTCATTGCAACTACCACGGAATTTGATTTTTCCGCCTCGCAAACGTAGATTATAGCCTCGGAAAGGGGCAGCATGCCTTCGGGATAGCCCATATTTTTAAGTGCGGTCAAAGCGCTTACCGCTATAACGAGGGCTTGCGGGTCCGCCATACCAACGTCCTCCGCGGCATGCGCGATTACACGGCGGGCAACAATCAACGGATCACAGCCGCCTTTAATAAGCCTTTGCGCATAGTATAGCGCCGCATCCGAACAGGAACCGCGCAAACTTTTACAAAATGCGCTTAAAAGGTCGTAAAACATGTCCTCGTCATAGGAAAGGGACTTTTTTTGAATGGACTGTTCGGCGTCTTTTAAGGTTACGTGTACCGATCCGTCAGCGTCCGGCGGAGTGGTTAAAACCGCCATTTCCAAGGCGTTATAGGCAATACGCATATCACCGGAAGCCATAACCGCAATGTGCTTTACGGCGTCCTCGTCAACGGAAATTTCGAGGTTAGGAAACCCTCTTTTTTTGTCGTTAATCGCCCTATAGAGGGCTTTTTCTATAATTTCGTCGGATAGTGCTTTAAGTTCGAACACCCTGCATCTCGACACGATAGCGGGGGTCATCGAGGCGTAAGGATTTTCCGTAGTGGAACCTATAAAAATAATGGTACCATCCTCGATATAAGGAAGCAAGGAGTCCGATTGGGTCTTGTTAAACCTATGACATTCGTCCAAAAAAAGATATGTCTTTTTACCGTACATTTTGGAAAGGTTTTTTGCATCCTCTACCACCTTTTTAACGTCCGCAACACCGCTTGAAACCGCATTTAACTTAACGAACTTGCCGTCTGTGGAGTTTGCTATAATGTTTGCAAGCGTGGTTTTACCCGAACCCGGCGGCCCCCAGAATATGCAACTGCCGAGGTTATCGAGTTTTATTGCCCGTCGAAGCAGCGAACCTTCTTCGGCAATGTGATTTTGCCCTAAAAATTCCCCAAGCGTATTTGGACGCATGCGCTCGGCTAGCGGTTCACGGGTGGATTTGTAATTTAACATATCAAAAATATCTTCCATAATTTCCCTGCTATAATGGTTATGATTACAAGTAAATCGTAATATATTTTACCGTACGGTTTTTGAATTTCGGTGCGAATGATTTTAAAAAAGACTAAAATTTTAAACGGTAAAAATCTGTCCGTTTTGCTTATTATCGGGCTTATAGCCCTATTTATTATAAATTCAGACGTGTATATTAAGACCACGTATAAAGGGATTTTACTGTGGGCTACTACGGTAGTTCCAAGCCTTTTACCCTTCTTTTTTTTGACCGCCCTTTTAACAAAAAGCGGGTGCGTCACTAAAATAGCAAAAAGCGGAAAGGTTAGCAGATTTTTATATAACGCACAAGGTATTTCCCTATATATTAGGCTAATGAGCATTTTATCGGGTTATCCCGTAGGCGCTAAAATAATAAGCGACCTGTATAAAAGCGGAGCAATCAGCCGGGAGCAGGCGGAAAAGTACTGCACTTTTACTTCAACGTCCGGGCCCCTTTTCATAGTCGGCGCAGTTGCGATAGGTATGTACGGAAACAAAACTTACGGCTACGTTATGCTACTTTCTCATATACTATCGAGTATGCTTGTAGGGGTATTTTTCAGAAAACTGCCCGATAACGGTCCTATAGCCCCACTTTTTAACGATAAGGACTATGACGCAATACTTTATGAAGCAATTTATTCCGCAGTTATATCAGTGCTTATAGTAGGCGGCTTCGTAGCGGTATTTTACACCTTTTCGGAAATGGCGGAAAACCTTAAACTACTTCTTCCTTTGCAAAAATTTTTGTCGCTATTTTTAGACGAAGGGTTGGCAAAAGGCACTGCAGCCGGACTTATCGAATGTACGAAAGGCGCAATGATGTTATCAACTTACAGTAAAGGCGAACTGTCCTGCGCACTTTCTTCCGCAATAATATCCTTCGGCGGGCTGTCGGTTTGGTTTCAGTCTCTTGCGTACCTTCAAAAAGCCGGCGTAAGAATTTGGATTTTCGCTACTTCCAAAATACTGCACACGGTTATTTGTTTTTTAATTTGCTATATTCTTTTATTGTTTCTATGATTTCGTAAGGAATAAATTTTTCGTAAGGTTTACCGTTTATAATGGCATCTCTTACGGCGGTCGAACTTACTTTACTTAGTTCCTTCGGGCAGTTAAACACCATAAGTTGTATATCTGGATTGACCTTCGAAATATTATCGAAAACCTTTTTTTCGTACGCCTCGTCTTCTTTGTTGCGTATTCCCCTGACGAAATATTCCGCTGCCTCTTCACGCATAAAGTCCGCCGTCATACCTTCATAGGAATAGACTTTGACGGACGAATATTTCGAGCACGCCTTTTTAAGCATTTCAAGCCTTTCATCCAAGCTAAAAAAGTAATGCTTTTCTTCGTTTACGCCGATTGCCACGATAACTTCCCGGAACATCATAGCCGCCATGCCGATAACGTGCATATGTCCGTTTGTTACGGGATCAAAGGAACCCGCAAATACGCATTTTGAGTTTATAAACATATTTCACCCATATTGTGTCTGATAACGGGCTTATAGCCCCACTTTTATGATTTACCACACTTGAGTTTCTGGATTGCCACGGCGCTAAAGCACCTCGCAATGACGAGAAAAAAGGCAAGTTTTGAAACAAACCAAATGACAAATCAAAAATGATTTTATGACCTTTTGTAGATATTAAAGCAGTTTTTGCCGTATCTTCTCGAAGAAACTTTTGTTAGGCTTTGAAATTCCGTATCAACTTCCAAATCGCTTTCGAAAACGACATATCCGCCCTCGTTTAAAACGTCGATGCGCGAAATAATTTCAAGCGCAGAAATGCCCAAATCGCTTTTGTACGGCGGATCGATAAATATGAAATCGAACTTTTTATTGCAGGACTTGAGATAATCAAGTCCGTTTTTTAAAATTACGGTAGCAGATTCCTTAATCAATGCAAGGTTTTTGTTTACGAGGTCCACGCTTTCACGGCGGATATCCGTAAACACAACCTCTCTTGCCCCACGGGAAATAGCCTCGATACCTACGGCACCGCTGCCTGCAAAAAGGTCCAAAAAGGTGCAACCCGGTATAAACGAAGAAAAAACGTTAAAAAGCGCCTCTTTAGCCCTGTCCGACGTAGGACGGATTTCCGTGCCCGCAAATTCTTTTAGTACTCTGCCCCTATGCTTTCCGGCAATAATTCTCATATTATTTATCGCCGAAAGCGTTATTTATAAGTTCGTCGGTCGCGCTTACGCCGAGTTGTTCCTCTAACCTGTATTTTTTGGCAGCAGCCTCGATAATGGTCGGAACGTTTCTGCCCGGACGAATGGGAATAACGAAGGAAGTGATATCGCAATCCAATATTTTGGTGTAGGCCTTTTCATTGCCGAGCCTGTCATATTTCAGTTCGGGGGTCCAAGCAACCAACTCAAGCAAAATATCGACGGTTTTTTCCGGCCTTACGGAAGCGGACCCGTACATTGTTTTAACGTTTATGATGCCGATGCCTCTGACTTCCATAAAATATTGGGTGTTTTTAGGAGACTTACCGACAAGCTTTTCACCGTTTTGGTGAACGATAACGGTATCGTCGGCAACAAGCCTGTGCCCACGGGAAATAAGTTCGAGCGCAGTTTCGCTTTTACCGATACCGGCCTTTCCCGTAATCAAAACGCCAACGCCGTACACGTCCATTAAAACGCCGTGAATTCTGTCAACGGGCGCTAACTCCTCGGAAAGATATAAAGTAAGTTCGTGCATTAAAAGGGTCGTAACCTTTTCCGATAGGAAAAGCGGACAACCGTATTCCTTTGCCAAAGCGTCGATTTCCTCGGTAACTTCAAGTCCACGAGCTATAATCAAGCAACAAAGATTCCTTGAAAAAAGCTGTTTAATCGACTTATAGCGGGCTTTTTCGGGTAAACTCTTAATAAATTCATACTCCGCGGAACCGATTACCTGAACACGCCTGTTCGCGAATTTTTCATAGTAACCTGCAAGTTGAAGACCGGGGCGTGAAATACTTACGTCGGACAGCATAACCTCTCCGTGGCCTTCGTTGATTACTTTAAGTTGCATTCTGTCGGCAAACTCTTTAACGCTTACCGTTTTAACCATTTCCATTTTTATCCTCACTTCTGAAAAAGTTATATATGATTTGTGCTCGCTTTTCCCCTATCCCTTCCACTGCGGAAAGTTCTTGCGGGGTGGCTTCTTTTATCGCCTCTACCGTTTTAAAAGCTTCCAAAAGGGCTTTTTTGTTGACCTTGCCTATGCCGGGGATTCTGTCAAGCAAGGACTCTAAATTCCTCTTTAAATGCTTGCTTCTGAAATAGGTTATCGCAAACCTGTGCGCTTCGTCGCGGATTCTTTGGAGTAGCCTTAACGCATAGTCGCTGTGCGGAATTATTATTGGCTCGTTTGAAAATATAGTGTACACTTCTTCTTCCCTTTTGGCAAGGGATATAAGATCTATATCCGTAACCCCTTTTTCGTCGAAAATCTCCTTTACGGAAGAAAGTTGCCCCTTGCCGCCGTCAATTATAATAAGGTCGGGTTTAGGGAATTTTTCCTCTTCCTCTGTGCCAAGTTTGGATAACCGGCGAAGTAAAGTTTCCTGTAATGATGCAAAGTCGTTTGCCCCCTCGACGGTTTTTATCATAAAGCGACGGTATTCCTTTGCGTCCTTTTCTCCATCGGTAAACACCACCATCGACGCCACCTTGTCAACCCCCGAAATGTTTGAAATATCGTAACATTCCATACGTTTTGGGTACTTACTTAAATTAAGCACACGCCGAAGCTTCTCGCAGGCGTTTACGGTAAGTTCCTGGTCGTGAATGATCTTTGAAACAGTCTTTTCAAGGTAATCCTCGGCGTTGCCGTAAGCCATCTCTGCAAGTTGCCTCCTTACCCCCTGTTTGGGCACCAAAATACTAACCGATTTTTTGTACTCAACTTTGAAAAAGTCCTCCAATAGGTCGGTTTCCGCACATTCTTCGTACAAAATTATCTCGTCGGGAAGTTCCCTTCCGTCGCGATAATAACTACGAATAAACTCCGCCAAAACCTCGCTTTTATCTACCGCCAAAGTGTCTAAAGAAAAGTTTTTTCCGCCCTGCATACGACCGCTACGGGTAATAAGAAGGTTTACCGAATAATATAGCCCGTTAGTCGCAACGGCGATTATATCGGCGTTTATAAAGCGGTTAAGGTTTGTAATTTTTTTCTGCTTGATTTTGTCAAGCATCTTCAGCTTTTCACGAACGGATATGGCAAGTTCGAATTCGCCGAGGTCCGCAAACCTTTGCATTTTTTCCTTTAAAATTTCCTCCGCCTCGTCGTCGTTTCCCGACAAAAAGTCAAGGGCTTTGGAAATATTTTCGGCGTACTCTTTTTCGGTTATTCTGCCCGTGCAAGGGGCGGTGCATTTTTTTATGTGGTAGTTTAGACACTCACGCTTTTCCCTTTTCTTTTCAAGCGGAATTCGGCAGGAACGAATGGAAAAGCAATCGTTTAAAACCTCTAAAATATCCTTTGCGGACACACCCATAAATGGGCCGAAGTATTTGGAGCCGTCCCGCTTTATCCTTCTTACTATCTCAAAATACGGAAAAGCACGCTTTAAATCCACCTTGATATACGGATAGGTCTTGTCGTCCTTTAAAAGAATATTGTACTTCGGCTTGTACTTTTTGATAAGGTTGTTTTCTAAGGAAAGTGCGTCCACTTCGGACTTGGTGATAATATAGTAAAAATCCTCGATATTGGAAACCATCGCCATGACCTTATCGGTCTTGACGGAAGAATAAAAATATTGCTTTACTCGGTTTTTTAAAATTTTTGCTTTACCGACGTAAATTACCTGCTTGTCCTTGTTTAGCATTACGTAAACCCCGGGGTCAAGCGGTAACATTTTTATTTTTTTCTGCAAAGTTGGATTCATAGTTTAAACTTTTTTATTTGTATTTGAAAGATTAGTAATATCTATTATTTATAGTGATACCGTTTTTCAGATATTGTTCAATGAACTTCATATTCTTTTCGGTATATACGACTTGAATTCTATCGTACTTTTTGCTATTTGTAAGACCTTCTTCGAATTTGTTTGTTTCCTCTTTAGAATAAATGCAAATCCACTTTCTGTAACCGGGATCTCGCATATAACTTGAAGTTAAAGAAGAAACTTCATAGTAACATTCCTTTATATCAAGTTCCTTTATTTTTATGAAACCTTCCTTTAAGACGAATTTACCGTCTTTAACATATAAATATTGTCCATGATGAACAATGCTACAAATGGAAACGGCAAAGCAAAAAGTCAATATACAAATCATAAGAATTTTGTATACTATAGGCTCGTCTTTTTCGGGGAAGGTAAACAGTATCACCGTAATAATAACGATTACAATAAATAAGAAAAAATAAAGGAGGCTATAAATTTTCGGATAGCACATGATTTTTTCCGTTTTGACGCTACCTTGCGTGTTTTTGTTATCTGTACGAGATTTATAAGCCATTTTGTCTTGACTTTGACGGTCTTTATATTTGGTTTTCGACATAACGAACGCCTTTACACGCCTTTATTTTAATAAGGGCTAACGTAACAATACGCCAGCCCTTTGGTAAATCGTAATCTTATTTAGCGTACTCAACCGCGCGCCATTCTCTTATTACGTTAACTTTGATTTGACCGGGGTATTCCAGTTCCGCCTCGATCTTTTTAGCGATATCTTTTGCTAAGAATAACGCTTTGTTATCGTCAACCTGATCAGGTTTAACCATTACACGAATCTCTCTGCCCGCCTGAATGGCATAACTCTTTTCAACGCCTTGGAAAGACGTAGCGATATTTTCAAGCTGTTCGAGCCTCTTGATGTAGTTGGTACCCGTTTCCCTTCTTGCGCCCGGTCTTGCGCCGGAAATAGCGTCCGCCGCCTGAACGAGAACGGCCTCGATGGTTTTGGGTTCCACGTCGCCGTGGTGTGCGGCGATGCAGTTAACGACGTTTTTGCTTTCCTTGTACTTTTTGGCAAGGTCAACGCCGATACTGATGTGGGTGCCTTCCACTTCGTGGTCAACGGCTTTACCGATATCGTGCAATAGTCCGCCGCGTTTAGCCAAGTTTACGTCTGCGCCAAGTTCCGCAGCCATAATGCCCGCTAAGTTTGCAACTTCGATGGAATGTTTCAAAACGTTCTGGCCGTAGCTTGTCCTGTATTTAAGCCTGCCGAGAAGTTTAATAAGTTCGGGATGAATGCCGAAAAGGTTGACTTCGTACATTGCCTCTTCGCCGTTCTGCTTAACCTGCGCTTCAAGTTCCTTTTTGACCTTTTCAACCGTTTCTTCGATACGTGCGGGATGAATTCTTCCGTCGGCAATAAGCCTTTCAAGGGAGATTTTAGCAACCTCACGACGAACGGGGTCGAATCCGGAAGCGATAACAACTTCCGGAGTATCGTCAATGATAAGTTCGATACCGGTTGCGTTTTCCAAAGCCCTGATGTTTCTGCCTTCACGACCGATGATTCTTGCCTTCATATCGTCGTTTGGAAGGGCTATGGTGGAAACGGTGATTTCCGAAGCGTGGTCGGTCGAGCAACGCTGTATTGCAAGGCTTATAATGTTTTTAGCCTTTTTATCGGCTTCGTCCTTAGCCTCTTGCTCGATCTGCCTTACCTGCATAGCGGAATCCTTTCTTGCCTCGTCCAAAATGGATTCGGTCAAACGGTGTTTTGCTTCCTCTCTCGTAAGGCCTGCGACCTTTTCGAGTTCCGCCATCATAAGTTCTTCTTGACTTGCAAGTTTCTCTTTGATTTTCTGAATCTCGACCGATTTTTTGTCGAGTTCTTTCTGTTGCTGTTCCAATTCTTCGTTCTTTTTAAGCAAGTTGGAATCCTTCTTGCTTAAAACTTCGTCTTTTTGGTTAAGACGTTGTTCGAGTTTCGTAAGTTCCTGACGTTTTTCTTTAGATTCACGTTCGAATTCGTTACGAAGTTTTAAATCCGCTTCTTTAGACGCCAAAATGGCTTCCTTTTTTAAAGCTTTACACTCCTGTTCCGCTTCTTCCTTCATGCGCTGGATAACAGCTTCGGCAGAGCCGATCTTTTTATCACGCGCTTTTTGGGTGAGCTTGGTGCCCACGAGAATGCCTATTGCCGATACCAAAACGGCAACGATTGCCGATATTACGATTATCAAGGCAGGACTTATATCGCTTGCCAGAAACAGGGAGCTTGCATAATGAGACATAACAAACCTCCTGGGATACAGATATTATAAAATAATATAGAAACTCCGCCGACTAGCTTATATTAGCTATAATTTAAGTCGGCATACTTTATATAATTTTATACTACTTAATTTTATACTATACTTTGACTTTTGTCAAACGTATATTTGTAAATATAACAAATAATATATTATATCTTGTAATTTTTTGGAAATCGAAAAGCAGTGGTTTAGGAAATCAAAAATCGGTTTTCAGCGTTATTTTTAAGTGAAAAATTTTTTAAAATAAAAGAAAAAACATCAATAATCGACTTATAGGCCGACTTTTGACGTTTTGTAGAATTCTTAAGTTTTCTTTTTTTGTACGCTTTCGGTTATAAAAGCGGCGGACGGAATGGTAACGTCCGATTCTATAACGGTGTCACCGCCAAGCACTGTTGCGTTTGCGTAAATGGTAACGCCGTCGCAAATGGTGGGGTGCCGTTTTACGCCCGCAAGTTTACGTGCGTGTTTAAGGGAAACTGCACCGAGAGTTACACCCTGATAGATTTTTACGTTATTTCCTATAACCGAGGTTTCGCCTATAACTACGCCCGTGCCGTGATCGATAAAGAAATATTCCCCTATTTTTGCGGCGGGGTGAATATCGATACCCGTCTGTCTATGTGCTATTTCCGTAAACACCCTGGGAAGTATCGGCACGCCGAGCGTATATAAGGCGTGGGCCAGCCTATACGTAAGTATTGCGTGAAAACCGGGGTAACACAAAATAACTTCGTTTTTGTCTTTTGCCGCAGGATCGCCGTCCATTACGGCGTCAAGGTCCTTTTCGAGTTTTCCTTTTATTTCGGGAAGCTTATCGAAAAACTCCGCCGTAAGCCGTTCCGCTTCCTGTTTATCAACATTGCGTAAACCTGCCTTTATCTGTCCGCACACAAGATCAAACAAACTCTCCGTTTCCTCGTGTGGCGATTGGACTTCTATAGGCCTTTTTACTTCGGGATAAAAAAGCCGTTTTATCCTGTATATGATTTCCTGAGAATCTTTTATGGAAACGTACTCGATATTATCGTTAGTTTTTTGAAAAAGTGCCTCTATAAGCCTGTTAACGCTATCTTTTTTATAATTCATATTTAGTCTTTAAATAGTCCCGTAGACATATATTTAAGTCCGCCGTCAGGCAGGATTATCACGGTGTCGACCGCCGTTTCACATTTTAAAAGGTAATCTACCGCCGCATAGTACGCCGCCCCGGAGGATACACCTGTAAGCAAACCTTCAAGGGAACATAAAAGCTTAGTATACTCTTTTGCCTTTTCGTAAGAGGCCGTAAGGTAACCGTCGATAAGGGAATCGTCGAGAAGGGACGGGCGGAAATTTGCCCCTATTCCCTGTATTTTGTGTGGTCCCGCTTGCCCTTTTGACAAAAGCGGACTTTCGGAAGGCTCAACACCCAACACCTTAACGTCGGTCCTTTCTTTAAGATATTTGGAAACCCCCGTAATGGTTCCGCCGGAGCCTATGCCCGCTATAAAAAGCCCTACCGTTTTCAGGTCTTTGTAAATTTCCGGTCCCGTGGTTTTATAGTGCGCCAAAGCGTTATCCTTATTATTAAACTGATCGACGTAAAAGCCGTTAAGGGATTTAGATAAACTTTCCGCCTTTTTAACAGCACCTTCCATACCTAAGGCTTTAGGGGTAAAAACCACCTCTCCCCCATAGGCTTTAATAAGGTCTATTCTCTCCTCGGAAAACCCTTCGGGAATAACGATAACGGGCTTATAGCCCAACTTTTTACCTATTGCGGTTAGTGATATTCCCATGTTGCCGGAAGTCGCTTCAACAATATAGTCCCCTTTTTTTATCGCTTTACGCTTTGTTGCTTCGGATAAAATATTTAGGGCGCTCCTGTCTTTTACGCTTCCCGTAAGATTAAAAAATTCCACCTTGGCAAAAAGCCGTGATTTTAAACCGAATTGCTTTTCAGTGCTTTCAAGCCTTATAAGCGGGGTATTGCCAACGGTTTTTAAAATATCTTTCTTCATACCTTATAATATATGTTTGAATAATAAGAATTGACGGGATCTTCCGTCAATTCAAAATAATTTCGATATTAAAACTCTTCCTCTTCGGTCTCCATTTGGTTTGAAGTGGTATCAACGTCCTTTAAGACGAGCTTTTCTCTTATGGACTTTTCGATTTCCGCACAGGTTTCGGGGTGCGATTCAATATAATCCCTTGCCTTTTCTCTGCCTTGCGCAATCTTTTCGCCGCCTATTGAGAACCAGGAACCGCTCTTTTCGATAAGACCGAGTTCCACGCCCATATCGAGGATGCAGCCCGCCTGAGAAATGCCTTTGCCGTAAATTACGTCGAACTCCGCAGTCTTAAACGGAGGAGCAAGTTTATTTTTAACTATTTTTGCTTTGGTTCTGTTACCGATAATGCCGGAAGTATCCTTTAGTGCGTCGGCCTTTCTTACGTCGATACGAACGCTTGCGTAAAATTTAAGCGCTTTTCCGCCGGTAGTGGTTTCGGGGTTTCCGAACATAACGCCGATTTTTTCACGTAATTGGTTAATGAAAATCAAACATGTATTGGTTTTATTGATAACGGGGGTAAGTTTACGAAGGGCTTTTGACATAAGCCTTGCCTGCATACCTACCGCACTGTCGTCCATTTCGCCTTCGATTTCCGCTTTCGGTGTAAGCGCAGCAACCGAATCGATAACGATAAGGTCGATTGCAGAACTTTCAACAAGCATTTCCGTAATGTTTAAAGCTTGTTCACCGCAATCGGGCTGAGAAATATAAAGTTTGTCAAGGTCAACGCCTAATTTTTGTGCGTAAATGGGGTCGAGTGCATGCTCCGCATCGATAAATGCGGCAATACCGCCTGCCTTTTGAGCTTCCGCAATGGCGTGAAGGGCAAGCGTTGTTTTACCGGAAGATTCGGGACCGTAGATTTCAACCACTCTGCCACGGGGTAAACCGCCAATACCGAGCGCTACGTCAAGCGCAATACAACCGGTGGAAATTGTGTCTATCCCCTGTGCGGCAACGTTCTGATCAAGGGTCATTATCGCACCCTTACCGTATTCTTTTTCGATTTCGTGAACCACTTTCTCAAGTGCTTTCAATTTGTCTTCCATAATTCCTCCGTATTAAAACTTTTATTTTTTGATAATTTGGTAAGTAGTTTTTCCTAATTTTGTTCTGCCGTTTCCGCTATATTCACCCTTTTTTATTACAGACTGTCAAGGTTTTCAACCGTCTTTATTGCCAAGAAGAGTGCTGCGTTAGCGGCTTTTTCTATATTTTCTTTTCTTCTACCGTCGAAACGGTATTTGTAAACCTGAATTTTTTCCTTTGTTCCTATGCCGATATAGCATAGCCCGTCATCGCTTGAAGGATGCACGTCGGACCCTGCATAGCCCGTAACGGTTATTGCAAGCGTGCAGTTTTTCTGATCCAAAAGTCCTTTTGCCATTTCGTAAGCAACCTGTTCGGAAACGACCGTGTGCGCCATAACCGTACTGTGCTTAACGTCTAAGCGCCTTTCCTTCGCTAGCGTATCGTACGTTACCAAAGATTCGTAAAAAATATCGCTTGCGCCGTCAACCGAAACTATTTTCGAAGCAATCGTTCCGCCCGTCATGGATTCCGCCGTGCAGATTTTTTGCTTTCTTAACTTTACGACGTCGTAAAGCCTTTGGCTTAGCGTTATATCGTCCTCGGCATAAATGTGGTTTTTAAGGGCGCGGATAAAAATCCTGACAGCCTTGTCCACCTGCTTTTTCGGTGCGGTATCGCCGTACACAAGGCAGGTTTTTACGTCCCCTAAATTTTCGCTTACGTTAAAAAATACTGAAGGGACCTCTTCGGAAATTCTCGCCGTAACCTCTTCGACTTCCTCTTTTTTAACGCCGTAAAGTTTAAAGGTTAATTTGTCAAAGGATACGGAAAATCTTTTGTTAAGGGCGCTTTCAAAGCGGGAAACGTAACTTCCTTTATAGTCGAAAGGAACCACCGAAACCACTTTTTTATCTCCGCAAAACCCCTCTTTATCAGGTGTTAAATTTAATTTGGCAAGTACAGACGGTAAGTAGAACTCCGTTCTATCGCCATTTAGGATAAATGCAAGGTCGTAATCGGACGAAAGTGCCTCTATAAGCCCGTTATCGTCATTATTTGATAGAATTACAATCTTGTCTACGTATATGGTGTAGCCGTTTAAAAAGTCTATAAAACCACGTTCGTACTCTGTATCGTTACTAGTTCTTTTCCTAAAAGAAAGAACAGCCGTTTTCATTTATTAGCCTCCAGATCGCCGCCGTAAACGGACAAATAGTGGACGCCGGAAACCACCGTCATTATAACGGCAAGCCCGAATAGCGCAAAGCCGATAAAGAGTATTACCGTATGCCAGGTATCAACCACGGAAGGATTTGACGCCATAGAAGTTATCGTGCCCGTCGCGCTGAGTTCGCCTGCAAGCAGGAAAAATATAATGGATATATCCTGCAGCGTGGTTTTGACTTTTCCGAGCTTATCCGCCGCCATAACAACCCCTTTTGCAGCCGTAACCATTCTCAAGCAGGAAATAAGAATTTCCCTTGCTAGTATTAGAGAAACGCAAACGCCGCCAATAAAGGAAGGCAGTACGCCGCCCGTTAAAAGTCCACCGTCAAGCAAAAGAATAAGCGTGGTTAAAACCAAAACTTTATCTGCGCTGGAATCCAAAAATTTACCGAGGTCGGTAATAAGATTATACTTTCTTGCGATGTGGCCGTCCAAAAAGTCCGTAAACGCCGCTAAACCGAAAAGGGCACACGAAACTATATAGTGAAAGGGAAAGTTTACGTAAAATGTAACCATTACTGCGGGGATCAGAAGTAGCCTTATCACCGATAATTTGTTAGGTAAGTTCATATAATATCTCTCCTACGAGGTCTAAACCACGTCTTTTTATAATTTTGACTTTGTATCTCTTGCCCTGCTCGATTAAAAGGTCCCCTTTTAAAATAACCTTTCCGTCGATATCGGGTGCGGAAAACCAGCTTCTTCCGTAAAAATCCGAAAAGTCGGAATCCGCTCCGTCCGAGATAACCTCAAGTTCTTTACCGACAAAACCGTCTAAAATCTCAGTCATTATCTCGTTTTGAACTTTATATAGGTACTTAACCCGTTTTTGCTTTTCACGGGCGGGAATCTGCCCGTCGAGTTTAAACGCAGGGGTATCGGGCTCTTTGGAATAAGCAAAAAATCCCGCATTGAAAAGTTTTGCCTTTTTCAAAAATTCCGCCAAAATTTCCACGTCCTCCTCTGTTTCGCCGGGGAAGCCCGCTATAAAGGTGGAGCGTATTGCGATATCGGGAATATTTTCCTTTAACCTTTCTATAAGCGCTAAGTTTTGGGCGTAAGTGCTTTTTCTTCCCATTCTTTTTAAAACGCTGTCGGAAGCGTGTTGCATGGGAATATCGATATACCTTATGAGTTTATCGTTGGTTTTGAATTCTTCGATAAGTTCGTCGGATACAAGTTCGGGATAGCAATACAAAAGCCTTATCTTTTTTATGTTACTAAGTGTTGAAAGTTTGCGGATAAGTTCGACTATCATCGGCTTACCGTAAAGATCAACGCCGTACTTTGTGGTATCTTGCGCAACCAAAATAAGTTCTTCGGTATCCGAAAGGGCTTTGGCCTCTTCCACTAAATCCTCTATTTTTTCCGATTTAAAAGGTCCGCGTATCTTCGGAATAAGGCAGTAGGTGCAGCGATTAGAGCATCCGTCCGCAATTTTTAAATAAGCGTAATGGTCGGGCGTCGTTACGTATCTTTGGCATTTCAAGTCCTCGCCTTTTCCGACTAAACTTTCACGAAAACCTGCGTATAGGTCGGTTATCAGCTTTTTAATAAGCGTTCCGTCAAAGGTTCCCAAAAAGCCGTCGACCTCGGGAAGGGCTTCGAAGATATCACCGATAAACTTCTGCGGAAGACAACCCGTCATTATAATTTTTTCAAGATTTTTCTCTTTGTAGGGAAGATAGGAAAACACCGTATCTATGGATTCCTTTCTTGCGGATTCCAAAAATGCGCAGGTATTGATTATTAAGATCTGCGTTTTTTCGATGTCGTTCGTAATTTCAAAATCGCCGTTTAAAAACCCTAACAGCCTTTCGCTGTCCATACGGTTTTTATCACAACCGAGCGAAATTATTCCCACAGTCTTTTTTTGCATAAGTAGCCCTCCGTAATGAAGGTGAATTTTATTGTGTTATATCCTCGTTGAAAGGTTCGCCGAAAATCTGCTCGTAAGCGGCTCTGTCTATGCGTATTTCACGCTGCTTGTTGTCTGTAACGCAGGAAATATATCCTTGCTTTTCCATCCAATCGATTATACGTGCCGCTTTGTTGTAGCCTATGCCGAGTTTGGTTTGCAGCATGGATTTTGAGGTAGTGTTTTGGGTTATTACAGCCCTGACCGCACGACGGTAAACAATAGGCATATCCTGAGGATTACCCGATTCGCCGAGGTCCATAGACATCTGTTCGTGATCGGAACTTTGGGTCTGACCGTAAGTTTTTGCCATTTTGTTGATGTATTCGAACAGTTTTTTGTCGTAATAACACTTGTTGTTTTTGGTGATATAGGAAACCACGTTATCGATTTCCTCGTCTTTAACGTAAGCACCCTGCGCCCTTTCGGTAGGTCCGTCGATTTTGTATAATAAGTCGCCTTTACCGAGCAGTTTTTCCGCACCGTTTTCACCGATAACTACCTGAGAGTTGGTGTAATCCGCAGTCTTAAAGCAAATACGCGCGGGGAAGTTGTTTTTAATGGTGCCGTCGATTACGTCTGTTGTAGGCCTTTGCGTTGCAAACACGAGGGAAATACCAGCCGCCCTTGCAAGCTGGGCAAGCCTTTGAATGCTTGCGTCCATATCCTTTTTCGCAGCGGGGTTTTTCATCATAAGGTCGGCGAACTCGTCGATTAACACGATGATATAAGGAAGTTTTTTAGTGGTCTTTTTGTCTATTACTTCGTTATAGTTTGCTATCTTTTTAACCCTTGCTTTGGCAAATAAGGCGTACCTGTCTTCCATTTCTTTTACAAGGTAATTAAGAAGTGCCGCCGCCTCTTCCGCCTTTGTAATAATTTTATTAAACAAAAGGTGAGGTATACCTTCGAAGGAAACGAACTCCAGCTGTTTGGGGTCTACGATTACTATTCTGAGATCTTCCGGCGAATAGGTGTAAAGAAGGCTGACGAGCATTGCGTTCAAAAATACCGACTTACCTTTACCGGTAGCACCCGCTATCAAAAGGTGGGGCATGTCGGTAAGATTCAAAAATACAGGCTCCGCCATAACGTTTTTGCCGGCAGGAATATAAATGCCGTCTTGCTTGATTTTACGGTACTGCGGCGAACAAAGAAGTTCTTTAAGTCCTACGTCCGCGCGAACGCCGTTAGGAACCTCTATACCGATTTTGGAAGTTCCGGGGATAGGTGCAAGAATTCTCAAATCCCCTTTAGAGTGTAGCCATACCGCAATATCACCTTGGTTTTGAGTGAAGCTTTTAACCGAAGTCGTTATTGGTATAGTATATTCGAAACGGGTTATCGTCATACCGTAAACTATGTTTTCAAGTGTAACGGAAACACCGCGTTTTGCAAAGTTTTCCTGCACCAAAAGTGCAAGATCTCTTAATCTCTCTCTTTCTTTGAATACCTTTTCCTGGTCCACGAAAATGTCGTTTAAAAGTTCCACCGACGGCCTGGAGTAGCGGTAATTTAACGGCATATCTTCGATCGAAGAATATCCTTCGTTCGGGTCCAAATCGTCGTCGAATTGGGAAAGTTGGCTTGCCGTAGAGGAAGTAAAATCGCTAACGTTATCTGCGTGATTTTGGTCCGCTAAAGGTGCCGTAGGCGGCGCCACGGGCGGAACTTGCGGGGCGCGCATAGAACTTTCTCTTCTTGACGGTTCCCTTTCTTTTGCAGGTTCTTCCTTAATGGTAGAATCTTGCAAGCGACGACTGTCCGAAGGCATAAAGTTATCCGTAGGACTTTTATCCGAAATTCCGTCGTCCGTACTTCCACGCAGGCCTCTCGGCTCAACCGTTCTTGCCGTACGCCTGCTGAAATCGTCTTCGCCGTTTAGATCGGGAACGTTTGACTTGGGCGGTTCCTTATCAAACCTATCGTTTGTAAAACCGCGACTGCGACTTGAGTCGCCGAAGCTTGTTACGCCGTGTTCCGACGGATTGTACGTCTTTTCTATGTTAGGCATACTCGGCTCTTCCTTAATAGGTTCGCGCATAAGTCCGCCTACCGTTTGGCTTAAGGCGTCGCCCGTCGGCTGCTTGCCACGGTCTACGCCCAATCTTTCTTCTATATCCCTTGAAAAGCCCCTTTCGGGTCTTTCAAACCTATCCGAATTTTGGGTTCTTTCAAACCTGTCTGTATTTTGAGTTTTGTCAAACCTCGACCTATCGGAAGCAGAGGGGCGGGAAGAAGTAAAATCACTTTCTACGCCGTCGAAAAGTCCGCCTCGGGAAGTGCGTGCGTCCCTGCCTCTATCCATTCCTCTTTTAGGAAGGTCCTCTCTGTTTACGGACCTTTCGGTGGGCACGGTATAAACTGACCCGCCAAGCGCAAAGCGATCGTATTCGGGCGCTGTTTTATGCTCCTTATCGAAAGATTCAGATGGATTGTCTGCCTTAATGGGCGGCTGACCTATGCTTTCGGGGCGAAGCGGAGGAGGCGTCATAATATAATTAGCCTCGGGGCTTAAATCCTTTCTGTACTGCTCGCCGTAGCTTCCGCCGGAAGGTATATTTTTTCCGCCTTGACCTTTCATTCCGAAGTTTCCGCCCAAAACTTCTATCTGACGGCCTTCCTTAGCGTAATCACGCTTGGACTTCATTTTGAAATTTGCATTGCTTACAAAATAGTAAGGGCGGTAATATTCTTCGGGCTCCGAAGCGTCCGCGTTCTCCGAAGCGACAGCTTCGCGATTTTCGTCAGTTTTTTTCTTTGCCGCCTTCTTTGCGGGCTTTTTTTCATGCGCAGATTTAAAGAAACCTGCAATTTGACCTTTAAACGCAAGGGCAAGCAATAAAACTATCAAAAGCGAAAATAAAACGTAGCAACCCGCTTTGCCGGAAACTTTTCCGAGCGGATTGATTATAAGCATGGATAGTGCACCCAAAACCGTGGTGGTGCCGAAATCTTTAAGTCCGCCGCCGTAGCATGCGGAAAAGTTATTTGAAAATCCCGCAGCTCTGTCGTAAAATAAAGCGGTTTGGACAATCGACATAACAGAAAAAGCAAGAAGGCAAACGATTATAGTTATGCGCTTTGCTCCACCGGGAATTATCGAACGGTCCAGTAATAATCTTAAACCCAAAAGGATTATAAGCCCGATAACGACAAATGCGTAGTAGCCGAAAAGTCCAAGGAAAAATCCACGGACGTAACTTCCCACCGTGTAAAAAATAATATCCCCGGTGATTAAGCATAACAATGACAGGATGGAAAAAAGAAGTATTCCCATCCCGAAAATTTCTTTTGCAAAACCGTTTGATCCGCTTTTTTTACTTTTTACGCCTTTGCCCAACTTATTACCCCGTAAATGACATATTATATTTCAGTAGTATAAAGTATAACATAGTTTGATAAAAATTTAAAGTATTTTTGCGGTTATTTTTTT
The DNA here is from genome assembly GCA_958419945.1 of uncultured Clostridia bacterium. Taxonomy (GTDB): domain Bacteria; phylum Bacillota; class Clostridia; order Christensenellales; family Borkfalkiaceae; genus UBA4636. The sequence continues at coordinate 18,856 of CATZIC010000002.1, read as the reverse complement.
CCGAGAAGTGAATTTTTTGTACGCAGAGAATAAATCTTATAAATCCGCCTTTTTTATCTGATTGAAATTTTTGAAATTTCGGCATGAAAAATGGCGGACTTTTTTAAAAAAGTCCGCCTATAAGCCCGTTATCGGGGTTTAACGTTAGCCGTCAATAAGGTCCACAATGTCGCCGACCGTTACAAGATTCTGAACCTTGTCTTCGTCGACTGAAACGCCGAATTCATCTTCAAGCGCCATTACAAGTTCCACGATATCTAAAGAGTCAGCGCCAAGGTCCGCAATAACTTTACTGTTTTTGGTGATAGTACTGGCGTCTATCCCCAACTGTTCGGCAATTATCTCTTTAACCTTATCAAAAGTCATAGTCATACCTCCTAAATATTTATTTGATTGTAGCAAATTTTTTATTCTCTGTCAAGCGTTTTTCTTTTGGGTACGCATGGTCAAAGAAATACGGTTCTTTTTAACGTCGACGGAAAGTACCGTTACGGTTACTACCTGTCCTACCTTCAAAGCTTCGGAAGGGTGTCTTATATAGTTATCGGAAATTTCGGAAATGTGAACGAGTCCGTCCTGATGTACGCCGATATCCACGAATGCGCCGAAGTCTATAACGTTACGCACCGTGCCCTTTATCTGCATACCGGGCACTAAATCCGCAATGCTCAAAATATCCGAGCGCAGCATAGGCTTGGGTAGTGAATCACGAACGTCTCTTCCGGGTTTTAAAAGTTCGCTTAAAATATCACGTAGGGTGGGAACGCCGAGCCCGCAAAGCGCCGCTGTCTTTTCCTCGCCGAACTGTTTGATTTTTTCCGTTAATTCCTGAATCTTTCCTAATTTGACGTCCTCTGCGGTGTAGCCGAAAACTTCCAGAAGTTTAACGGTCGCCTGATAACTTTCGGGGTGAACGCCCGTGTTATCCAAAACGTTCTTGCCGTCGGGAATACGCAAAAAGCCTGCGCACTGTTCGAAAGCCTTTTCACCAAGCTTTGGAACCTTCAAAAGTTCCTGCCTTGACGAAAACTTTCCGTTTTCCTCTCTGTATTTAACTATATTTTTAACAATCGCACTGTTTAAGCCGGAAACGTAAGAAAGAAGTGAACTACTTGCCGTGTTAAGGTTTACGCCGACCTTGTTAACGCAATCTTCCAAAACTCCTTTCAATACCTCGTCAAGCCTTGCCTGCGGCATGTCGTGCTGATACTGACCTACGCCGATTGATTTCGGATCGATTTTAATAAGTTCCGCCAACGGGTCCTGAAGCCTTCTTGCAATGGAAACGGCGGACCTTTCGGAAACGTCGTAGTCGGGGAATTCTTCCGCACCGAGTTTGGAAGCGGAATAAACCGAAGCGCCGGCTTCGCTTACCACTATATAGCTAACCTTGTGGTCGATAAGCGGATTTTTGATTAAATCCGCAACGAAAATTTCCGATTCTTTGGAAGCAGTACCGTTACCGATGGAAATTACGTCAACCTTATGTTTGTTTATAAGTTTGATAAGTGTTGCCGTAGCCTCTTCCACTTTTGACTGCGGCGGAGTCGGGAAAACGACGGTCTTATCGAGAACTTTACCCGTTTCGTCAACGACCGCAATTTTGCAGCCCGTTCTGTACGCAGGGTCGAAGCCCATAGTAACGACGTCTTTTACAGGCGGCTGCATAAGAAGGGGCTGAAGGTTTACTTCAAACATCTTAATCGCCTGCTCGTCCGCACTGTCGGTTAAAGCGCCGCGAATTTCACGCTCTATGGACGGATAAATAAGTCTGTCGTAACTGTCGCAAACGGCGTTTTTAACGAGTTCCGTGGAAATACTGCCTTCTTTTACGAAGCCCGCCTGGCACACTCTGTAAGCAAAATCCTTATCAACTGCCACTTTAACACGCAAAAAGCCTTCCTTTTCGCCACGATTCAGAGCTAAAATGCGGTGGCTTTTGATTTCGGAAACAGGTTCCTGATAGTCCGCGTACATTTCGTAAACGGAAGCGCCTTCCTCTTCGGGTTTAACGAGTTTTGAGGAAATTTCCCCGTTTCTCATAAAGATACGACGCAATTTTTTACGAAGTTCCGCATCGTCGGAAACCCTTTCAGCAATAATATCCTGAGCACCCTGAAGGGCTTCTTTTTCGGATTTAACTTCCTTTTCCTCGGAAACGAAGGGTTTTGCTAAGTCTTCTAAACTTCCCTCTTTAATATCCTGAGCCTGTAAAATGTCAGCCAAAGGTTCAAGCCCTTTTGCGATTGCAACGGTTGCACGCGTCTTTTTCTTCTGCTTGTACGGTCTGTATATATCTTCGACTTCGGTAAGGGTTTCCGCCTTAGACAAAGCCTCCGAAATTTCCTCGGTAAGTTTACCCTGTTCCTCTATTGCCGCCGTAACGTCCGCTTTGCGTTTTTCGAGGTTTCTCAAATAAATAAGTCTGTCGTTGAGTTCTCTTAAAACCTGGTCATCAATATGTCCCGTAAGTTCTTTACGGTAACGTGCTATAAAAGGAATGGTATTGTCTGCGTCCAAAAGTTCTACTATGTTTTTTACGTGATCCGCGCGAAGATTAAACTCGCTTGTTATTCTTTCAAGTATGTCCATTATTTATCTCCGAAATATTAATAAAAGTTAGGCTATAAGCCCGCTATTAAGCATTTTTATCTTTAACCTGTTTTAGTATCGCAACCGAAAAAGGTTCAAGATCATAAGTGTTATCCGGTAAAGAATCGTTATCGAAAAGGTCGATAAAAGGTTCGGAAAATTTCAGTTTAACGGCCGTGGGTTTAACCGACGCCGCTACGACAATCCGGTCGTATCCGTCCGTCCTGTCGTAGATTATTATGTTTTTATCGTAGTATAAAATATTTAGCTCGCCTTGAATAAACAGGCTTTCCGAATTTCTTATACACGCCAATTTTTTAAAGTAAGAAATAAAATCTTCGTCTTCTTTTCCCCACGGGTAGCAGCGCCTGTTATAGGGGTCCAAATCCCCCGTCATGCCTGCCTCGTCCCCGTAGTAAATGCAGGGACTGCCGTAAACGGTAAAAAGTATCGCATACGCCATTTTTGCAAACCGCTTGCCTTTTTTAAGTTCCTCGTCTGACAAAAACGTATCTTTAAGTTTGTCCTTATCGGTAACGATTTTGTTCCTGCCGAGGTTGTTTATAATCCTTACGGTATCGTGAGAGGAAAGAAGATTCATAAGATTGTCTAAGGCACATTTCGGGTAATTGTTTTTCTGAATTTCCAGAATGTGCACGAGATAGTCCGTCGACCTATGCAAAATAAAATCGCAAATGCCGTCCTTTAGTTGGTAGTTCATAACCGAATCGAGTTCGCTACCTAAAAAGTATTTACGACGAACGCCGTACGCTATCTTATTGGTTGCGTCCTCCCAAACTTCGCCGATAACCGCCGCCCCGTATTTTTTGGCAACTTTTCTGATTTTTGCAACGAAGTCATCGGTAAGCTCGTCCACAACGTCGAGTCTTACACCTTTAAAGCCCAACTCGAAGTAATGCGGAAGCACCTTACTAGCGATAAAGTTTTGATAACTTTGGGAATCTTTTTTTATGGAAGGAAGATTTTCAAAGTTCCACCAGGAAGCGTAGCCGTCGGGGTAATCGTAAAAATCATACCACTCGTAATAAGGTGAATCCTTTCCGTTATACGCCCCCAAAGAGGAATAATTGCCGTATTTGTTAAAATACCTGCTGTCCGCCCCCGTGTGGTTGTACACGCCGTCGAAAATAAAGGATATACCGACTTTGTCCGCTGCCAAAAGGAGGGTTTTTAGGTCGTTTTCCGTACCGAGAAGTGGGTCCACACTAAGGTAATCCCCCGTGTCGTAACGGTGTGAAGAATAGGCTTTTACGATAGGATTAAGGTAGACTACGGTTACACCTAAGCTTTTAAGATAATACAGTTTAGAGGTAATGCCTTTAAAATCGCCGCCGAAAAACTCGTTATTTAAAACAAGCCCCTCGTGATTTCGGTATGTAGGTATTGCTCCCCAATCCTTGCAAAGTATTTTGCCTTTTTCTATCTTTCCGTTTCCCGCCCTGCAAAATCTGTCGGGGAAAATCTGATAAATTATTGCGCCCTTTAATAGGTCGGGCGTTTGATAGTCTGCTAAAGTTACGGTTAATTGATAATCACTGTAACTTGTCGGCGGCTTTACCGCCCATAAATCGTTACCCGCGTAATATTGCCCGTCGTCTGTTTCGAAATGATAAAAGTATAAACCTTGTTCCATTTTGCCGAGTCGTATGAAAAAACAACCCTTTGACGGATCCTTCGTCATAGAGTAACGGTCGTATCCGTTACCGTCTTTAGAAATCATGAGGTTTACCCACTTACTATCGGCGGTAACGGAAATATAACAATTTTCTTCTACGTCTATTGCACCGGTTAAGGATTTATGTTCCTTAACGTTTGGATTGAATTTGAACATTTGTAAATTTGGGAATAAGTGGGGCTATAAGCCCGTTATCGAAGTTTCGGAACTATTTTCCGATCTTGTCTTTAGTAACCTGCTTTAAGTTCCAGATGTTATCTGCGTACTCTTTAATGGCACGGTCCGCCGAGAAGAAACCTGCGGAAGCGATATTATAAAGGGATTTTTTATTCCAGCCCTTTCTGTCAAGATAGTCGCTGTCCATCTTCTCTTTGGTCTCTAAGTACGAAGCAAAGTCTGCAAGGCACATGTACGGGTCAGCAACCGGTGAACCCGTGGTAAGGTACTGTGCAAAAGACTCGAAACTAACACCGGAATATCCCTTTCTTAACGCCTCGATAATCCTGTAAATCTTGTGATTGTTATGGTAATAGGAAATAGCATCGTAACCGTCCGCCCACATTCTTTCCACTTCTTTGGCTTTAAGGCCGAAGATGTAAATGTTATCGTCGCCGACAAGCTCGTGCATTTCCACGTTGGCGCCGTCCAAAGTTCCGACGGTCAGAGCACCGTTTATCATAAACTTCATATTACCGGTTCCGCTCGCCTCTTTACCGGCAAGAGAAATCTGTTCTGAAATCTCGGTTGCGGGCATAAGCATTTCGGCAATGGTTACCGAATAGTCTTCCATATACACGACTTTCAGTTTTTCCCTGATACGAGGGTCCGGATTGTTGTTGATATCGTCCGCTAAGCAGCATATAAGTTTTATTATCTGCTTTGCCATGTAATATCCGGGCGCCGCTTTTGCACCGAAAATAAAGGTTTTCGGAAGCATTTCCTTATCGGGGTTAGCCTTTAATTCCTCGTACACGTGGATGATGTACATAACGTTTAAAAGTTGGCGTTTGTACTCGTGCATACGTTTTGCCTGCACGTCGAAAACGGAATTGGTATCGACGATAATGCCGTTTCTTTCCGCAATCGCTTTTGCAAGTTGTTCTTTCTTAATCTTTTTAATCGCCTCTAAACGGCTTAAAACGGAACTATCGTCCGCAAACTTTTTAAATTCTTCAAGCTTTTTGGAATCGTGTACGAAGCCGTCGCCGATACATTCGGTTAAAAGTTCCGAAAGTTCCGGATTGCATTGACAAAGCCATCTTCTGTGTGCAATGCCGTTCGTTACGTTGGTAAACTTATCCGGCGTATCGAGATAGAAGTCTTTAAAAATGCTGTCTTTAATGATATTGCTGTGTAGCGCCGATACACCGTTCACTTTGTGGGAGCCGACAACCGAAAGGTTTGCCATTTTTACTTTGCCGTAAGACACATTCTTTCGATTTTAGCCCAATCACCGGGATATTTCTGCCAAAGTTGGTCGCAGTAGCGGCGGTTGATTTCTTTTATTATTGAGTAAATCCTCGGAAGCCTTCTTTCAATAAGGTCCTCGTTCCACACTTCCAAAGCTTCGGGAAGCACGGTGTGGTTGGTGTAAGCAATGGTTCTTACCGTAATATCCCACGCCTTTTCCCAAGGATAGCCGTGTTCGTCCACCAAAAGACGCATAAGTTCGGGCACGGAAAGCGCAGGGTGAGTGTCGTTAAGGTGAATGGAAACCTTTTCGGGAAGGTTGTCGTAAGTTTTATAACGTGTATAGTGGTCGGCAAGAATGTTCTGTAAGGACGCGGAAACCAACAAATATTGCTGTTTAAGCCTTAATGCCTTACCCTCGAAGTGGTTGTCGGAAGGATACAAAACCTTGGTTATAAGTTCGGCCTCGTTGTTTTCCTTCATGCAACGCATATAGTCCCCTTGCGAGAAAAGGTGCATATCAAAGGTTTTTGTGGAGCGTGCAGCCCACAGTCTTAACACGGAAACCGCCTCGCTGTCTTTACCCGAAATCATCATGTCGTAAGGAACGGCTTCGATTTCTTCGTAGTCAACGTGGTTTACCTTCATGCCCTCCGGCGTCCACTCTTCCTCTATTCTGCCGTCGAACTTAACTTTATAAGTTCTGTCCGAACGGCGGTTAAGCCAGACTTCGCCGCCCGGCAACCATTCGTCGGGAAGTTCCATCTGCCAACCGTTTACGATTTTTTGTTTAAAAAGCCCGTATTCGTAACGAATGGAAAAACCGTATGCGGGATAGTTTTGGGTTGCGAGTCCATCCATATAGCAAGCGGCAAGCCTACCTAAGCCCCCGTTACCGAGCCCTGCATCGGGTTCCATTTCATACAAGTCATCAAGGGTAACGTTGAAACTTTTTAAAGCGTCCTTTAAACAACCTTCGAGGTTTAAATTATAAACGTTGTTTTTCAAAGATCTACCGAGAAGGAATTCCATGCAAAGGTAATAAACCTTTTTAGATTGATCCTTTTTGGTGGTTTCGTGGTACTGTTGACGCTTGTCAAGCAGAATATCCTTAACGGTCAAAACCACCGCTTTATAAAGAATATCTTTGGTACATTCGTTTGCTTCAACGCCGAAAAATTTGGTAAGTTTGCTGTTTATCAGCTCTTTCATTTGCTTACTTGTTAAATTGTTGCTCATATACTAAGTCCTAATAATTAGATTTTACCGTTTTTAAAGCGGACTTCTGCCGCTTTTGTATACACTCGACTTTATAATTAAGTCGTTAAAAGTTTCAAATTAAGTTCTTTATTCTTTTAGCCGTATAAGATTCAGCCTTTTATTAATGATAAATAAAGTTCTTCGTATTCAATAGCGGATTTTTTCCAGGAAAAGTCCGTCGTCATAGCCTCTTTTACGATTTTCGTAAAGGTTTCCTTATCCTTATAAGTTGCGATTGCGTCTTCGATAACGTTAAACATTCCTTCCGCATTGTAATCGTTAAAGGCAAATCCGTTACCGGGAACTCTCGTTTCGTTGTAAGGGGTAATGGTATCTCTTAATCCGCCCGTCCGTCTTACGATAGGCACTGCGCCATAGCGTGCCGCTATCATTTGTGAAAGTCCGCAGGGCTCCGAGCGTGAAGGCATCAAGAATAAATCCGCGCCCGAGTAAATCTTGGAAGAAAGATCCTTGTTATAGGCAATTATAGCCTTCATTTTGCCCTTATAAACTTCGGACATGTAAGTAAAGTAACCTTCGTATTCCTTATCCCCTTTGCCGAGAATAACCATCTGCAGGTCTAAGGAAAGAATTTTTTCGAAAACCTGACGAACGAGATCTAACCCCTTGTGGGAAACAAGCCTTGTAATCATAGCAATTACAGGCACGTCCTTTCTTATCGGAAGATTTAAAAGTTTTTGAAGTTCCTCTTTGCAAACCTCTTTTCCGGAAAGATCTTTTAAAGAATAGTTTTTGAAAATCGCACTGTCGGTTTCCGGATCGAAGGTCTTTACGTCAATGCCGTTTACGATACCGCAAAGTTTGCGTTTCGCGTCGTTTACGGCGTATTCCAAGCCGCAAGCATATTCGGGAGACAGGATTTCGTTAGCGTAAGATGCGCTTACTGTGGAAACGTAGTCCGCAAACACCAAAGCACCTTTCATAAGGTTAAGCCCGCCGCTATAGTCCATTGCGGGAATATACTTTGGATCCAGGCCGAAAAGATCGCTTATGTCGTCGTGCGGGAATCTTCCCTGGTATTCTATGTTGTGAATGGTAAACAGTGCCTTGATACCGGAATACGCAGGTCTGTCGGCGTAAATGGTTTTAAGATAAACTACCGCAAGCGCAGCCTGCCAATCGTGGCAGTGCATTACGTCGGGATAGAATTCGAGATGAGCCATGGTTTCAAGCACCGCACGGCAGAAAAACGCATACCTTTCCCCATCGTCGTAATATCCGTAAAGATTTTCACGCTTGAAATAATACTCGTTGTCCAAGAAATAGAAAGTAACGTTTTTGCGCTTGTAATAGAAAAGACCGCAGTATTGATTGCGCCAGCCTACAGGTACGTTGAAGTTTGTTACGTAAGTAAGGTGGTTTCTAAATCCCTCTTCCATGGTTCCGTAAAGGGGAAGAATAACTCTTACGTCAAGGTTATCATTTTCGGCAAGAGAAACGGGAAGGGAGCCGAGAACGTCTGCTAAGCCGCCTGTTTTTATAAACGGAGTAGCCTCGGAGCCTACTAACAGTACTGAAATTTTCGGTTCCACGGTTACCGTTACCGGTTTAATGCGTGTTTTCGCCGTTGACTTCGTTTCGGGGGCTTTTAGGTTGCTTTTTCCTTTTTTGACTTCGCTCATTTTGTTCTCCTTTTAAGGGTGATAACCGACCTATAGGTCGATTTTCGCGGGTTTAAAGCCACTGTAATTTGCTTTATAACCATTTGGGTTATCCGTCAAAAACCGAATTTTTCATTTTTTGCGGAGCTTACTATATCAACAAATCACTGATTACGTGATAGCCTTCATACGTTATTACAGCGCTTTAAAAGATTTCTTTATAAAATCTCCTTGGATTTTAAAACCATAAGTCTGCCGTTTTTGCCGTTAATCGACCTATACGGCGATTTTTGCGGTAAATCAGACGGTTAAATCCTTCTTTAAGTAGAAAGGAAGTTCCTTGCAACCTGCCAAAACCCTTCTGTCCCTTATGGAAACGTTTTTATCGGTTATTACGGAATTTAAGTTCGCATAATCCCCTACCGAAGTGTTCTTCATCAAAATGCAGTTTCTTACGACTGCACCTCTCGATACCTTTGCACCACGGAAAACTATGCTGTTATAAACCTCGCCTTCGATAATGCAACCGTCGGAAATAAGGGAATTATTAACTATTGCGTTAGGGCCGTATTCGGTCGGGGCGGAATCTTTAATTTTGGTGTAAACTTCCGCTACGCCGAAGAGGCTGTCTCTCGTCTTTTTGTCAAGAAGGGCAAGATTTACGTTATAAAACCTTTGCAGCGAGGAAATTTCCTCGAAATATCCCGTATGTTTGTAGCCAACGACCTTCATTGCGTTAAGGTTTTTGGCAATGGTATCTTTTATAAAATGCCTTTTGCCGTGAGCGATTGCGTCGCTTACGAGTGATACCAAAAGGTCCTTCCTCATAATGCAGATATTGCCGTAAATGTTTACCTTTCCGCTGATCTTAGGATCTACTGAAAGTTCTTTAATAACGCCGTTTGCGCCGACCTTTAATATAACGTTGTTGGTACCCGATATATCCGCCATATCCTTTTGGACGTATAAAAGAGTAACCGCCGCCTGCGTATCGATATGATAGCGAAGCATTTTGTTGAAATCTATGTTGTATACCGAATTGGTATCCGACAGTACTATGTAAGTTTCCGTACATCTGTTTATAAAACCGAGCACGGTTTTCAAGGCTTCGAGCCTCGTGGAATAAAGGGTATCGGAATCCTTTTCGCCAAAGGGCGGAAGAAGAACGAAGCCGCCGTTCTTTCTTGCTAAATCCCATTCCTTACCGCTTCCCACGTGGTCGATTAAAGACCTGTAGTTACGCTTTGTAACGCAACCGACGTGGGTTATGCCGGAATTCACCATACTTGACAGAGTGAAGTCTATAAGACGATATCTACCCGCAAACGGGATTGCGCCTATGGTTCTGTTCATGGTAAGTTCCGGAACGTTGTTATCGTGAATATTGGAAAATATAATACCTAATGCGTTCATTGTTTCCCCTTTTTGCGGTGATTAATCTTTGTCTTCAACAATTTCACCGGGTTCGACTACACCCTTATCCGCAAGCACGTAACCTCTTCCTATAACGGAAATCTTCCGTTTGGGTTCGGCGCTTCCGCCTACTTTGCAATTTTTACCGACAACCACGCCTTCGTCCAAAATAGCGTTTTCCACAACGGAATTTTCACCGATAACCACGCCTTTAAACAAAATGCTGTTTTTAACTTTAGCACCCTTTTTAACGGTTACGTGGTCGGAAAGCACTGCGTTTTCCACTGTTCCGTAAATTTCGCCGCCAAGGGATACTATGCTGTTTCTGACTATTCCCGTTTCACCGACGTAATGGGGCGGCGCTATAGGGTTTCTGGAATGGATACGCCAATCGCTGTCCTTTAAATCGAATTTCGGGTTATCCCCTAATAAATCCATATTTGCGTCAAACAGCGAATCTATGGTTCCTACGTCCTTCCAATATCCTTCGAATTTATAAGCAAACATTCTTTCGCCCATATCAAGCATGGTAGGAAGAATATCTTTACCGAAATCGTTGGAAGTTTCCTGCTTTTTAGAGTCCTCTTCAAGATATTTGTAAAGCTTGGAGGCCGTAAAAATGTAAATACCCATCGACGCCAAGTTTGACTTAGGCTTTGCGGGTTTTTCTTCAAACTCGTAAATACTTCCGTCGGGGTTGGTGTTTAAAATGCCGAAGCGCGAGGCCTCTTCCATAGGAACTTCGATAGCCGCTATCGTGCAGTCCGCCCCGTTTAATTTATGTGCGGCAAGCATTGCGGCGTAGTTCATTTTATAAATGTGATCGCCGGAAAGTATCAGCACGTATTCGGGGTTATATTGCTTTATGAAAGTTATGTTTTGATAAATGGCGTTAGCCGTTCCCAAAAACCAATCGCTTCCCCTTTTTGCCTGATAGGGCGAAAGAATATGTACACCGCCGAAGGATCTGTCAAGGTCCCAGCTTTGCCCGTTACCGATATAATCATTCAGAAGTAGCGGCTGATATTGGGTAAGAACCCCAACCGTATCGAGATCGGAGTTGACGCAGTTTGAAAGCGGAAAGTCGATGATTTTGTACTTACCGCCAAAGGTAACGGCAGGTTTTGCCACTTTGCTTGTCAGCGCATAAAGTCTGCTTCCCTGCCCGCCGGCAAGCAACATTGCCACACATTCTTTTTTAATTGCCATAATTCCCCCTGAATTTATTTATTCTTATAGTTTATCTCGCAAATCTGCGATTAAATTCAAATTCTTATCCTTATTTTCTTATTTTTCTTTTACAAGATACATAAACGATAGCGGTGCAAGGTTTACCCTTATGGATTTATTTCTGCCGTGTGCGTGTATGGATTCCGCCGTAAACACCCAATCGCCGAACTTGTTATATCCGCCGTACCTTTCGTCGTCGGATAAAAAGGCAAGTTTGTATTTCGAGCCGTTTACGCCTATCCTGTAATCGTAATGTGATACGCCGGAAAAGTTTATTACGCACAGCAAAACTTCACCGCTGTAACCCTTTCTTTCGTAGGCAACCACGTTGTTTTGCGCGTCGTCCGCAACGAGCCACTCGAAGCCGTTCCAATTATTGTCTATTGAATAAAGCGCGTCGTGTTCTTTGTAGAAATTATTAAGGTCCTTGAAAAAGAGCTGCATTTTTTTGTGCGCGTCGTATTCCTCGACGAGGAAGTATTCCAAGCCCTTTTTGTAGTCCCATTCGGAAAACTGTCCGAATTCCTGTCCCATAAACATAAGTTTTTTACCGGGGTGGGACATCATGTAACCCATAAACGCCCTTACGCCGCCGAATTTATCGACGTAGCTACCGGGCATTTTATTTATAAGCGAGCCTTTTCCGTAAACCACTTCGTCGTGCGATATCGGCAGAATGTAGTTTTCGGAATAAGCGTACATCATGGAAAAAGTAAGTTCGTTATGGTGGTAATATCTGTACATCGGGTCGGTTTTCATATAACTTAAAACGTCGTTCATCCAACCCATGTTCCACTTGTGCGTAAACCCAAGTCCGCCTACGTCAAGCGACCAGGTTACCTTGGGGAATGCCGTGGATTCTTCCGCAACGGTAAGCGCGTACGGATAGGCGCTTCTTACTGCGGAATTAAACTTCTGCAAAAAGGCAACTGCCTCGAGGTTTATGTTGCCGCCGAAGCTGTTTTTAGCCCATTCGCCGTCCTGCCTTCCGTAGTCAAGGTAAAGCATTGCGGCAACAGCGTCCACTCTTAATCCGTCCACGTGATATTTATCGAACATAAACATTGCCGACGAAACCAAAAATGACTGAACTTCGGTCTTGCCGTAATCGAAAATTCTCGTTCCCCATTCTTTATGTTCACGACGAAGGGGATTAGAATCCTCGTACTGACAGGTTCCGTCAAACTCGTAAAGTCCGTATCCGTCTTTCGGAAAATGCGCAGGCACCCAATCCAGAATTACCGCAATTCCGTTTAGGTGGAAGCAGTCGATAAGGTGCATAAAGTCTTTGGGCGTGCCCATTCTCGAGGTGGGCGCAAAATATCCCGTTACCTGATACCCCCAACTCGGATCGTACGGGTATTCGGTAATAGGCATAAACTCAACGTGAGTGTACCCCATTTCCTTTACGTATGGCACGAGTTCGTCCGCAAGTTGCAGATAAGATAGCGGCGAGCCGTCGGGGTTACGCCTCCAACTTAAAAGATTAAGTTCGAAAATATTGGTCGGCGAATTGTAAACGTCTCTCGTCTTTCTTTGTTCCTCGTAATAAGTAGCCTGCCATTCGTAGCCTTCGAGGTCGTAAACCTTAGAAGCCGTTTCGGGCGGGGTTTCCGTATGGAATGCAAACGGGTCGGCTTTATAGCTGTACCCTGCGCCGGAAGCGGGAGTTTTTAAGGCGTACTTATACACGTCGTACTGCTTTATCCCTTCGATAAAACATTCCCAGATGCCCGCATTGTTAATTCTTGTCATCTGATTGGCGTTCGTATCCCAACCGTTAAAATCACCGACCACGGAAACCTCACGGCAGCTAGGGGCCCATACTCTGAATACAACCCCATTTTTACCGTCTTTTTCCGTAAAATGAGCACCTAAAAACTCGTAGGAGCGGTAATTTGTTCCTTCGTGGAAAAGGTACACGGGAAGATCGTTTCCGTAGTTCTGCTGCTTTTTGGTGGGTCTTCCCACACGCTTTTTTGTAGCGTCGGCGACAGATAACTGCGTCTTGTTTGTAGTAACTTTTGCCATATTTTACCTACTAGATAGATTACTTCACCTATATTTTACCACATTTTGAAATTTTTGCAATACAAATTTAACCATAATTATAATTTTATAGTAATAATAACGTTATTTATATATGGCTTCCTCGTAAAACTTTATCTAAAATGCAAAAAATCCCGTAAAACAGGAATTTTTGTCAAAAATCACAAAAAAAACGCACGGTTGAGAATATCCCTGCCATGCGTACTTAAATAGATTTTCAGTTAAATTTCAGCATTGCATACCACCGTCAACGGGGATTATCGCGCCCGTAATATAGGTGTTTTCCACCAAAAAGCAGACCGCGGAGGCAACGTCCTTCACAGTTCCTATGCGACGAGCGGGGACTTCCTCGCAAAATTCGCGTCTTTCTTCTTCCGTAATGTGGGCATTCATTTGGGTATCTATAAAACCGGGTGCAACGGCGTTAACCCTTATATTTGCGCCTGATACCTCTTTGGAAAGGGCTTTGGTAAAGGCGTTTACGCCTCCCTTGGTTGCGGAATAGACCGCCTCGCAGGAACCGCCTTTTTCGCCGTAGACAGAGGAAATGTTTATAATAACCCCGTTGCGGTTTTTAATCATATTTTCAAGCACCGCTTTTGAGGTAAGAATGGTTCCGAGTAGATTTACGCCGATAGTCCTCGTCATTTCCGAATACTCTACGTCAAGCAATATTTTTTGCTTCAAGGCTATGCCCGCACAGTTGACAAGTAGGTCTATTTTTTCGAATTTTTCAATGACTTCGGAAACCATCTTTTTTACTTCGCTTTCAACCGAAACGTCGCACTTAATGGCGTAAAATCCGTACTCTTCGCATGCTTTTTTTGCGGCGGCATCGTCCGAAAAATAGTTAATAACGGGCTTATAGCCTAACTTTTGTAAGTTTATAGCGACCTCTAAACCAATCCCTTTATTACCGCCTGTTATAAGTGCTATCTTCATAGAATTAACTCTCCTATATAAGAAAAAGGGCATACAGCCCCCTTTCAAAGAATAAGCAATGCTTATTTAAAACAAAATTATTTTTTAACCCTTTCCATGTATTCGCCGGTTCTGGTATCAACCCTGATGGTGTCACCTTCGTTAACGAACATAGGAACCTGAATGGTTACGCCGGTTTCCAAAGTTGCATTTTTGGTAGCGTTGGTAGCAGTGTTGCCTGCTACGCCCGGATCGGATTGCGTAATAAGAAGTTCAACAAAGTTTTCGCATTCAACCGAGAAAGCTGCGCCTTTGTAGAATTTAACCGTAACGGGATCGTTTTCCTTTATCCACTTTAAGGAATCTTCAACCTGATCGTAGTTAAGCGGAATCATGTTGAACTCTTCGTCCATAAAATAATAAAGTTCGCCGTCGTTATAAGAATAAGTCATTTTCTTAGTTTCGATAACGGCATTTTCGAATTTTTCGGTGGGGTTGAAGGTAAGCTGTAAAACTCTGCCGTCCACAATGTTTTTAAGGGTTGTCCTTACGAACGCTGCGCCTTTGCCGGGTTTAACGTGTAAAAAGTCGACTACTACGTAGATTTTACCTTCATATTCGATAGTTACGCCTTTTCTTAAATCGCCTGCTGATACCATAAAAATGTTCTCCTAATGTTTAGTAAATTTGTTATATTTTACCGATAACCGACCTATAGGCGCTACTATTAACCTATACGATAGATTCGGCTTTGTTTTGATTTTTGTTTTTTGTCTTGCTTTTTTAATCTTATTTTATCACGATAAGTTTTTTGGGAAAGGTCATAAAGGATTTTACCTTTCCGCCCTCTATCGTAACGCTGTCTTCTATCCTTATGCCGAACTTGTCGTTAAAATATACGCCCGGCTCAATGGAAAAGACCATTCTCGATTTTAAAACTCCCTGTCCTTTCGGGGAAAGCGCAGGCGCCTCGTGAATATAAACGCCTATGCCGTGTCCTAATGAATGGGTAAAGTATTCCGCCATTCCGTATTCTTTTAAAACGTCCCTCGCATAACCGTCCGCAACTACGCATTCGGTACCGTCGATAATGTTTTCGGCGGCAACGGTGTGAGCCTTTTCAACGGCTTCGTACGCCTTTTTAAACTCTTCGGTTGGTGTGCCGTAGAAAAATGTCCTCGTCATATCGGAGCAAAAGCCCTTATATATGCAACCGAAGTCAATGAGTACCGGCATGCCCTTTTTAAGCACGGTCTCGCCCGTAACGTGGTGAGGCACTGCGGAGTTTTTGCCGAAAGCCACTATGGTTTCGAACGACGTTCCCGAAGCACCTAACATCTTCATGCGGTATTCCAGTTCCGCCGCAAGTTCCCTTTCCTTTATACCTTCACGGATAAGTGGCATAATCTTTTTTAACGCCCTTTCCGCAATGGAGCAAGCTTTTTGAACCTTTTTAAGATCATCCGAAGATTTTACCTTCATAGCCTCTTTAAGTTCCGAGGAAACGTCCTTTAAGGTGTAACCCATTTCTAAAAAGGCGTTATAATCGGATAAAGTGGTTTTCGTAAAATCTATGCCGAGGGTGGTGCAGCCGGTTTCTTCCATTATGGCTTTCAAAGGAAGATAGCCGGAGCCCAAAATAACCTTCACGCCTTTTTTTGAAAGAAGTTTTTCGGCGGCGTGGAAGTAACGGTTATCTATTACGAAATAGGTAAAATTTTCGCCAAGCACCAGATAACCGTCCGTGCTTTGATAACCTGTGTAGTAAAGACGTTGTTTTTCGTCCGTAATCAAATACGCTTCGTTTTTGTTAATCATAGTTATATACCTAATAAATATTACCACATAAACCTATTTAAAGTCAATATCTGAAATGATTTTTTTTATTTTTTTGTTCGCTTTTTAGGCTGTTTCTCCATTTTTTAACCAAAAAAAACTTAATTTACAACTTTTACTACCGATTTTTCCTTAAATTACGCAAACTAACCTTACCAAACGTCTTAACAGACGACGCAGCCTCTTGCGGTTTGTGGATTAAGAAGAGGCTTAAAAGCTAAGGAAAATAATGGCTGAAAATACCTTTAAATTTATAGAACATTTGTTTGACAATATCCTTCCGTCGGTTTATAATAATATCGAACATTTGTTTTAAGGGGGACCTATGTTAGACCAAAACAGACTGAAAATTTTAACCGAAAGCGCAAAATACGACGTATCCTGTTCATCGTCGGGGTCCTCAAGAAGAAATAACGGCGGAGTGGGCAACGCAAGTTACGCAGGCATTTGCCATTCCTTTACCCAAGACGGAAGGTGCATATCCCTTTTGAAAATACTTATGTCCAATAAGTGCGCCTACGACTGTTTATACTGCATAAACCGCCGATCTAACGACCTGCCCCGTGCCTCGGCAACGCCGGACGAAATTTGCGAACTTACCATGGAGTTTTATAAGCGCAACTATATAGAGGGGCTGTTTTTGTCCTCTGCGGTGGAAGGCTCGCCCGACAGGACCATGGAGCTTTTGTTGGAAACGGTAATTAAGCTCAGAAAAATTTACGGCTTTAACGGCTATATTCACCTTAAAGGAATACCGGGTGCAGACAAACTTTTACTTGACCGTGCGGGAAGTTTTGTGGACAGAATGAGTTTTAATATCGAACTTCCTTCCGAACAAAGCCTTAAACTTTTGGCACCACAAAAAAGCAAAAAATCCATACTTTTACCCATGGGAAACATGGCGGAAGAGTATATTACCGCAAGACAGGAAAAAAATTATCGCTTTTTACCTGCGGGGCAAACTACGCAGATGATAGTAGGTGCCTCCCCCGAAACGGACGGGCAGATAATTAGGCTTACCGAAGGGCTTTACAACAAATTTAAACTTAAAAGAGTTTACTATTCGTCGTACGTTCCAGCAAATGACAGAACAAGTCTGCTTCCCACCACCCCCGTGGGGCTTTTAAGGGAACACAGGCTGTATCAGGCCGATTGGCTTTTGCGGTTTTACGGATTTAACGCCGAAGAACTTATCGGAAATAACGAAAATCTTGATCCGACGATAGATCCGAAGTGCAGTTGGGCGCTTAAAAACATGCATCTGTTTCCGGTTGAAATCAACACCGCCTCGCCGGAAATGCTTTTGCGTGTGCCGGGAATAGGCTTTAAAAGCGCAAGCAAGATAGTTGCGGCAAGAAAGTACGGAAAGTTGGATTTTTGCGACCTTTTGAAAATGCGTGTGGTTTTAAAGCGTGCAATGCACTTTATTACCTGCGACGGAAAATTCGGCGGACAGGAAAAGCCTGCGGCAATCAAAAACCTTATAGCACTTTCCGAAAGAGCGGACACCTTTGAACAGATGAGCATGTTTTCAAACGGCGATATAACAATGTCGGTTTTGGGGGGAGAACTGTGATAGCCTACAAAATACCCAAAAACGATGACGCCGTTTTTTGCGCCCTGTTTGAAAGTTTCACCATGAAGGAAAAACCTATCGCAGTGTTTTCCGGCACCTTTCAGCCCTCCTTTGATTGTCAGGTTAAAAACATAAGTTATTCTAAAAATAACGCCGACAGAGTAAGGAAAGGAATTATCAAATGTGGTGGTATAAGCCTGTTATCTTCACTTTTTTACGTAATGCGATCCGATGACGACCTTATGGAAACCATAGTTTTCAACGCCGCCTACAAGTGCCTTGCCGCGCGAAAAAACGTCACAGATGACTTTAAAGACCCCGACATGCTCGCCTTTTTTGATCTGAAAAATAAAATTGCCCTTGAGGCACACAGAATGACCGGTTTCGTAAGATTTGAAAAATCACAGGGCGGCATTTGGTATTCTCACATAGAGCCGGACAACAATATAGTGGACCTTATTGCACCACATTTCAGAGGTAGATTCCCTAACGAAAGATTTATACTGCATGATATGAAACGCAATATTTTATCCGCTTATAACGGCAAGGACCTTATTACTTTAAAAAGCGATAAGCCTATAACCGTGTATCTTGACAAGGAAGAAATAGAGTTTCAGGGGCTGTGGCAAACCTATTTTAACCACGTGGCAGTTATGGAAAGAAAGAATCCGCGATTACAGGCAAACTATCTTCCACACCGCTACCGCCGCAATATGAACGAGTTTTTAGGTAGGCTTGATAGCGAGGTCGCTTCCTCCCCCGATTTTTTGGACGACGGCAACCTTTTACCGCCGGATAGTAATGCCTAAATATAGCAATAACGGGCCTATAGCCCGTTATTTTCAAATTTTATTATATAAACGCTTCACGCTTGGCGTAAAAAAGATATTGTTGCACAAAGCCGGAATTATCCTTAAAAAGATCTAAAAAATACCTGCTTATTTTAGTGCGGTCGGTTAAAGTTCCGTTGAAATCTTCATGGTAAATTTTTTCTATCCAGGTATCCACGGGGAAGCTATCGCCACGGTTAAAGCCGAAAAGTGTTACGCAGTTGGCAACTTTATCGCCAATACCTTTGATTTTTAAAAGCTGTTTCCGAAGCTCCTCGGTAGGTAGCGTTGATAAAGCGGAAAAATCTATCTCGCCGTCCACAATTTTTTGGGCGGCTTCTTTTATGTATTCTGCCCGATAACCAAGCCCCGCTCCCCTTAAAACGGAAATATCCGCATCCGAAAAGGCACGGGCGGTGGG
>CATZIC010000001.1 GCA_958419945.1 uncultured Clostridia bacterium | reverse complement strand
TGACAGCAACATGAATTTTGATAAAAGCCAGGAATATATTTCCATGGCTGTATCTGCCACGTCCGAAAAAATTAAGATTGAAATTGACAGCGATAGCAAGGACGTTGGCAACGGTGTCGGAAAAGTTGTAGCCATGGAGGCGTATAAGTACTTTGAAGCCGACGCCATTTCCGGACTATCTCAAGACAAAGTCGATAGTAGCTATGACGGCGGAACAGAGGTCGCCGATTATACCCTTGGCACGAAGCGCAGTATCGAAATCGACAGATACAAAGATGGGTATGATCAAATATACAGCAAATTTTATATCGTAAGTGAAGACAAGGTTTTAAAAGGCCCTATTTACGCAACGGATATAGAACAAAAGATGACGGGCGAGCCTACTTTTAATATAAAGTCTAAAAAAGGTTTGCTTGGCGAAGACATTATTCATTTTAAAGAATTAGGTTGTTCGTATGCAACCGTAAATTTCGATATTGCCAATTTAATTTGTCCGAATGAAATTTTTGTCGACGGCGATCCTGTTGAAATCGAGCATCCGACCGATGCGGTTAAATTTGATTCTAACGGAAAAACTTTCTATTTTAAAGCTTCCCAAGTTGCGGCTTTTGACAATATGGTTAAAAGTTATTACAATGCCGGAGCGCACGTAACCGCAATAGTTTATTCAAGCAAAAACTCCAACGAAGAGACCTTCCCGCAAAGCATGACTTATGCGCCTTGGTCAACGCAAGGAACCATTCTTATGGGACTTAACACTTCCAATCAATATGGGTTTGAGTATTACGTTGCCATGATGGAATTTTTGGCGGATCGTTACACTCAAGAAGGGCTTCCGTACGGTTATATCGGTAACTTTGTAATCGGTAACGAAATCGACTATGCAAAAGACTATAACAGAATATCGGAGTATCATGCGGATTTAGATACTTATATGGAAGAGTACTCCCGTCTTTTAAGACTTTCGAACTTAGCGGTAAAGAAATACGATAAAGACATAACGGTATGCACATCCCTCACTCAGTCTTGG
The DNA here is from genome assembly GCA_958419945.1 of uncultured Clostridia bacterium. Classification (GTDB taxonomy): domain Bacteria; phylum Bacillota; class Clostridia; order Christensenellales; family Borkfalkiaceae; genus UBA4636. The sequence goes on along the minus strand of CATZIC010000001.1, from coordinate 113,456 downwards.
GCTGAAAGAGGTTATTATTTCCCGAACAATAGCGTGCAAGCGTACGTTCCCAAAAAGATGATTGAATGGTTGAACAAAAAATCCAAAGTCGAGGGGGATTACGATTGGGGAATTTCTCCGCACTGCTATACTTACGGACTGGCTCAAGCCGAAATATTTTTGCATGACACGGTAAACGGCAAAAACGTAGGCATGACAAACGATATCGACACGACGACAAAATTAACTTTCTCTAACCTCGAGCTTTTGGATGAATACCTTAACCGTGAGGAAATGAAGGTCAACGGGGAAACGGTAAGAAAGGTTTACTTGACGGAATCCGGCGTGTCAACGTTAAACTATCTGAGCAACAAATACACTGACGAACAAAAAGAGAAGTGGAGAAACGCTCAAGCAGGCGCCATTGCGGCAACTTGGTATAAGATTTCTCAACTTGATTCCATCGTAGCTTACAACTATTATCGTTTGTATGACCATAGCGAAGAAATACCTTCGGAAATAAGCTTCGGTCTTATCGATATCAACAAAAATCCTAAGCCCTCTTACGAGGTCTATAAATATATCGACACGCAGTATTCCGAATACGTCGCGAAAGATTATCTTGAATATCTTACGTATAAAGACGTTAACGGTAAGATTCAAAGCGTTGAAAACGGCGGAATAAAATCCTATTTGGATCTTTTGGATATATTCGGAACGGGATACGACTTTTCGAATTTCGATTGGGAAAAAGCCACCCCTGTTTCGGCAGAACCTATTTATGAATGGGAAGACAAGATTCCTCTGCCCGAACTTAAGTTTGAAAGCAAAAACTTCTTATATGACGGCACGGAAAAGAGAATCGAAGCAACAAATATTCCCGAAGGAATCGAAGTAACCTATAGTGAAGAGCCTGTCCTTACGGAAATCGGTACGAAAGATATAATTGCTACGTTTACAAAAGATTCCGAAGTCGTTGCAAGAAGAAAGGCCACGATTTCCGTTTCAAGACTTGCGACAAACAAAACCGTATATGAATTGGGCGAAAAGATCTTTGTAACAACCGTAAGAGACGGTATCGACCTTCACAAACAAGCGTGGGTAGGTATTTTCAAGAAAGGCGCAACGCCCGGAAATACCCAAAATCCCGATGAAATATCATATTATTACTACTATTTCAATAACAACAACGACAGTTACACGAGAACGGTTTGCATTCAGGATCAAATTAAAAATAAAGAAGATATGCCGGCAGGCGAGTACGTAATTTACTACTTTACTACCGATCTTTACGAGTACTTACACTCGGTTGAAATCACGATTTTGCCCGAAGGCGAGAGCGGAAGCGTAAACCTTTCAAACGTTAGTTTCTTAGATAAGGAAGTATCTGAAAACGGCGAGGAACAAAGCTTGACGATTACCGGTGAATTACCGGCCGGTGTAACGGTAGAGTACGTAAACAACACGCTTGCAAGCCAAGGTTCGATAGAGGCCTGTGCAATCTTCAAAAAAGAGGGCGTTGAGCTTGAAAGAAGATATGCGGTATTAACCATTTTAGCCTCGGATTTCAAGCAGCTAACTACAAACAAAACGACTTACGTTGAAGGCGTAGACGAAATCTTGGTTACCGCCATTGCTCCGGAAAGTTCAAACGAACAAACCTGGTGGGTCGGTATGTATCTTACAGGCGATACCGTAGAAGAGGCAGAAAGTATTTATTGGTACTACGTAAAAGACGCTACGCATAGCAGCGGAGACACGGTAAATATCAAAGAACAACAACTCAACGCTACGAGAGTAGACCTTAAAGACCTTCCCGTAGGAAAATATAAAATCGTTCTCTTTAACACTTCGGGTTATACCGTTGAAACGCAGGTTGAAATAGAAATCGTTAAAGCTGTGATCGAAAAAGGCATAGAAACCGACAAAACGACCTATACGGTTGGCGAAGCCATTATGGTAACCGCGTATGCACCCGACGATTCTGCAAATGAAACCTGGTGGGTCGGTATCTATCGTAAAGACGCCGACGTTACCGCAGGCTCGATAAGATGGTATTACGTAAATACCGAGGGCAGAGCGTCAGGCGATGCGGTAAATATTAAAGAAGTGGATATCGGCGACGGAGTCGGTGAATTGCCTGCAGGCGAATATAAAATCGTTCTCTTCAACACTTCGGGTTATACCGTTGAAACACAGGTGGAAATTGAAATCGTTGAGCCTTTGATGGAAAAAGGTATAAAAACGGATAAAGCAACCTACATGGTCGGTGAAGCGATTATGGTAACCGCATATGCGCCTGCCGATTCCGCAAGTAGTACTTGGTGGGTAGGTTTGTATTTGACCGCCGATGACGTTACGACCTCAGATCCGGGTAGTATTTATTGGTATTACGTAAAAGACGGTACGCACAATAGCGGCGACACTGTAAATATCAAATTACAAACACCCAATACTGACAGGGCGGACTTAATGAATCTTCCCGTAGGGAAGTATAAACTGGTTTTGTTCAACACTTCCGGCTATACGGTTGAAACCCAAGTGGAGATAGAAATCATCGAACAAATTGAAAGCGGTATAAAAACAGACAAAACGACCTATGCAGTCGGTGAAGAAATCTACGTAACTGCGTATGCGCCTGCTGATTCCGCAAACAGTACCTGGTGGGTCGGTATGTATCTTACAGACGACACCGTCGAAACTGCGGAAAGTATTTATTGGTACTATGTAAAAGACGGTACGCATAACAGCGGAGATAAGGTAAATATCAAACAACAACAACTTAACGCTACAAGAGTGGACCTAAAAGACCTTCCCGCAGGGACGTATAAAATCGTTTTATTCAACACTTCCGGCTATACGGTTGAGACCCAAGTGGAGATCACCATTACTGCAGCATAACGGAGAGACAAATGAAAAAATCCATTAAGGCCTTAGCCTGCGCTCTTTTCGCCTTTTTGTTTATGTTTTCCATAATTACGGGTTGCACGCCTGCCCAAAATGACGACGACAACGGCAACGACAGCGGAAAAATAAACGGAAACGAAAACCTTTCCACCAACAAATTCGAATATTTGTCCGGTGAAGAGGTTTACGTCAAAGCAAAAGGCGAAGGGGATGCTTGGGTTGGCGTTTACCGTGAAAACGACGATATAAATTCACTCGATTCTATCAGGTGGTATTACGTCGCAAGAGACGGATATACTTCGGGACAAGCGTACGGCCTGCAACATTCGGCTATATACAATGAAACCAGGCAGGCATTCAGAAATTTGCCCGCCGGGAACTATAAAATTATTTTGTTTGGCGATAATTCCAAGTCAAACCTAAAAGAAACCGTAAAAATTAAGGTAAGCAAAACAAAAATCGGGCTTCCCGAGGCTCCTATAAAGGTGGAATACACCTTGAAAAACCCGACAGACGGTTTGGCTGACGGGCAGCTTAAAATTTACTTCGACGATTTTATCGCTACGGAAGTTGTAACGTATTGGGCTGACGATGAAGGTGTTTTGAGTAATTACACAAGCTTGGCGCCTTTCACCGTTACCCAAAACCCTGCAACTTTCGAGATGTATGAAAACACCATTATTCCGTCGGAAGCGACAAAGTTAAGAGTTTACGCCAAAAACAGCGCGGGACTAAGCGAAAATTATTTTGATTACAATCTGCCAAAGGGCTGCCAGTATAACTTTGCCGGAAAGGTTTTAAGCGAGTTTCAGGCGGTAAGCGACGTTCACATTGCCATAGCCGACGCTAATCTTGCAAGTGCTGACGCCAAAACTTTGCACGACGAGCATTTCCTGAAAATGGCTAACGATATAGTCGCAAACAGTCCGAATAGCGATGGAATTTTCGTGGTTGGCGACATTGCAAACTCGGGCCGCAAGGTCGAGTGGGAGCACACGAAGGAACTAATGGACAGCGTTCCCAATCTTCCGAATATGTACTTTTCACTCGGAAACCACGACACATACGGAAGCGAAAGTTTCAGCACTCTAGTTCAAAACTTCTATGATTTTGCCGGAACCGACAAAGTTTATTACGAAAGGGCGGTAAACGGCTATCACCACGTTTTTTTGGGCAGCGAAAGTAAAGCAAGCGGCGTCGACGCCGATTTATCGCAAGCGCAATTAGATTGGTTCGACCGTAAATTGGCGGAAATTACTGAAAAAGAGCCTGAAAAGCCCGTTTTCGTGTACTTGCATCAATCGCTTTATAACACCATTGCCGGAAGTTTCCCGGGGCAAGGTTGGGACGGCATTATGCAAGAGGCAGCTTTCAGAAATATTGTTAAAAAGTATCCGCAAATTCATATGTTCAACGGACATAGCCATTGGGATTTAAACACTCGCGGTTCCATGCACGGAAGAACAGAGGAACTTCCCAATATTTTCAATACGGCGTCGGTTGCGTACCTTTGGAGTAGTTTCTATATTCCTACAGGCGAATATATGCGTGGCTCGCAAGGATATTACGTAAAAGTTTATGCGGACAAAGTGTTGGTGCTTGGCAGAGATTTCGTAAACGGCAAATGGATCCCAAGCGCTTGCTTCGAAGCAAGAATTTAAAAAACATAAAAAAACAAAAAAAAGACCGCAAGGTCTTTTTTTATGACTTACGTTTTTTCCGGAATATATATGGCAGTCCCATATGTTTGACAAACTCATAAAGTTTTTAGATAATAACCATACTAATGCTTGACAGAAATTAAAATTATATAATATAATTATAACTAAATTGCGTACAGTTGTTTACGAAGCGCAGACAAACTTAACTGCGTTTATACGTAAAAAGGCGGTGTGATATGAAAAGAGCAATAAAATATATAGAAATCATTCTTATCGGAATATTGACGCTTATGGCGTTTTCCTTTGTGGTAGCGTGCACCGGCAATCCGTCGGATTCGAGTGACGGACCGTCCGATACGACGTTTACAATTACTTTCGTATGCGACGGAACGACGATTTCACCGATCACTGCGGCGGCGGGAAGCAATATAACGCCTCCCGAAGATCCTCAAAAGAAGGGGTATATCTTCCGCGGTTGGTACGAAACTTCGGATTTTTCCGGCGAAAAAGTTGAAATTCCTTCCGTTATGCCGGAAAGCGACAAGACCTATTACGCGCACTTCGTTGTGGCGAGCACTCTTTCGTACGAATATAATCTCGAAGGCGTCAACCACACAGGCAATATTTCAAACGATGTAGTGGAAAAGGGCTCGACCGTCACAGTCAAAAACGGCGACGACTTTGAGGCCGACGGCTACTTGTTTATGGGCTGGTCCGTCACAAAAGACGGATTGGTTTATCCTACGGGAACGAAAAACGACGGGCAATATAACGTCGGCGATACGGTTACCCTCGACGAGGATCTGACCCTTTATGCGCAGTGGGCGAAGGGCTATGACGCGGGCAATAATGAAAAAGTCTACTTTTATTCCAATCTTTTAGGTAAAGGACAGGGCGCGGCGGTTTACGTGAACGCGCAAGGGGAAAAGAAATTCGGTTTTGCCTCAAAAGGCGAGGACGACGGGTATACGAAAATCGAATTCTATTACGGAGAAGTGGTCAAAGAGGGAAGACTCTACAAGGATACCTTTTTGTTTCACGACGGACTTGAGGGCAATTATCTCAGGTATGATTACGTAACGAAGGCAAGCCTTACGAATATCTTAGCGCTCGACGGGTACGGAAGCGCTACCTATTCGAGCGTGGTGGGAAGTCAAACCCGAGTGGATATGTTCGGAAGCTATACCTTCAATGAAAAGTACGGCGACTATACGTTTACGGTCGTTAATCCGCAGACAGGCAAAGAAACCGACGACCGTTTTTACTTCTCGCTTTCAAACAGCGCGGAGGGAGAGTTTACAGGCAATTTTATCGTGCAGGGCGGTGAGAGCGGCCAGTATATGCTGTACGAAAACGGCGAACTTTATTACGACAGACTGGATTTGAACGGATACGGCACGGCAAAACGGTACGCCTACGATGTCGAAACGGAATCCTTTGAATTGATTTATGAAGGAACCTATCAGGGGACGGAGAATTACACCGACGCACTCGGCGAATGGAAATTTTCAGAAAACGGAGAGATCGTGAGATTTATCCTGAAGGTAGTTTCCAATCCTGATGGTGATGTTCCTGTATTTATCCAATTCGATGCTGCCCACGAGGGCGAACTAACAAGCGGCGGCGACACGTTGTATCTTGACGGGTACGGTGGCGCCAGATATACCCAAAGCGGCACGTCGTACGAAGGGGTGTGCGCGTTCAAAAACACGTTAATCACCTTTATTCCGTACGTTGAGGACGAGGACGGCATACACGCGGGCGGTAAACTGTATTTTAACGTCGATTGGCAACAAAAGACCTTTACCGTCAACGATACCGGTTATATTACCGACGGCGGAGTGCTCGTTGCCTACGAAGGCGACGCCTCGATCGTGGTAATTCCGGACGGCGTCACTGCAATCGCGGACGACGTTTTCAAGGGCAAAAACCTGGTGTCGGTAACAATTCCCGCATCGGTTAAAACTATCGGTGCGCGGGCGTTTGAAAACCAATACACGCTTACCAAGGCAATTTTCCTATCAACTACACCGATTGCAATCGATTGGTCGAAGGAAAGCTGTCCCTTCCGTTGGCCCTCTAACAGTTTTGTTCTCGTCGTCCCCGAAGAGAGCATCGAGGCCTATAAGACGGCTTGGAGCGATTGCCCGTATACGATTAAGGGCAGCGAAGAAGTTAAAATTCTTCCCGAATTTGAAATCGAAAACGGCGTGCTCGTGTGCTACAACAAGCCGAGTAACGCCCAGGAACGCTATGAAATAACCATTCCCGCCGAAGTGACGACGATTGCGGACTTTGTATTCCGCGGCTTCCCGTTTATTACGGGTGTCAACTTAAGTAACGTAACGTCGATAGGCGAGGGCGCGTTTTCCTACTGCGAAAACTTGCAGACAGTGACCGCGTTAAAGGTTATGGATATCGGGGTAGGCGCATTCGAATACTGTGTGTCTCTCGGTTCAAACGACGGAACGATCGAGTTTCCGGCTATCGTGCAAATCGGCGCAAACGCCTTCCAGGGCTGTGAAAAGATAAAACTCGTGAAGCTTGGCGCTGCTCTTGCGAATATTGAAGGAATGGCGTTCAGCGAGTGTCATATCTACGAGGACGAAGACCCGCTGATGATCGAGTTTGCAGGCACGAATCCGCCTATAATGGGCGAAAAGGTTTTCACCGGCAACATTGCAGTGCGTATAAAAGTGACGGATATAAACGTTGCTATCGCCTGCTTTAAAGCGCCTACTTTTAACGCCTACTGCAGACACCTATATATAGAGTCCGGCAGTGAAAAAGGGTTATATATCGACGGCGCCGATACCATCGAGATTGATGGCAGAGCAATAATATTTAAGGAAGCGACCGCCCTCTACGCGATTGAAGGAAATACTATCACCTTCTATCAGCACGATGATCAAAACGGGACGTACTACGTACTTGCGGGTACGTATGAAGAAGGAAAGATTACAGTTGATTTCGGTGACGGATTGCGCACCTTCGTAAGAGCGGGCGAAACTATCACTTATACGTCGCAGGACGGGCTTTATACGCTCGTGTGCAAACCTTCCGACATCGACCCCGAAAACTACGCCGACACCAATTACGAGGGTTACGCAACGGTTACGCTTAACGGCACGGAAATACAGATGAAGATCGTCGGCTTTACCCTGAAGAAGATTGTTAACTTTTTAGACTCCGACGGGAAGAGGTATGACTTTACTATTACGATTTTGCCCGGCAACCTGTTTTCATACGAAAAGCAAACCGCCGAAACCTACGTGCGTAATATCACCGCGTCCGACGGCAGCGTGCTAAATCTTCACTATTTGGGTAACAGCGTTTATATTTTCGGAACCCTTAAGATAGACGTGGGCGGCGGCACGACACTCCCGGAATGGAGCGACTACGGCACGCTCGCTAACTTCTCGTCGGATAGCGTTTGTACGTTTACGCGCATGTACAAAAACACGACCTATCGTATCACGGTAACGTTTTCTGACGACCGCACGAGTTTTACCTACACCTACGAAGTCGTGTAGATAGTTATTTTATAAAAGCGGGGCTATAAGCCCATTATCAACTATTTTTAAGGCAAATAATATAGACTTTATATTATAATTAATTAGATAAACTCTGGAAGAAAAGCCTTCATCTCGGTATCACTTGTTCTTAGTGGCAATTCTTTCGTGTAAAAATTTTGGAGGTATTATAATGAAAAAGAGAGCATTAGCAGTCTTGCTCGTCGTCATGGCGGCAACACTTGTCATGTTAGCCGGTTGCACAGGCCTGCCGGTAATTAAGACCTATGCCGTCACGTTTAGTGCAGGCGAAGGAACGGGCACGGTGCCGACCGGGGAAACTCACGTCGAGGGTATAACTTTTGAACTCCCTTCGGCTTCCGGGCTTACTAAAGATGGTTACCATTTTACAGCCTGGAACGACGGCACGGCGGATTATGCTGCGGGGGCAATCTACACGATGCCGGCAAAAGACGTCACCTTTACCGCGCAGTGGGAAGAGGACGCTCCGCCGGTTGTCATGCACACCGTAACTTTCGATCCGAACAATGAAGGTGAAACCTGGACTGAACAGATCGAGGATGGAAAAACGGTTGCAAAACCTGCGACCGATCCCGTAATCGCAAGTGGCAAACTATTCCGTTATTGGGGAACCGAAGAGGGAGAGTATTCCTTCGATACACCGGTTACGGCGGACCTTACGCTCACCGCAAGCTACGCTTACAAATTGAACTTTGAGGCGGGCGAAGGAACGGGCGCGATTGAACCTATATGGGTAAAAATGTGGACTCCGATGGGCATCACGCTTCCCGCCGAAACAGGTCTAAGTCATAGCGAAGGTAAAGTGTTCGGCGGCTGGACGGACGGCACGAATACTTACCAGGCAGGCGATAGATTCGTAGGAACAGCCAACCATACTATTACGGCGGTGTGGAAAGATGCCGCAACCGAAATTACGGTAAGTTTTGAAACCACTTACCAGGGAGAGGGAACGGCTCCCGAATCTCAAACGGTAATTGCAGGCAACACTATTACCCTTCCCGAAAACACCTTTACGGCTAAGAACGTCGGTTACGTGTTTAAAGGTTGGTACGAGAGCACAAACAGTTCGGTACTCTATCAACCGGGCGACACTTACACGATTCCTTCCGATTATGCGGAAGAAACCCTCGTGTTTAAGGCAAAGTGGGATAAAGGCGACTTTACCGTCACTTATAAAGCGGGAGCTCACGCAAGCGGCGCAGACATCGTTAAAAACGTAAAAGGCGGAAAGATCTTTTTATTGGATGCGTCTGAAGTTACTTTCACACCCGACAGCAACTATATGTTTGCAGGTTGGGCAAAAGAAGGTACGACCGAAGTTTTGAGTGACGGCACTTATACGATTGGTGAAAATACTGTCTTTGTAGCACAGTGGATTCACATGTACGCAGGGTTAGACAATGATTACACTGCTCAAATCGTGTTGTATTTTGACACAAACGAGGGGCTATTATATATTCCCGGTGAAGCCGAAGACGGAAGCCAGGACCAATATATTCCTTTAACCTTAACTCTTAACGGCACGGCAATCACGGTTACCCTTGAAGGCGGCACCGCCACCAACGGAACGTTAGAAAACAATCTTCTCTCGATTACGCTAACCTACGGTGGAAAGACCTATACCTTTGGAAACGGAACGCCGGTTGTTAAGCACACCGTAACTTTCGAGCCTAACAATGAAGGTGCAACCTGGACGGAACAAGTCGAGGATGGAAAAACGGTTAAAAAACCTGCGACCGATCCTGTAATCGCAAGTGGCAAACTGTTCCGCTATTGGTCTACTGAAGATGGAATGGAATATTCCTTTGATACGCCGGTTACTGCGGATCTTACACTTTACGCCGTCTATGCATACAAAGTGACCTTCTCGGCAGGCGAAGGCACCGGCACGGTTGAACCTATGTGGAAAACGATGTGGACGCCTATGGGCATTACGCTTCCCGACGGAACCGGTCTCACGCACAGCGAAGGTAAAGTGTTCGGCGGTTGGACGGACGGCACGGATACTTATCAGGCAGGCGATAGATACGTGGGCACCGCTAACCACACTCTTACGGCGGTTTGGAAAAATGTCGCAACCGAAATTACGGTAAGCTTTGAAACCGCTTTCCAGGGAGAGGGAACGGCTCCCGAATCTCAGACAGGTAAAAAAGCGGGCGATACGATTACTCTTCCCGAAAATACCTTTACCGCTAAGTCAAATTACGTCGGTTACGTGTTTAAGGGTTGGTACGTTAAAGGTGGAAGCAATACGGTACTTTATCAGCCCGGCGAAACATATACGATTCTTGCAGATTATGCGGAAGCGACACTCGTGTTTATGGCAAAGTGGGAGAAGGGTAAATTCACCGTAACCTACAAAGCGGGCGATCATGCAACCGGCGCAGACATCGTTAAAACCGACGTAACAGGCGGAACCTATTATTTATTGGAAGAAATTACTTTTACTGCCGAAAGCAACTATATGTTTGCCGGTTGGAAAAAAGAAGGCGGTACTGAAAGTGAAGTATACGCCGCCGGCGATAAATATACTTTGGGTGATAACACTGTCTTTGTAGCACAGTGGCAGCACGTGTACGTAGGATATGACAATGCTTATACTTCTCAGATTGGATTGTTTTTTGACACAAACAGTGGACTTTTGGCAATTTTCGGTGAAGCGGAAGACGGAAGTCAGTACCAAGAAGTTCTCTTAACCTTCACGCAAAGCGGCACGGCGATTACGATTACGCTTGAAGGCGGAGCTGCTGTCAGCGGCACGTTGGACGATAACGGCTTGGCGATTACGCTAACCTATGGTGGAAAGACCTATACGTTCGGAAATGGGGCACCTACGCCCGCCGAACCTACTATTACATTCGCTGCGGCCGGCGGCTCGGGCGTAGCACCCACTGCAACCGCAGAGTATAACGCTTCAAGCGGAATGTATAAGATCGTATTGCCAGCTAACACCTACACCGCCCCCGAAGGCAAGGAATTCAAATGCTGGAGCGTCAATGGAAACGAATATAACGCAGGAACTAGTTATATGGCTAATTCCGGCGAATCGGTTACGATTACCGCCGTTTGGAAAGACGTTCAGCCTGCGTTTGAAGGTACGACCTTCGTAGGTAATTGCACCACTCCCGCAAAGGGCGGATTTTTGCCTTCCGGCGGAGAGACTTACGTTAAATTCATTATAAGCACCGACAAGACCAAAGTGCAATACACTTTGTCGGACGGTACTGTAAAAGAAGCAAACTTAACGGACAACAGTAGTTCGACATGGAAACCTGATATATACGGCACCGATTCCCTTTATTATTCGGTGAGAATGGAGGCCGCTTACTATCTGTTAGTTAAAGCGGATATGAGTAAGTTATACCTTTGTAATAACAATGACGAAATGCTCGACAATGGTGAATTCACCGCAAGCGTAGGGGAAGTTGGCGAATACGCAAACGTCGCTTTGAAAGATCTTTCCGGCAAAAACTTCGTTCTTTCAGGCGGTGCTACAGAAATCTACAACGGATATACGACGATTAACTTTTCCTGGGATGCTAATTTTGCAAGTTATAAAGTTAAACTCGGCGGCAAGACCCTTGCCCGTTCCTATGTTACCGATGAAAACACCGAGGCGTTGAGCGGCACAACCTTTACCGCTACCCATTCATCAAGCGGTCAGGTTATGACGTTTGCCTTCAAAAAAGACGGCAACACCTATCAGATGATAGTTCTTTCCATCAAGAATTCAGACGGCACCGAGGCATTGACCGCACCCGTTACGTTGGTTGAAAAAACAGCGTAATAAAAGAATGAAAGCGCAATAAGTTTCATAACAAATTTATAGTAAAAAAGAGCGAAGCGCCAAAAAAATGCGTTCCGCTCTTTTCTTATCTACGATAGTCGTCGTTGCCGAAATATAACTATTCCCACCGCCTCCCAACGACGAAGCAAATATCCCACTCCACACTCAAAACTCCACCCCCCAAACTCGCAAAAGTGGCGCTATAAGCCGATTAACGACCATTTTATATAATGTTTTATATCCTTAACTCCACACTCCAAACTTATAGTACCCCTTCCGTCATTGCGAGGAGCGAAGCGACGTGGCAATCCAATCGTAAAAGCCATTCCCATTTTTATTCGCTTCACCAATAAATTGCCTCGCAACAACGATTTTAATGACAGCGATTTATTTGTAACGTGACTAAAAGCGTATATCAGGAAATATTAAAAAAACACGATAACCGACCTATAGGCGGGTTTATAACGCTTTTCTTTCGCTTATCAGAGCGAGATTTCAAGAAAAATAAAGTCTAAATTTCACTGTGATATAAAAAATACCCAATCAAACCTTTTGCCGGTCCGGTTGGGTATCACTTTAAAAAGTAGTAACATAAAAGGATTTTTTGTGCGATAAATAAAATTGTTAACTTTAATAGTATCTCCGACTTTCTATATTCGCACTGATAACGTGCTCCACGTATTTGGAAAGGTATTCGGCAACTAAATCTAATTTTTCTTTACAGTTTAAATTATCGTAATTTTTGAACTGCAATTTATAGTGTTCATCTTTAATATAAAGATGTTTAATTAAAGGTTCGTTATCCCAAGTTTTATAATATACGTCGAACCAAACCTGCATTTCTTTATAGAAACTATAGTTAATCGTGATATGAAAATCCTCTTTTTCATAACTGAACCAGCTTTCATAATTTACTTGACGATGGGATTTCTTAAAACCCTTCTCCTCTAAAAAACGAAATAGCGTTTCGATATATGTTTTAGGATTTTTCTCAAATTCATCCTTTTTGCGTCGAAAAAGATTGTGTAAGCACACGGCACTATACCTCGTTTAGTTTTACTTATCGTACAATCAATTTTATCATACTAAACTAATATTTGCAACTAAAAAAATCAAACCGGCGCTAATGCTAATTATCGGATATATAACAAGCGACCGCTACCTGCCCGTTCAAATTCCGTTTAGGCTTATAAAAACATATCCCACCCGCAAAAAGCAGGTGGGATATATTTGGCAAGGAAGATACATTTTAATACAATGCACACCCCTATAAATTGTAATTTATATTATTTTCTTTTTGTATGTCAAAAAGAATCTTCTTTTTACATAGCTATGCTTACAATAGCAAGACCAATAAAAAAACATATTAATACTGCGATAGCTGAACCAGCAAGACCGATTAGTAGTCTAATGACTGGTTTTTTTGATACTCTCATCATATAGATACCAAGTATTGCTCCTAATGCACCGAAAAGACCACCTATTGCTCCACCAACTACTGGAAAAATCCCACAAAGTGATGGCACATTGCCCCAAATAAGAATAAATACAAATCCAAGAAAAGCCACAATGTACTCATACCAGGCAGTTTTTTGAAGCATCTCATATTTTGCTCCATTAACAACTAAATTTATCCCTTGTAAAACACTACCCTCTAAAGTAAAATGCATAACTGTATTATCTTTAACATATTGAAAATTTGTCTTAGATAATTTATTCATCTTTACTCCATCCAGAGATAACGACTTCTTTCCCGTCCATACGTTTTCTTCATAGCATACTGTTCCAATGTTTTCAATTTGTTTTGATATTTTCATAATTCCATCCTCATAATTTAATAATATGATACGACTTTTTTGAGTGGAAATAATTCTACAAAAGACGACAAGATTCTGTTAATTGATTTGTGTGTCGTCGCTACCTGCCCGTTCAAATTCCGTTTAGGCTTATAAAAACATATCCCACCCGCAATATAATCCGGTGGGATATGTTTGGCGGAGAAGGCGGGATTTGCTCCGAAGGCTTTGCCTTCTATCACGCCTGTGCAGCAAACAGTCCACAGGACTGTTTGGCGGTGGCAAAATCTGCTAATTCAACTTGTACGCCACCGCTTCCTGCCCGTTCAAATCCCGTTTTAGCTTATATAAAACATATCCCACCAGCAAAAACTGGGGGGATATATTTGGCGGAGAAGGCGGGATTTGAACCCGCGCTACGTTTAACCGTACTACTCCCTTAGCAGGGGAGCCCCTTCAGCCACTTGGGTACTTCTCCATAGCTGAAAATGAAAACTTAATATTTAAGACTAATAAATCATAGCACAAAAATGAGGGCTTGTCAAAAAAAATAGTGTAGTTTCAGAATTTTTTTATTTTTGTCTTCGATTGTTTGGAAAATATTTGACAAAGCTTTCGATAAAGATTATAATCATATAGCAAATCCGCTTATGAGCACCGTTTTTTGGGTGAAGAGTTGTAATGCCGTAGCGTTACGTAAAAGGATTTAGCGATTTTTGCGCCATTAGCTCAATTGGATAGAGCGTTGGTCTACGGAACCAAAGGTTGGGGATTCGAGCTCCTCATGGCGCGCCAAAAATAACCTAAACCGCTTGCAACAAAAGCACGGCTTAGGTTATTTTTTGTAAAATAATAATATTTCAATTATATGTTATAAGGTAAGAACAACTGTCTTTCTGATTTTATGTTGGTGGCAGAAAACAAAACTAAACTAGTATAAGAAAGAAAAAATTCTTTTTAGACGAAAGTAATTATGCACTGGATTTTTTGTTTATATTAACGGTTGAAAAAGGACATATTTTTTGGTATAATATAGCTACTAAAGAGTACTTGCTTCAGGAGAAATAAAATGGATAAGCTACTTGAAATATTGGAAAGTTTTCGTTGTCACTTAAAGCGTGGTAATAAAACAATGTTTGAGTTTTTAAGCGAAAATTATAATCAATACATTGCCATGTTAAAAGATTCAATATCTCCCTTGGACAATTCACTTGTAGGCGAAGATATGTGTAAAATGGTGGCAGCTAAATTGCCAGAAATAGAAACTAACTCTAACCAATTATTAGAGGTGCTACGATTACACGCAACAGGAAGAATAATTGATGCCTCTAATAGAGCTTTTGAAACGTTTGAAAAAATGAAATCGGAAATGATGCAACGCTATTCAGGAGCATATAGGAGAGAAAGCTATTACAGAATTAGAGGAGGTATTGACTTTCTACCCGAAAGGAAAGAATTGTTCCATATCCCAGCCACCAAGAGACAGTTAGTAAAAACTGAAAGATACAGTATGCCTGGTTATCCATGCTTATATTTGGCTTCTCAAGCAGAATTGTGTTGGTACGAATGCGGAATGCCCGAACAGTTTACGATTGCAAAATTTGATATTCCGCAGGATGAAAACAATTGTCTAAAGTTTATAGATTTCTCTGAAAAATTATTGCCACTAAAACATAGCTTCTCCTGTTGGTTTCATAATGAGCAAGATAAGCCGTTTGTAAGAAACTATTTATTGAAACATATTTGTTCTTATCCGTTGAGAGCAGCTTGCTCCGTAGTTACTCAATATCCGAAAGCTAATTTTAAAGAAGAATATATTATACCTCAGTTATTACTCCAATGGGTTGCGAGTGATGACTATTTTGATGGAATTCGTTATGAGTCATGTAGTTCAAATGATGAGGTTAAATCAATGGGTGGTCATAATATAGTTCTTGTCTCCAAATCATTTGACTCGGAAGGATACGATGTAAGATTTAGAAAATGTATAAAACTTGGCGAGCCAAAGCAGTTCGACATAAATAAAATTGAAGTTAATCCAAGATTAGCCGATATGTTAAATGATCGAGATATTAAAGAAACACCGTTTTTGTGGGGATTGGAATCTATTTCGGACGAATACGATTACATTTAGCATAGCAGCGAAACAATATTTAAACTGATGTTTGAATTTAAATTGTACTATTATTTTCTATAAAAAACGCAACCTAATATTAGAATAAGGTTACTCATGGTGAGCCAAAGATAACCTAAGGCGCCACTAACAATCACTCGGCTTAGGTTATTTTTTATTCCACATTTTTTGAACCTTCCGCCCTTTTATTCTACATTTTTTAAAATAAAAGGGACCTGAAACGCCATGCAAAAAACAGACCTTTTTAGTAAAAAACTGCCGCTAACCGACTTATAGGCTAACTTTTGGGTAAAAAAGTTAAACCCACAATCGAAAAAATCTACACTTTGGGATACCCTTCGTGGTATCTCGATCCATGGGTGTAGATTTTTTTAAACTTTTGGGGGGAATTCAAGTTACCTTATTTAATTTAAACAAGACGCGCAAAAATCAAAAAAGCGGGAAAACCGACCTATAGGCCGGTTTATGGCACTTTTTAATCGCAAAAAAACCACCTGCATGGCAGGTGGTTCCCGAATTTATAAAAAAGTGCTTTTTGCAGGCGTTGTATTAACCGTAATCAACGCCATTACCATTATTTTAGCAAAACGCTTTCTTGAAAGACGCAAGCGCTCATACATAGCATAAAGTACGATTTCGGTCGATTTTTTGCCTTTCTCTTTGTGTTTCGGCGTTAAATTTCAGCATTAAATATTATTTATGCTGCGGTTTGCCGTCTGGCGTTTTTTGGTCATATACTCTTTCATTGAAATATTATATTGACTGCTGCCAAAATCATTGGTTCCGCTGTCGGAAAAAGCAAGTCGGCCAAGGTCTACGTTTTTAGAGCAGTTTTTTTGTATGAGGGAAGAGGGTGTTACAAGATTTTCATACGTAGCTTTATATCCGCTATAAATTTTACTGAAATTCTCGTAGGTGAACCATCTTCCGTCAAGAACGCTTTGTAACTTGCTTTGATAACTCTTTTGATATTTTTCCATGCCGCCCCTTAAAATAGTTTTGGTGTAAAGGGGATTTGTAACCGCACCGTTACAGCTATTGGTATCGTATGGCGTTACACCGGTCATACCGTTTCCGCTTGGGTTCCAATCTTTATTGATGCCGAAACAGCGGTCGTAATCGTAAGGAATGAAATACGCCTTTCCGGACGGTGTGAAATAAATGTAATAGTTGTTTGAATTATTTCTGATGCAGTCGGGATTTCCTACGAAGTAGTTGACGGCCTCAAAGCGTGCAAAATAATCCATATCGACAAGAGTTTCGAGCTTTTCCGAAAAAGCCTCTGATTTGGGTGCCTTTAGCGCCTCTATCAAAGCAAGCAGGTATTTATGGTTATTAAAATCTTCGGGGTCGTCGTTGGTCTTTAAATCGTAAGAAAAGCCTTCATAAGGGGTTTCTATACCGTAACCTTCTGCCTTGCTGAGATTTGCGGGGCCTTTTGACGTGTAAGTACATTTATAAAGGTCGCCACCCTTGTTTGTTTTATCGAAGTTACGCTTAATAAAATGCTTATCGATCAATTCATACAGTCCGCCAACGCCAAGTCTTTCCATATTGCCGTTTTGTTTAACGTTAATCTCGGTAAGCGTAATGTGCGGGGCAAGGATTCCGTATGCCTGGAACATTCTGTTTGCATACACTTCTTTTACGTAGGTCTGATCGTAATTTTTGTTCCATTTGTAGAAGAATTTTTCCATGGTTGCAAAACTGCGGTCCTTGCGGGCTTTTCTTCCCTCTGCGTCGTTTGACCAATCGTGGTAAAGTTCTTGACCCCAGGACCCGCTTTGGTATTCCTCGCCGTCAAAAGTTTCCGTAAGCGAAAAGCGGAAATGTACGTACGCGTAAATCAATCCGTCCGAATTGCAGAACTGCCTGCGCGAGGTATTGCCGCGCATACGAATTCCTACTTCTTCATACTTATAATCGGTGCCGTTGACGGTTATTATAAGGTTGCACTTTCTGTAGGTATCCTTTTTTACGCCGTCGCCGCTTTGTTCCGCTTCGTTGATTTTAGCAAGTTCATACGGCGAAATATCTATTTTAACCGAGATTTTAGTGGTTTCTTTCCACAAATCATAGTATAGCGCTTTTTCCTCGGCAGTGTAATCCTTATAGAATGCGTCGTTAAGAATACTTACGCTGTCGCCGAATTCGTATTTGCCGTCGGGTGCGTTAGGATCGCCGCCGCCGGATACGCTGTAGCCGCAAACGTTGCAAATGCCGTTTACAATGGTGTGCTGCGCTTTGTCTTTTACTGCGTCCGAATGGCTGCAGGTTGCCGCGTGCCAATGATAATTGCTATCAAAGGCCCAATCCGCAGAAAAGGTATGTTGATGGTCCGGGTCGGATATTTCGCTTAATAAACTTATTTCTACGTAACTGTTTGCGGGGGACAGGTAGTCGGTATGCAACGTTATTCTGTAACTTCCGGCGTTGCCGCTTTTTATGGATATCTTGCTGTTATTGCCTTCGGTTGTAAAACTATCGCGTGCGTTTCCGCCGGTAAGGTGCAAATAATGAAGCTGATTTTCCCAGAAATCCGACTCGTTTCCGTCGTTGACGATTTTAAAGGAATAACCGTCGTAAAGGTCTATATCTTTAACGAATACCGTCATGCCGTTTTCGTCGAGGGCGGCAAGGCGGGAAAACTTTAAGTCTTCGCGGTGTATTGTCTGCCAATTCATAAAACTGCCGACAAGGTAATAGTTTTTAGTATCCTGTTTGTCTGTAGGCGGGGTGTCCTTCACGGCGCCGCATTCGCACAGATTATCGCTGCCGAATCGGTGGCTTTCGCGGTTTGTAACGTCGCCGCAGGAACATTCCTTCCAATGTTCTTCGTCGTTGTGTCGCCAGGAGTAAGAGTGAATATGTTCTTCAACCTCCTCCATTACGTGCCCGCAGACGTCGCAAACGTCATCGTCGTCGCTGTCAAAATGCGCGGCAATATCTTGCGTTAGTCCGCATAGCGTACAGATTTTCCAATGCTCCGTAGTGCTTTTTCCTATGGACCAGTCGTGCTCGTGATTATCTGCAGGCGTGCAGGAAACTGCGCACAGACAACATAAAACACTTAGTAATAATGCAATAAATTTTTTCATAGTAACAGATTTCTCCTAAAATATGCTTTTTTATCGTAACACGCGAATTAAAAAAAGTCAACAGTTTTTTTTGTGCATATAAACGACGCTACGCTTAACCGGAAGCGTTCAGATTATCATAAATAAACATTAACGTAAATAAATATTAGACCATCACAAAAATATTAAAATTTCGTGAAAAATTTTTTAAAAAGTACTTGAAATCTTGAAAAATCGTGATATAATATTTCAAGACAGACTATTATCGGAATTCACAAGATAAGTGCTGCTTAGTGCAAAATAAAGAAAGGGTATACCCTTTCCTTTTGGCTTCGCCAAAAAGAAAGGGTATACCCTTTCCTTTTGGCTTCGCCAAAAGGAATTGCCTTTATAAGCAATCCTATAAGCAATAAGAATTCCGTTTTTTATATGATAATTTACGCACTTCGTAAACCTATAATAGATATTTACTGACAGGTGCGACAAAATAGAATATATAAGGATGAGGGATAAAATGAAAAAGACAGCTTTCTTTTCGCTTTTACTTGCGATAATGTTCGTGCTGTGTTCCTGCACGCCGGCGGCGCCGCAGAAGTGTCAGCACATCGACGAAAACAAAGACACCTTTTGCGATTTATGTAACATCGCATTGCCGCCTTCCGATGACGACCCGATAATAGACCCCGGCGACGGTGAGGACGTAGTGATTGACAAAAGTCATCCCTGGACGCCGAAAGAGGGCGAGTACGTAGAGCCCGTTCCGGCAGGCAAAAACCAAATTACTTTCTATTTAAATACAACTTCTGTAGGAAATACGGATATTTGGCTTTGGGAAGTCGGCGGAGCAGAGGGTCGCGGATTCACGCTTACCCCTTGCGATTACGGCGCAAAGGCAATTATCAATATCGATGAAAGAACACCGCAGGTCGGCTTTATCGTCCGTACCGGTTGTTCGGATCCCGGCGGAACGAGTTGGGGCACGGCAACCAAGGACGGCACCCAGGACGACCGTTTCATTTCCATTAAGGAACGTCAAACTTACGTGTTCTTAAAACTCGGCAACGCCAAATCTTACGCCGGTTATATCGGCGGACAAGGGGAACTTCTTTTAGACGAAATGAAGAGTATCGATATGGCAGATATGCGCGATCTTACGCATATTCGTCTTGGTTTCAGCAGCAAAAAGACAAGTCTTGAAACAAAAGACGTAAAATTAACCGACGGCGAAGGAAACGAGGTAGCACTTGAAAAAATAGATAAAGTATCCTACACCGTATGGACGCTCGTACCCGCCGCGCCTCTTTCCATAGAAAAGGCGTACACGGTTAAAGTCAACGGTTACGACCCCGTTCCCGTAGTTCCCATCACGTACTTCTCAAGCGACGAATTTATCGAAAAATACGCATACGACGGTAAACTCGGTGTGGAATTTACGGCGGCAGAAACCATTTTCCGTCTATGGGCGCCTACCGCAACTTCCGTAAAACTCAATCTTTTCGACGCGGGTAACGGCGGCACCGCTTATAAAGTAGCGCAGCCCGTAAGAGGTGAAAAGGGCGTTTGGACGCACACCGAACCCGGCAATATTTCCGGCAAGTACTACACCTACACCGTAACCACTTCCGCAGGAACGCAGGAAGCCGTAGATCCGTACGCGGTATCCGCAGGCGTAAACGGCAACCGCGGTATGGTTTTGGATCTTTCCACAACGAATCCTGAGAATTGGAATAACGATCTGTTCGTTCCTTCAACGGCAACCGACGGTAAATTCAATTATACCGACGCAGAACTTTGGGAAATTCACGTTCGTGACTTCTCAAACAACATTGCAAAGTCCAAATATAAAGGAAAATTCCTTGCCTTTACGGAAAAGGGATTAACAAACGCTAACGGTATTCCCGTAGGTGTTGACTATTTGAAACAACTTGGTATAACCCACGTACATTTACTGCCCTCTTACGACTATGCAACCGTTGACGAAGCGGCTGGTACGGGTTTCAACTGGGGTTACGATCCTAAGAACTATAACGTTCCCGAAGGCAGTTATTCCACCGATCCTTATCACGGCGAAGTCCGCGTGAAAGAATTCAAACAGATGGTTCAAGCCCTTCATAACGAAGGTATCGGCGTTATTATGGACGTCGTTTACAATCACACCAGCGGGCTTGATTCTAACCTTAACAAGATAGTACCTTACTATTATTACCGCTTTAAAACGGACGGTAAGGCTTCAAACGGTTCGGGCTGCGGCAACGAAACTGCTTCCGACCGCAATATGTACTCAAGATATATGATCGATTCCGTTACGTACTGGATGAAAGAGTATAACGTAGACGGTTTCCGTTTCGACCTCATGGGGCTTCACGATATCGCTACCATGAAGAAGATTGAAAAGGCCGTACACGAAATTAACCCCAACGCCCTTATCTACGGCGAAGGCTGGACGGGCGGCGGCACTACCCTTGACGGCGGCAAACAGTCCACCCTCTCAAATATTAAAGTAGTAAACGGCGACACCCAGACCAACGGAATAGCAATGTTCTCCGACGTAATCCGCGACGCTATCAAAGGCTCCACGAACGGCGGTGATACCGGTTTTGCGACAGGCGCGCAGGCAGGACTTTCCGGCGCAATACGCTTCGGCGTTAACGGCGGCGTATCAAACGGTGCTTTCGGTACTGCGAACAACAAGGGAACCTGGAGTACGCACAATCCTACCAATATGATAAACTACGCGTCCGCGCACGATAACCTTACCTTATGGGATAAGATCTGCATGGCGTACGGCACTTCTTCCGCTACGGAAAGCGCACGTACCGCACGTAACCGCTTAGCTGCTGCTATCGTACAGACTTCACTCGGTGTTCCGTTTATGCAGGCAGGCGAAGAAATGCTTCGCAGTAAGCCTAACGGCGACGGTACCTATAACGAAAACAGTTACAACGCAAGCGACGCTGTAAATAATCTCAAATGGGATTTATTGAGCGAAAACTCCATACAGTATAAGACCATGCAGTATTATAGCGGGCTTATGGCCTTCCGTAAAGCCAACCCCACCTTCCGTTTACCTGTA
This sequence comes from uncultured Clostridia bacterium, assembly GCA_958419945.1. Classification (GTDB taxonomy): domain Bacteria; phylum Bacillota; class Clostridia; order Christensenellales; family Borkfalkiaceae; genus UBA4636. Next base: position 91,488 of record CATZIC010000001.1, on the reverse strand, counting down.
GCGTCTGCCAACGGCGCAATGGTTAACCGCCTTGACGGTTCCGCAACGAGGGGCGCGGTAATCGCTTACTCTATGGTAAATCCGTACACGCAAGAACAGTATTACGTAGTTTATAACGCTTCCGAATCCGCAGTAAACGTAACACTTCCTGCGGGCGGCGTATGGAATCTTTACGTAAACGGCAATACCGCAGGTACTACGGTTATTTCCGGAGGACTTTCGGGCTCTCAATCAATATCAGCGATATCCTGCTACGTTTATAAAAAAGCGTAAACTAATTCTTAATTCACAATTGTGAATTGCGAATTAAAGTTGTTCTCAAAACTATGTTTAAATCGTCATTGCGAGAAATCTTATTGCCGAAGCAATCCGGACACCAAGGCAGAAAATGTTCTTACACAGGATTGCTTCGTCGCTTACGCTTCTCGCAATGACGGGAAAATATCACGAATTACAAATTTAAAAAAATGCTATAAACACCTAAAAAGGTGAAATATATAGGAGGAAAATTTATATGAAGGCAAAAAAATGGCTTAGTCTTTTGCTTGTCGTAGCGCTTACGCTGTCTGTAGCGGCGTTCGTAAGTGCTTGTACGCCTAAGCAAAACGATGCAAACAAAGTTACCGTAACTTGGTACGACGGACGTAACGTCCTCAAAACCGATAAGGTTGAAAAAGGTAGCACTCTTACCGAATGGACACCTGAAAAAGACGGTTACGTATTTACAGGTTGGTATGGAGAAAGTTCACTTACCAATCCGTTCAGTTTCGAAACTAAGATCGAAACCGATACGAACATCTTCTCTCGTTGGCGTTCTGAAAACGTTGAAGAAGACACTCGTTATTGGTACGCAATCGGTTCTATGACCGAATCCAACTGGAAATTCGCAACCGCGAAAAACGACGCTGAAGAATGGGTAATAGAAGAAGGTTATGAATCACTCATATTCCAGAAAACCGACACCAAGAACGTTCTCGAGTTAACTCTTACTCTCCGTCCGGGCGTTAAGTTCCGTTTCGCTACCAACTTATATAACAGCGATTGGACGGGCGACGGCACCGGCACAGACGCTCAGGCAGGTCTTGGCAACCTTAAAGGTTTCGAATACGCTGCAGGCACCAACCCCGAAAAGAACCTCGAAGTTACCGCTGAGAGCAAAGAATACGGCGTTGTTAAAGGCGCAGACGGAAAAGTAGTATTCGAAGGCGGCTATGAATTCAATATGCCTACCAACCAGTGGAATATCTGGCCGGTACAAGGTCAGGACGGCGTTTACAAATTCACGCTTACCACTTATCCCGGTGCTGAAGAAAACAACACTGTTGAATGGGAATGCATCGAAAAACTCGAACCGTTAGATGAAACCCACGATATGTACTTAGTAGGTACCGTAACGGGCGACGGCGAGACTTGGAGCGACGATTACGAAACCGCTATCAAATTGACCAGAGACAGCAACGATGCTACTCTTTGGAAAGCATACGTAACCATTACCGATACTATGTATCCTACTTGGTCTGCCACAGAGAACCCTGCAGGCGTTCCCGCTGCTGCACTTAAAGTTAAAAACAATATAAGCGGTCTTGATTACGGTATCGGCGAACAGTCCGGCAGTGCTGGCAGCAACAATATGTTCCTCACCGCAGGCGAATACTGCATAACCTATTGCCAGACAGACAACAAGGTTTCTTTCGAAAAACTTGCTTACTACGTAGTTGGTACATTCGTTGATAACGACGAAAACGTTAACTTCACCGTTAAAGGCGGTTACTCCACTCAACTTACTTCCGAAGACGGCGACACCTACACCGCTAACGTAACTATTACCGACGTTTCCGCTCGTGAAGGTTACGGTTGGATGGGCGAAGGTAACATCTGCGCTCTTAAAGTTGTTTATGGTTCAACCCTCGGTATTAAAGACGACGGTTGGTACGGCGTTGGCGAAACCGGCGGCGACAACTATTTCTTCACCGAAGAAGGTGACTACGTTGTAACTTTAGTCGTTTCCACCAAAACTCTTACCGTTGCAAAAGCAACCGCTCCCGTTACCAAATACACGGTAACTTATTACGACGGCGAAAATGTTATTCAGGCTACACCCGTTGAAGAAAATACAACCATTAATACTTGGACGCCTGACAAAAAAGAAGGTTTCGAATTTAAAGGTTGGTTTGCCGATGCGGAATTTACCACCGCGTTCGATTTCACTCAACCTATCACTGCTGACACCGCTGTTTACGCTAAATATGAAGAAGCAGTAGTTGAAGTAATTCTCGACTTAAGAGAAGATTACTTCCTCTGCGGTAACGGTACCGGTGACATCAAAAACAGTAACTGGGCATACAACACCAAAACCGCTTTCGTAAGAGATGCAGGCACCAATATCTACAGACTTAACAATTTCACCCTTAAACAAGGCGATGAAATGAAGTTGAGATTCCACAAAACCCTTTGGAACAGTGGCAGCACTCAATACGCTTTCGGTGAATACTTCTTCCAGAAGAATACCGATATATTCGGCACTGGCTCCTCCAATTGGGACGGCAACGCAAAAGTTGTTGCAGGTAAATCCGGTATTTACAACATCATACTTGAAACCAAGGGTGCAAACACCTCTACTACCGGCCGTCAGGAAGCACAGATAGTAAGATTCGAGTTCGAACTCGTTGAATCTTTAGACGTTACTGTTACAGATCTCGGCTGCTATATTACAGGCGACTTCGTTACCCCGAATTGGGCCCAAACCCCCGGTTCTATCGGCGCTCACTTAAAGATGACCCAAACTGCAGACCCCGACGTTTACGAAATTACTTATAATTTCGCAGCAGGTAAATCCCTTAAGTGCATCCACTTCACCTCTGTAGGCGGCTCAACGAATGCGGAATGGGCTCTTGACTACACCGGTACTAATGCTGCAGGCGGTAACTATAAGACTGCTCAGGCAGGCTACCACAAAATTACTTTTAACGTAAAGACCAGAACTTTCACCGTTGAATATATCGGTACCGAATTACCTGAAGCTAACGCTTAATAGCTAAAACGTTCACAGACTCCCCCTACGAAAGTAGGGGAAGTTTGTGGTAAATAAGGAGAAAATAATGAAAAAATTCAGTAAATTTTTATGCCTTATGCTCGCACTCGTTATGTCCGTTATGATCGTTGCTTGCGGCGACAAACCGGATGACGGCGGAAATGTCGGTGGCGAGACTGTTACGCTTATGGTTTGGGTTTCCAAAGAGGACCAGGCTTTCGCAAAACAAGTTGCCGAAGACTTCAAAAAGGCACATCCCGAAAAGAAATACAACTTCTTATTCGGCGAACAGGGCGAAAACGACGCAGGTACAAAGGTTCTTAACGACCCGACAAACGCCCCCGACGTTTTCTCTTTCCCAAGCGATCAGATGAACAAACTTTTAAACGGCGGCGCTCTTGCCCGTATCGGCGGCGCTCGTTTAGACCGTTTAAAAGAGGTCAACAGTGCGGATGCAGTTGACTCTGCTACCGTAACGGTAAACGGCGAAGAACAGACTTATGCTTTCCCGTATACCGACAATACGTTCTTCCTTTACTATAACAAGGCAAAATTAAACGCGGATGACGTAACTTCCATAGACAAAATTCTTGCTAAATGCACAAGAGGCGAAATGTTTGCTTATCCGATGAACGACGGCTGGTATTCCTCCGCATTCTTCTTCGGTAAAGGCCTCGGTTATGAAGTTACTTTCGACGAATCCTTCGCGGAAACCGCAATTACTACCGATTTCGGTAACGAAGTAGGTACGCAGGTTACCCAATCTATGTGGAACCTCGTTAAAGATCCGCGCGTAAAAGCCGACTCCGACGACAGTAAGATAACCGCAGGTTTTGCAGACGGTTCCATTATCGCAGGCGTTTCCGGTATCTGGAACAAAGATTCCATAGAGAAACAACTCGGCGAAAATATGGGCGTTGCGAAATTACCTACTTACACCTATTATGACGCTAACGGCGGTACCGAACAGGTTCAGCTCGTATCCTTTGCGGGTTACAAACTCATGGGCGTTTGCAGATATTCTAAAATTCAGGCAGACGCACTTGATTTTGCAGAATTCTATACCAACCGCGAAAGCCAGATTAAGCACTTTGAAGCACGTGGTTTCCGTCCTACCGACGTAGAAGCACAAAAAGATCAAAGAATACTTAACGACGCTTGCTCTCAGGCAATAGCCGCACAGTTACCGTTTACAAAAACGCAGAAGAACGTTCCTACCACTCTTTGGACTCCGCTTCAGGGGCTCGGTGATGCTATGATCACTGCAAAAACCAATAATACGCCCTTTGATTTGAGTGAACAACTTGCAGCCGCAGTTGTCGCTATCAATAAGAGTGCTAAATAATTTTTTTAAGCATTGGCGGGGGCAATATATTTGCCCCTGCTTATTTTTTGGTTTTATCGTACGCAGTTAAACCTTTCATATATGATAAGGTGTAAAGTACGGTAAAATCAGTTTTACAAGTCATATTATAGGAGGTAATATGGAAATCGCAAAAACCGCGAAAGGGAACGTTTTCGTGCGATTCTTTCAAAAAATGAAAGCGGCAATTCTTGCCATAGTGCACGGCTCTATCGCGACGAAATTATCCTGCGTTTTCATGGGCTTAGGGCAGATTATGCGCAAGCAGGTGGTAAAAGGTATTATTTACTTCCTGATTGAAGTTCTGTTTATACTGTTCATGATTTTCTTTGGCGGGAAATATATAGGACAACTGCTATTTTCAGGACATCTTGGTACGGTGTTGGAAGGCGAAGTCTGGGATGAAGCAACAAGTACTTACGTAGTTATTCCCGGCGATAACAGTTTTCTTATTCTTTTATACGGCATAGTTTCACTCGTAGTTTTGGTATTGTTCGTTACCATTTGGGTGTTTAACGTGCGCGGAAATATTGAAAACGACGTACTTATCGCCGAAGGAAAACCGCTTTCTACCTTTAAACAGGATTGCGCGCGACTACTAAATAAAAAGTTTTACGTGCCTCTTTTAATTCCGCCGCTTATCGGGCTTTTGGTATTTACGGTATTGCCGCTGATATTTATGATCCTGATAGCGTTCACCAACTACAATTATCAGCATCTGCCGCCAAAAAACCTTTTCGATTGGGTAGGTTTTCAAAACTTCGGACAGTTATTCTCCGTTGCGGAAGGCACAGGCTTCCTCGTAGTATTCGGAAGGGTACTTTTGTGGACCTTTATTTGGGCGTTTTTAGCAACGTTCAGTAACTATTTCCTCGGAATGATGCTCGCCCTTATGATAAACAAAAGGGGAATACGCCTTAAAATGTTGTGGCGTACGATGTTCGTTATCGCTATCGCCGTGCCGCAATTCGTTACACTACTTCTTATGCAGAAGATTTTAGATGGAGACGGCATATTAAACGTTATTCTAGGCACCAATATCCGTTGGCTTGCGGATACACGCTGGGGCTCGCTTATTCCGCGTATAGTAATCGTAGTCGTAAATATGTGGATAGGTATTCCGTACACCATACTTATGTGTTCGGGTATTTTGATGAATATTCCTTCGGAAATGTACGAGGCTGCAAAACTTGACGGCGCTAATCCATTCCAGCTTTTCCGCCATATCGTTTTGCCATATATGTTGCATGTAACGGGACCCTATCTCATTACGCAGTTTGTGGGTAATATCAACAACTTTAACGTAATTTGGCTTTTAACGGGCGGCGGACCTATAGATAACATTCTTTACGGTAACGGAACGAATGCTCAGTCCACAGACCTTTTGGTTACCTGGCTATACCGTCTCACAACGGATACGAACGTTCAATACAATATGGCGTCGGTTATCGGTATAGTAATATTCGTGATATCCGCAACCTTGTCCCTTATCACATATAACCGCTCTAAGTCAACTAAGAACGAGGAGGACTATCAGTAATGACTAAAAAAATGGTTACAGACGAAATAGTAACTTCTAAACAGCACAAAATGGGTAAAGCCGTCGGTAACGGCGTTATCTATGCCGTTCTTGCCGTTTTAGGCGTTATATGGGTGTTGCCGATAGTGTACCTTATTTATACGGCACTTCGTGTTACGCCGGATACCGGTATTATAAACAAGCTTTTCCCGGATAACCTGCAACTCGGCTTCGGTAACTTTGTAAGATTGTTTAAAGAAACGGATTTTAAAATTTGGCTTGGCAATACCTTTTTGGTAGCAACCTGTTCGTGTATCATTACCACGGTATTTATACTTATGGTCAGTTACGCGTTCTCCCGTATGCGTTTTAAAATGCGTAAACCGCTTATGAACGTAATGCTCGTTCTCGGCATGTTCCCTGGATTTATGAGTATGATTGCCATTTACTTTATTTTAAAGGCAATGAATCTTACAAATTCGCTTTTAGCGTTGATTTTGGTATACTCCGGCGGTGCGGCACTGTCTTATTACATTTGTAAGGGCTTTTTCGATACGCTGCCGCGCTCACTCGAAGAGGCCGCAATTATCGACGGCGCTTCGCAATGGAGAATTTTCTGGCAGATAACCATGCCCCTTTCCAAGCCGATTATCGTGTACACCATACTTACGTCGTTTATTTCGCCCTGGTGCGACTTTATATTCGTCAACGTAATAATCAACGACTCGAAATACTTTACCGTTGCACTCGGTCTTTACCGTCTTGTCAACGCCGAAAAGAGCAGTTTCAACGATAACTTCACCATATTCTGCGCAGGCGCAACCATAGTAGGTGCTATTATAACCGCATTGTTTATGAGCATGCAGCGTTACTACGTTGAAGGTGTTTCAAGCGGTGCAGTCAAATAAGGAGTTAAGATTATGAAAAAATTGTTTTCTAGAATAAGCGCGTTTTTGATCTCTTTAATGCTCGTCGTTTCCGTATTCGCGTTGACGGCGTGTACGCCCCCCGAAGGCGATAACCCGCCGGTAGACGATAAGCTTAATATCGTAGACGACAACAACCGTAACTGGTATGAAATTTTCGTTCGCTCTTTCTATGATTCCGGCGATGACGGAATAGGCGATTTAAAGGGCGTTACGACCAAGCTAGATTATATCAAGGAAATGGGTTATAACGGAATATGGCTTATGCCTATTTGCGAATCCACTACCTATCACGGTTACGACGTCATCGATTATTACACCGTTGAAAGAGATTACGGCACCAACGACGATATGAAAGAACTCGTTTCGGAAGCCCACAAACGCGGTATCAACGTTATTGTGGATATGGTTTTAAACCACACCTCCGGCGGTAACGATTGGTTCCAAAAGGCAACGCGTGCCATTAAAAACAACGAAACCAATACCGAAAACGCCAAGTATATAAATTACTACAATTTCAGACAGTCAGACACTAAACCCGATGGCTACAATCTCATTAACGGTACCGGAAATTGGTATTACGAAAGCCGTTTTGATATGAATATGCCCGATCTTAATCTCGACAACAATGCGGTCAGAGAAGAGATTGCCGATATTTTGGAATTTTGGCTTAAAGATATGGATTGCGACGGCTTCCGTCTTGACGCAGTTACAAGTTATTATACCGGTAACGTAGGCAAAAACGTTGAGTTTTTAAGTTTCTTAAACAGAACCTCTAAAGCTATTAAAAAGGACGCGTATATCGTAGGCGAATGTTGGGAAGGCGATAATATCGTAAACAACTATTATGAAAGCGGTTGCGATAGCTTCTTCCTGTTCTCTACAAGTGCCGGCGGCGAAGGTACCATAAGACAGATAGTTTCCTCTCTCGGTTCTCGTCCGGGCAAGGATTATACGAATCTTCTTTTAAGATATCAGAACACCTTTAAAAAAGGCTCGCTTGCTCCGTTTTTAGGCAATCACGATACCGCGCGTGCGGCTAATATGTTGCGTGACGAAAACCGAATTAAGATGGGTGCAGGGCTTCTCTCTTTGATGAACGGAAACGTTTTCGTATATTACGGCGACGAGATAGGTATGACATGCTCCGATTCCAATTCCGATCCCACAAAGCGTGTTGCGTTGCGTTGGTCGGAAAACGAAATGGCAATAGGCCAGGTGTTTATGCCGCCTGTAAAAGGTATGGTAGTTAATCCTTCAAGCTATAGTTTCGGCTCCGTTGAAACTCAGCAGAAGGACGATGAGTCCATTCTCAACTATTATAAAGCGGCTATGCGCTTAAGAAACCGCCATCCGGAAATTGCCCGCGGCACTATTTCGGAACTTTCTTCGCCCGATCCTTACGTTTCGGCGTTTAAGAAGACCTGGAACGGTGAATCGATTATCGTGCTCGTAAATTTAAACGAACTCGATTCTTATAAAGTAGACCTTTCGACCTACGGCAACGTTTCGGTTGAAGATACGTTGAACGTTCAGAACCGCAGCTCTGTTAGCGGAAACACACTTACCCTTCAGCCCTATTCGATAGTAGTACTTCGCTGATAAACGACCCTATTCAGTATTCAAATAAGGCTGAATGTGTTGCAATAAAAATAACCTAAACCGATGCGAAAAAGCTTGGCTTAGGTTATTTTTTTATGCTTGATTTTTTAAAATAAAAGCAAACGCGTAAAAATCAAAAAAGTGGGAAAACCGACCTATAGGCGGGTTTTTCCACTTTTTTGTAAGTTGTTTTATCATTTTTTACGATTCTTTTTCCACTCTTTGATTTCGTCAAGGCGGGTTTTAAGTTTTGCCTCGACCCCTTCATCGGTAGGGAAGTAATATTCTTTACCTAAAAGCGAATCGGGCAAACATTGCATATCCGTAAGTTTTTCTTTTGTATCGTGCGCGTATTGATAGCCTTTGCCGTAATCGAGTTCCTTCATAAGTTTTGTCGGAGCGTTACGAATAACCAGCGGAACGGGCTCGGCAAGCATAGTAAGCGCGTCCTTTTTTGCCATTCCGTAAGCGACGTACAACGCATTGGATTTAGGAGCCAACGACATGTAAACAACCGCTTCCGTCAAATGAACGGTGCACTCGGGCATGCCTATAAAATGGCAGGCTTGATATGCTGCTATGGCAATTTCCAACGCGCGCGGATCCGCAAGCCCTACGTCCTCGCTTGCAAAACGGGTTACGCGGCGGGCGATATACAGCGGGTCCTCGCCGGCTTCAAGCATTCTAGCAAGCCAGTAAACCGCGGCGTCGGGGTCGGAGTTTCTCATCGACTTATGCAAAGCGGAGATAAGATTGTAATGTTCTTCGCCGCTCTTGTCGTAAAGAAGGGACTTTTTCGACGTACATTGCTCGATCGTTTCCTTAGTTACGATTGTCTTTTCTCCGTTTAATTCACCGTTTAAAACCGCCATTTCAAGGGTGGAAAGTGCGCTTCGTGCGTCGCCGTTCGCAAAGTTTGCAATGGTTTCCAAAAGGTCGTCGGAAATTTCTATTTCCTGCTTGCCAAAACCTCTTTCGTCCGTAATCGCATGGCGTAAAAGTTCTGTAAGTTCCTCGGTTTTCAGCGCTTGAAGCACAAACACTTTGCAGCGGGATAAAAGTGCGCCGTTGACCTCAAACGACGGGTTTTCGGTGGTTGCGCCGATAAGGATAATGCTTCCTTTTTCCACAAACGGCAGAAAAGCGTCCTGCTGTGCCTTGTTGAATCTGTGAATTTCGTCCACGAAAAGTATCGTTTTTTCACCGAAACGGCGGTTTTTCTCCGCCTCCTCCATGACTTGTTTTATTTCTTTAATGCCGCTCGTTACGGCGGAAAAGTCTATAAAATTCGCCTTCGTGCGCTTGGCGATAATGCGTGCAAGGGTCGTTTTGCCCACCCCCGGCGGCCCCCAAAATATCATGGAACCAACTTTGTCGCTTTCGATAAGGCGGCGCAAAACCTTGCCTTCGCCAAGAAGGTGCTTTTGTCCTACAAACTCCTCTAAAGACTGAGGTCTTAGCTTTGCCGCAAGCGGCTGTAATTCTTCGTTTTCGAAAAAGGTGCGCTGTTCAATCATGTTTAAACTACCCCCGTTTTTTATTATACCAAAGCGTAGCGAAATAATCAACTTTAAAACCAAAAAATAACGCAACGCCGAACACAACTTCAAGGGAAGATTAAATATTTTTGGCAAAAATTATTGATAATTTTTTTCGGGTGTGGTATACTGACGGAGATATTGATTAGGTAATAGGTATCTCTTTAATCTCTGTGTGTACTTTTTTCACGAGTTGTGTTCGACGACCGAGGGATACTATTACAGGGCGTGCTTTTCGGGGTACGCTCTTTATTTTATATCTAAAAAGGTTAAATCGCAAGCGAACAACAAAATTTCTTGTAAGCCGCAAAAGGAAAGAATAATTTTTTGCCCAAAACCATTGATAATTTTTTTCGGTTGTGGTATACTGTCTTTTGTCGAATACAACTTAATAATTACAACCACAGCAGGTACGTATTACTTTAGTAGTACGTATCCCTTTTAACCTGTTGTGCTTGTAGTAAGATTCAATGAGTTGTGTTCGACGACCGAGGGATACTATTACAGGGCGTGCCTTTCGGGGTGCGCTCTTTATTTTATAGGTGAAAAGGTTGTCAAACGTAACAGTTACTTTCTGCGGGCATAGCACCATCAAGGACGGTGGTGTTAAGGAAGCTTTGTTTAGGACCTTACAGGGCCTTTTGTCGTCGTTGTCGGATTCCGACAAGGTAACTTTTCTTTGCGGCGGATACGGCGCTTTTGATTGGCTGTGCTCCGACGTGATAGACGAAATAAAAACTTACAGTCTTCGTCCTACGATAGAAAAAGTCTTTGTAACCCCGTACATTACCGAAAGTTACAAAAACCGTATCGACAATATAAGACGGTACTTTGACGAGGTAGTCTTTCCGCCGCTTGAAAGCGTGCCGCCAAAGTTTGCCATTTCCCGCCGCAACGAATGGATGGTAGATAGGTCTGATATAGTTATAGCCTACGTTTGGCACGGCCACGGCGGCGCTGCGAAAACCCTTCGCCACGCTTATATAAAAAAGAAAAACGTAGTGCGGCTTATTTCCGATTACGACGTAAGATAAAACGCCTTTTGTAACAAGCGAATTTAACTAATTTATATCGACTTCCTTGATTTTTTTACTTTTTAGGCACAATATTCCCTTGAAAAATTTGCCGAATTATAGAGTTATTCCCTTGAAAAATTTTCAAACACGTAATTTTATATTGTTTAAGAAGCGCTTAAAATAGGGTTCGTCCCTGCCAAAGCGTTTGTAAAAACCGTTTTCATATGATAAAATAATTCGGAGGTGATTTTATGGGTAAAGTCAAAAACAAAAAGAAACTAACCATTATTTTGGTTTCAGTAATATCGGCGGTAATAATTTTATTGTTTGTAATAATACCGTTCGGCGCGTCTATTGCGTTATACGAAAGCGTTTTCGGCGTGCGCTACACCACGTATGAGCCGCTTTCTTACAGCGTTTCGGACTTCGAGGGCTTACAGGCCGAACGGCATGAGTTCACATCAAACAAAGGTCAAAAATTAGTGGGCTACCGCTACTTTGTGGGTGAAGAAAGACCGAAAGGGGTCGTAATTATCGCGCACGGCTTGGGCGGCGGCGGACATAACAGTTATATGGACGTCGCATACTACTTTGCCAAAAACGGCTACAACGCTTTTGCCTATGACGCAACCGGAAACGACGAAAGCGAAGGCAAAGGCACGCAAGGTCTTGCGCAAGGCGTAATCGATTTAAGTTACGCAATAGATTTCGTAAAGGGGCAAGCAGTTTTTTCAGATCTTCCGATTATGCTTTTCGGGCACAGCTGGGGCGCATATTCTGTTTGCAGCGTTTTAAATTATCATCCGGAAGTAAAAGCCGTGGTCGCGTTTTCCGGTTTCAACAAGTCGAGCGACCTTATTAAGTCGCAGGGTAAAGACATGATCGGCGGCGTAATAAACTTTTTTATGCCGTACGTGAACGCTTACGAAAGAATGAAGTTCGGTAACTATGCCAAAGCGACGGCAATGGGCGGCTTTGAAAACAGCAGCGCAGGCGTTTTTATAGTGCACAGCAAGGACGACACGACCGTGCCTATCAGTTACGGATATGATATTTATTACGAAAAATACGCAACTGACCCTCGGTTTAAGTTCCTGTCGTACGAGGACAAAGGACATAATTACGTATACTGTTCGGCGGAAGCCTTTGAATACGTAGAAAACTTCAACAAAGATTTTGCCGACTATTTTGCGGACAAGGAATTTTCTGCCGAAGCGAAAACGGAATACATAAATAAAAACCTCGATCGCACTATGTGGTGTAACCTTTTAGACAAAGAGTTATTCAATAGCATTTTGGAATTTTACGATAGTTATTTATGATTATAAAGATACTGAATTACGATTTTTCCGTCTGTAAAGTAAAGGACTATTCCGGCGTGAAGCTTAACAGCGAATTTTGTTTTATTGGAAAGACGGACGATGAAAACTCCCTTGTCTGTATCACCGAAGAAGTCCCCGAAAACACGATTGAAAGAGAGGACGGTTGGAAGGCTTTCAGGTTACAGGGTGTTTTGGACTTTTCCTTAATCGGCATTTTGTCAAAAATTACCGCCCTGCTTGCGGAAAGCAATATAGGAATTTTCGCAATTTCCACCTATAACACCGACTACGTTTTAACAAAGTCGAAAGATTTCCCACGCGCTATTAAAGTCCTTTCCGAAAACGGCTATACTATACAAAACGGCTGAACGGAAGTATAATAAAAAAGGCGCAACTTTGACCTATACTTAGGACAAAGTTGTGCCTTTTTTTAGTAGTATTAGTAAATTGTTAAAACAGCAAAAGTCAGCCTATAAGCCCGCTATCGACACTTTTGCGATATTTGATTAAGACAAATGATTTGTTTTTGACTAAAAAACAGCGACTTCAGGCTTTCTCATTTATTCCTTATTACACAGGACAATAATTTCGTCGGCGACGGCGGAAGGGGAAAGGGAAGCGTCTATCTTTATAGTTTCAAGTGCGTTATAAAGGTGCAATCTTTCCATACTGCGTTTTATTACGTCCGCATGCCTTAAACCTTGTTTTATATCAAGTTCAAGGCGTTTTTCAAGTTCCTTTTCGCTTAAAATGAGGGAAATTTTAAAGACTTTGCAATCGCTTGTATCGATTTTCGAAAGAATTTCGTCGATAATGGACTTTTCGTGCATAACCCAGCAAAAAATTATATTTTCGTATGCCGAACATTTTATAAAATTGTTAAGTAGGTGGGTTACGTTATCCATCACCATTTTTTTGGTTTCGTCCGTAACCGTAAAGGGGCTTGCGTTCCAACACCAATCGCCGTCCAAAAACACGCTTTTAGGTAGCTTTTCGTTTAGAATTTTGCACACTGTGGTTTTGCCGACGCCCATGGCCCCGCCGATTAAAAATAAATTTTTCATAGTAAAATAAAGTTCCTAATGATAAAAAGTCTGCCTATAAGCCGATTATCGACAATTTTTATATAATAATCCTAAATCAGCAATGCAACTTTGGCGCATTTCATACTTTAGTGCCGTATTTCATAGCTTTAGCTTTTCACTCGCCGTCAGGCGGATTTCATTGCAACTAAGGTGCCACACACACTCAAAACTCAAAGCGAGCGCTTTACAATTCAAATATAACATATTATATACAAAAAAGCAATCGTTTTAAAAATTTCGCTTGTCGTTTAAGAAGCTGATTAAATCAATAAAATTACTTAATATGATTGCAAATGCTGAAATTTTATGATATATTATTTTTGATTGATTATATTTCGGATATAATATAAGAGTAATTTAAATGAGTACGAAAAGCAAAAGCAAACAAAAAATACTTATAGTAGACGATTACGAAATAAACCGTGCGATTTTGTCCGAGATGCTCGGTAACGATTACGACGTAATAGAGGCGGAAAACGGTGCGGAAGCCATAACCATACTGCAACAGCACAGTGTAGAAATATCTCTCGTGCTTTTGGATATCGTTATGCCCGTAATGGACGGGTACGAGGTTTTGGCGCTTATGAACAGTACGCACCTTATAGACGAAGTTCCGGTTATAATGATATCTTCCGAGAACTCTCCCACCTATATAAACCGTGCATACGACCTCGGCGTAATGGATTTTATCAGCAGACCTTTCGACATTCATATCGTACGCCACCGTGTTAAAAACATTATACTTTTATACGCCAAAAAGAAAAAGCTGGAAATTCTCGTTGCAGATCAGATTTTCGAAAAGGAAAAGTCCAACCGCCTTATGATCTCTATACTAAGCCATATCGTAGAGTTTCGTAACGGCGAAAGCGGACTGCACGTACTGCACGTTCAAAAAATAACGGAAATTTTGCTTAACAGCATCGTATCGAAAACCGACAAATACAAACTTTCCTATCAGGATATTGACATAATAAGCACGGCTTCGGCCCTTCACGATATAGGTAAAATCGCTATCCCGGGCGAAATATTAAACAAACCCGGTAGGCTTACCCCCGAAGAATTTACGGTAATGAAAACCCATTCCGCAATCGGTGCGCAAATGCTTGACGGGCTTGAAGCATTCAAGAACGAAACTTTGCTTAAATTCGCATATGAAATCTGCCGTTGGCACCACGAAAGATACGACGGAAGGGGTTATCCCGACGGGCTTAAAGGGGAGGATATTCCCATCTCTGCACAAGTGGTTTCCCTTGCCGACGTTTACGACGCATTGACAAGCGAGCGTGTTTATAAAAAGGCATTTTCGCACGAAAAGGCAATGGAAATGATTATCGGCGGCGAATGCGGAAACTTTAACCCGCTTCTTTACGAATGTTTAAAGGATTGTCAGGAAGTTATAAGAAGCGAACTCACCTTAAACAGCCCCGAAAAGCAGGAAGAAAAGGAAATTAAAAACATTTCCAAAAAGGTATCGGAAAGTAACGAACTTACTTCGTCCGAACATATTATCGGTATGCTTGAAACCGCCCGAACCAAAAACGAGTTTACAAGCAACAACGCAAACGAAATATGGTTTGAATTTACAAAAGAGCCGTCTATGTTTGCGGTATCCCAATTTGCGGCGGAAACTTTGGATATTGACAGAATTACTGTTTCACCGTACGGAAACGAACGCATTAAAAAGGTTTTGGACGAGGCCGCACTTATGAATATAAAAAGTTTGCTATCTTCCGCCACAATTCAAAATCCCGAAGTCAGTTACAACTGCAAAATCCGCTTTAAAGGCGAACTACGCGACGCCGTTATAAAGTGCCGTGCAATGTGGATTAACAAGGAAAATACGGGCTACACGGGCGTCGTGGGCAAGGTGGAACTTTTATGAACCTAAAATTACGATAAGGAGAGATTATTATGGATTTAAAGGAATTTTACACCGCTGTCGGCGGAAATTACCAAAACGTTATGGCGCGCTTGCCGTCCGAACAACTCGTAAGAAAGTTTTTGTTTAAATTTATGGAAGACGGAAGCTATACTTTACTTGTAAACTCTATAAAAGCAGGGGACTATGAAACGGCTTTCCGTGCGGCACACACCCTAAAAGGTGTTTGCCAAAACCTCGGTATCGACAGGCTTTTGCAGTCAAGCTCCGCAATTACAGAGGCTTTGCGCCACGGCGAAACCGCTTCGTATGAAGACCTTTTGGAAAAGGTTACCAAAGACTATACCGAGGCAATACAAAGCCTTAAACAGCTGTTTGCCGACCAAGGCTGAAAGACTTTAAGATAAACCACTTAAAAAGCAAGCATCGTCTTGCTTTTTTTTCGTATCAATAAAAATCTACCTTCCTGCAGGCGGTGGCTGAATTTAAGGAAAAAGGCTTTGTGGTATAAAAAAACAGATTGAAAATAACAGTTTTTATCATAAAGAAGGCTAAAGTGCAATTTTTAAGTGCAAACTAATAAGCAAATTGCACTTTAAGTATTGCACTTTAACGTAAACTATGGTATAATCTATGTAACACCTATTGGGAGGGCGCATGAAAGAACTTTTTGAAGGGTATTCGAAAGAAACGGAGCCCACGAAATACTACAAAAGCTATGCTTGGAAAACCGCAATCGGGCTTCAAGAGGTAGATGGTCTCAAGCCGTCGGAATACCTTATTCAGACTGCAACAAAAAGCATCAATGGTGATATCAGTTTTGACGATGCGCATAAACTGATTGCGTCTTATTACAAGGAGAACGCATCCAAAACGGAGCGTGCTGAAGAAGCCGATATGGTTTCCGTTCGGATTGCACAAATAATTTCCGAAAAATCTTTCGTCTTCTCTCCGGTGGAGCTTACCACCATCCATAGGCGACTTTTCGAAGGAATTTATTCCCATGCCGGCAGAATTCGAGATTACAACATAACGAAGGAAGAATGGGTACTTGACGGAGATACCGTAACGTACGGTAGCGCTTTGAACCTTCGTGAAACGCTCGAATACGATTTCAACTTGGAACGAAAGTTTAGCTATAAAGGGCTTTCAACGGAAGAAATTATCTCGCACATTGCAAGATTTATTTCGAACCTTTGGCAAATCCACGTTTTTGGTGAAGGGAATACGAGAACTACGGCTGTATTTTTGATTAAATATCTTTCCAAGCTCGGATTCAATGTCACCAACGATATATTTGCAGAAAACTCGTGGTATTTCAGAAATGCGCTCGTTCGTGCAAATTACAACAATCGCTCAAAGGGCGTCTATGAGACTACGCAATATCTCGAACTGTTCCTTAAAAATCTCCTTCTTGACGAAGATAATATCCTATCTAACCGCAAACTGCATATCGGGTATAGAGAGGCCGAGAAAACGCCCAAAACAATATCCGAGAGAGAGACGCTGATTTTGGACATACTGCGTAGCGATCCCGAAATTACCCTTCAACAAATTGCGGATAAAATCGGAAGATCGCTTCGTACGGTTAAAATGACGATGAAAACCTTGCAGGAGCAGGGAATTGTGGAACGTGTGGGCGGCAAGAAAAGCGGAAGTTGGAAAGTGAAAAATATCTAATTAAGAGGCAAAAAAGTGGCCGAAAAAGCCGAAAAAATATCAACACCCATTGTCATTAAAACATTAAAAGAGGATTTTATGGAAATCACGGTAAACGGAAAAGAGTTTACAATAGTAAAGCTGCTCGGAAAGGGCAAGGGCGGATATTCCTATCTTGTCGAAAGTGACAGTGGCAGGGCGGTAGTAAAACAAATTCACCACGAACCTTGCGATTATTATAATTTCGGAAACAAGATAGAAGCGGAGCTAAACGATTATAAAAAGCTTAAATCGATCGGCATAAAAATGCCGCTTATGCTTGACGTCGACCTTAAAAACGAGCGTATTTTAAAGGAGTTTGTCGACGGCGAAACGATTTACGACTTGGTTTTAAACGATAAAATGAAACCCGATTATTTCAAACAGTTACGTGATATGTGCGATTTGTTGTATCCCGCAAATACTAATATAGACTATTTTCCGACCAACTTCGTTGTTTGTAATAACGACTTATTTTATATCGATTACGAATGTAACGAGTATTCCGAAAAGTGGAATTTTGAAAATTGGGGCGTTAAATATTGGTCGAAAACTTCGGACTTTTTGCAATACGCAAAAGATCACCCCAAAACCGATAAATAAGATCCCGAAACCGATATTGTTCCCCGTCATTGAGAGCGAAGCGTGGCAATCCAGGAAACCTGAGCGTTATAAAAAACGCCACCACTATACTTAAATTGCCCCCACAAACTTACAAGTCCTCAAACTTCTATTTTTCCACCCGCCCCACAAGCCGCCACAAGGCGGCGTTTTTTATAATAATTTCAAATCCTTATTTTCATTAGTCGATAGGCGATAACGGGCTTATAGCGGTTTTTTATGCTTTTTCACTCGTTCTTCCTTGGTGTCTGGATTGCCACGGCAATATATTGCCTCGCAATGACGGGAAAGCACTACACTTCACACTTCATAGCAAAAAAGGCACCCGTAATGGGTGCCTTTGGTTTTATGGATTATTTTTTGAGATTAAGCGCTTCACGCAATTCCTTTATAAGCTTCTTCATATCGATAGGCTTAGCAACGTGGCCGTTCATACCGGCTTCCTTGCAAGCAGCGATATCTTCCGCAAAAGCGTCCGCCGTCATAGCGATTATAGGAATATTTTTAGCGTACTCGTTATTCGAAGCACGTATAGCCCTTGCTGCCTCGTTGCCGTTCATAATAGGCATCTGAATATCCATAAGGATAGCGTTGAAGGTACCCGGCTCGGCAGAAGTTATCATGTCGTAGCAAATCTGTCCGTTTTCCGCCCTTTCGGACGTGATATTGTGGAATTCCAACATTACCTGAATGATTTCCCAGTTAATGTCGTTATCTTCCGCAATCAAAAGGTGCATACCTTCAAGGTCGCTTGTGTCGTCCTCGTTCGAAGTTTTACTTCCGTGGTCGAGGTTCAAAAGCTCGTTAAGCGTGCTGTATACGTTGGAACGGAACAATGGCTTGGATATAAATCCGTTTGCGCCTGCCTTTATGGCTTCCTCTTCGATATCAGTCCAGTCGTAAGCGCTTATAATTACGATGGAAACCGCTTCGCCGACCTTTTCTCTTATGGTTCTTACCGTTTCGATACCGCTCATGTCCGGCATCTTCCAGTCAACGATAACGCATTGATAATCGTCGCCTTTATCGTGCTTATCCACGACCTTGATAACGGCTTCTTCACCGCTGTTTGCAGTGTCCGTCAAAAGGCCGAGAGACATAAGCGTGTCTTCCGCGCTTTCAAGGAATATCTTGTCGTCGTCGACAACGAGCATCTTAAGGGGAGGAAGTACTAAATCGTCGGTAACCTTTTCGGCGATAGGAAGGTCGAGTTTAACCGTAAACGTGGTGCCTTGACCGAGTTTGCTTTCCGCCTCTATAGTGCCTTCCATAAGGTCGACCATCTGTTTTGTTATCGCAAGCCCGAGACCCGTGCCCTGAATTGTGTTGATACGGCTGTCAATGTTTCTGACGAATGTGTCGTACATAGTTTCCATAAACTCTTCCGACATACCTATACCGGTATCCGTAATCGTAAACACGAGCTGAACCATATTATGACCTCTTTCGGAGGCTCTTTCTTCAACGCTCAGTAAAACTCTGCCTTTTTCCGGCGTGTATTTTATGGCGTTAGAGATAAGGTTGATTAGTATCTGGTTGATTCTCAGTTCGTCTGCGAAAATGTATTCGTGTTTAACTTTTCTTGCATGGATTTCGAAATCCATGTCCTTTTCCTTAATGTGCGGCTGCGAAATACTTACGATATTTGCCATTAAGTCCGCAAGAGAGAAGACTGTTGGGTTCATCGTGAACTTTCCGCTTTCCACTTTGGAAATGTCCAGAACGTCGTTTATAAGGGTTAAAAGGTGGTTAGAAGCACGCGTTATCTGCTGTAAGCACTCCGAAACCTGTTTTTTGTCGTCTATACGCTTAGCCGCTATCGCCGTCATACCGATAATAGCGTTCATAGGCGTTCTTATGTCGTGGGACATAGTGGACAAAAATCTTGTCTTTGCCTGGTTGGCGTTCTTAATTTCTTCAATGCTGTTTTTAAGGGCCTTGTTCATAATGAAGAAGTAAGCACCGTCAAAAAGTACCAGGAAGCAGAAACCTACTATGATTATTACAGCCAGAGTGGTATCAAGGGTCGTAACGCCCAAGTCCTCTCTTAACGTGTAGCCGATAAGTATCCATTCTTTGTCCTTTTCCAGACGATGGTATGAAAAGTAAGCCTCTTTATTTGTATCCGTAAAACTGCATCTTATTTCGCCGTGGCTATCACCGTCTAATTCAACACGGGAACTGTCAAAGTACTGTATAAGTTGCTGCAATTCGTCGTCGCCTATATCGCTTGCCGTATCAAGATAACTGAAGAAGTTTCTGCCTTCCTGTGATTCCACGTTGGCGTTAGCGGAGTCAAAGTGAACGACAAAGTCGCCGTCGCTCGATATAAGTCCGAGTTTTGCATTCTTATAAGCGGTAGGGAAGGTCCATTGACCTTCGAATTCCTCAACCGGAATAATCCTTACAAGAGCTACCTTGTCTACAATTTCTTTCTGCTCTGCATCATAGATATTTACGTTGTGGCAAAAACCTATACAGGTAACTCCGTCAAGCGGATTTATAAAGGGTTCCGTAATATGTAGGTGCGATTCACCTTCCGTGCATACCTGGGTTTTCTAAAAAGCCTCTCTGACACGCTCCTGAATGCCGGTATAATCTACGGGCACCGCCTTAACGCCGTCTTGAGTTTTTTCCGGTGCTACGCCCGTATAGGTGTCGTAGCGAATAAAATGCGCCGTAACCCTTTTGGTATCGGTGTTGATGTTACCCACAAATTGTACGCAGGTTTCTGTATTCGTGATTTTAGAGGTGTTAAGATAGTTAGCCCAGTTGTCGCAAAAGACCTGTTCGTTATGTAAAAATCCATACGCAACCTGTCCCATCGTATCGAGGGTAGAAGAAAAGTTTCTCTCCCTTGCCTTATATCTGGTTTCGTTTTGGCTTAATGAATAGCTCACCGACATAAAAATTACCGTTGCGGCAATAATCACGTTCACGGCAATTACCGAAACCCATCTTATTATCGATTTTTTTCTTTCCTTTATGCTGATATCATGTTCCATAATATCTTCAGATACTCCATTAAATATACTATTTAAATAAATAATCCGTATAACAAAGTATAAACCTTAAAAATCCGATTGTCAACGCAAAACCGCCGAATTCGGCAAAATTTTTAAAAAGTGCTGTACAAACAATAAAAACTTCCAAGTCCTGGAAAGTATTATCCAAAAGGTTCCAAAAAGACGCAAAAACACCAAAAAGTGGGGCTATAAGCCCGTTATCGACACATATGGCGGGTAAATGTTTCGCCGGAGAAGGGAAAAGTGAAGATTGAAAAGTGAAAAGAAACGGATTTAAATTATTATTTCGTCATTAAGCTTGCTTAAAAACCTGTCCAAATTGTCGTTGCGAGGTAATTTATCCCTTTCGTCATTGCGAGGAGCGTAAGCTCCGTGGCAATCCAGAAACCCAAGCGTGATAATTCTCAAAAGTGTGGCTATAAGCCGATTATCACACAAAAACGGCGGCTAAATATCTTTAGCCCCAACAAGCAAACATGCGCCAAACTTTTCCTTTCCCATCCATCCCATAAGCTACTGTTATGTGCCGATTTTAACCGTCATTGCGAGTCGGGCGACGTGGCAATCCAGAAACAAAAGCGGAATAATTCTCAAAAGTGGGCGTATAAGTCGATTATTGCCACTTTTTCATCGGCTCCATATGTAGCAAATGGAGCTGAAACGAAAGAGCCTGAAGGATTGTCCGTTCACGAAGGGAACTTCAATAATTACTTTAAATCCACAACTTCACTCTCAACGCTCCACTCTCCAAACTTCACAAAAAATTTCTTTGAAAAATTTTTTAAAAGGGTATTGACAAAGGCGGTTTGCTGTGTTATGCTTAACTTGTTAAGTAAGTCGGCGGCAAAGTTAGGTACCAACAAGCCGCCTTACGAAAAAACAAAAAAATTCCGGGAGGAAAAATTAAGCATGAAGAAAATTTTAACGGCTTTCTTAGTATGCGCCGTAATGGTGTTATGCTTTGGTGCGTTTGCGTGTACTCCGCCTCAGCTTGAAAAGGAATACACGGTTACGTGGTATGATGCAACGGGGACCTCTAAAGTTTCCGAGATGACGGTTTTAAAAACCGAAAAGGTAAAAGAGGGTGAAACCCTTACAAGCTATACCCCGACAAAAGACGGCGGCTACGAATTCGTAGATTGGTTTGCCGTTCCTTCCAAAAACCACCGTTTCGATTTTACAACCAAAATAAAAGAAGACACGTCCGTTTACGCAGGATTTACACTATATACCGAGGACGTCCGTAGCTATTACGTTGTGGGTTCCGGCACCAGCGAACTTTTATTCTCGTCCGACTGGGGTAAGGTTATAAACGACAGCTTCAAACTAAAAAAAGCTGCCGATAAAAACGAATATACCATAACCATGGACCTTAAAAAGGACGACGAATTCCAATTCGCTATCAACAGCAGTTGGCAGAATCAAAGGGGATTCGGATATCTTCTCGAAACCAAACTTGCGGACGGAACCGAAGTATTTACAAGTAACGCAAGTCCTTATACCGACGCAGCAAAGACCGCAAATATCAAAGTTGAACACGCCGGCAATTACACCTTTACTTTAAAGACCTATCCCAACGAGGATTATTACAACACCGAAGCGCCTACTTACACAGAAGAAAACAAGGAAACCTACAACATGGGTACCTACGACAGTATCACCTGGGTACGTAACGGCGACGTATTAAACGATTCCGTTACCGTAACCGACCTTTACATTAAAGGCGCAGGCATTACCGGTTGGGCGGATATGTACAATAACGCAACCAAGATGGCGCAAAGCGGCTCAAACTACACCCTTTCCGTCTATCTTAAAGAAGGGGAAGAATTCCTGTTCACCTCTACTAACACCGTAATTGAAAACGGCGAATCCACTACTTCCGTAGGAAGCATTTACGTAAAGGCAGGCAACCTTGACGAAGCAAGTAAAGCTTTCGTTGGTGGCGAAGCAGGCAATATGACCGCAAAAGCAAGCGGAAACTACACATTTACCTATAATAAAGATACGCAAAAACTTACCGTTACGTACGAAAGTGCCGAAATGGCGGCAAACGACTACTATATCGACGGCAACTTTAACGGCGGTAACTACGGCGACTTTATAAATACGCCCGCAAACTTCATTCTTACCGAAACCCAAGAAGGCTCCGGCATTTATATTATTGAAAGCGTTACCTTAAATGAAGGCGCAGAACTTTTACTTCGTGGCTTTAATAAGGGCGAAACCCCGAATTGGACGGCTACACGCACCGATTATCAGTACAATTATCTTAGAAAGAACCCTGCTTTCTCGGCGGCAAGCGCTACTAACAACAATATTAAAGTGTTGACCGCAGGCGTTTACGATATTTCTTTCGACAGCTATTCCAAGATTATAACCATAACCGAACATACCGATTCCGCGGATACTTTGGATATCTATATCAAAGGTTCCGGCATAAACTCTTGGGCACATAATTTCGACGCTCAGTGGAAATTCGGTATTTCCGAAGACGGAAAAACCTATGAATACACTTTAACGGTTACTGCTGATACGGCGGTTGAATTCGGAATGGAAAGACATCCCAAGGGCGAAACGACCGGCTACGGCGATTATCTCGGCGCTTCCGTAATCGGAACTAGCGGCGACACAAACGCATTATTCACCCCCGCAAGCGGATCTAATTTCAAATGCAGCACTGCAGGCACTTACAAAATCGTTTACGACATCGAAAGCGGAAAAGTAGATTTCTACAAAGTAAACGCTTAATATAGTGCGGAGTTTGGATAGTTGAGAGTGGATTTATCCCTTCGCGATCCGTCATTAAGGTTGTACAAAAACCTTCTGTATCGTCATCGCAAGGCAGTCTATTTCTTCCGTCATTGCGAGTCGCTTTAGCGACGTGGCAATCCAGAAGTCCAAGTGGGAAAAGCTCTCGAAAGTGGGGCTATAAGCCTGTTATTGCCACTTTTCTCTATTCACTCTTCACTTGACTTCAAAAAAATCACCGCCGTTCAATCGAGCGGCGGTGATTTGACTAAATTTTAACTAAATTTTGATAAAATGGTCTTGATCGGGTGTATTCAGACGGTTTAATGCCTTCTCTATGCAATCCATAACGGTTTCAGAAAGCATGGAAGGATCCAACGCGTACTTAAACACCTTAAAGTTTTCTGAATTTTCAAACAGCGGAAACAGTGCAGGTTGACAAAGCGCAATATTTTTCGGCGCTATCTTGCCGATATCCGTAAGCGACGACAAAAAGATAACCTCTTTAAACACCGAAAGTATTTTTTCTTTGGTTTCTTTGTTATTAGGTTCTATGTAAACTAAGGTAAAATCCTCTTTAAAATAATCTTCGGCTGCCTTGAAAACCCGTTCGAAGTCAGTCGTTATCTGATAAAATACCGGGTCGCCAACCAAACTTTCGATAGCGATAACGGGGATAAAGTTTTCTTCCGCAAAACTATGAAATTCGTCATTCGGCAAATCGAAGCAAATACAGGCGGTCGCCGCTATTTTTGCGGCGCGTTTATCCAAAGAGTAGGTAAGTTGTATATGCTGTTTTTCGCACAGCGTATTGAAATCCCGCATAAAATGGAGAATTTCCATTTCCGTAAGATAGGTGGCGTTTATCGAAGACCTGACGACTATGGTCTGCGGCTGCGGAGTGTTAAGACCTACGGCGTAGAGATTGGGCGAATAGTTAAGAAAGTTCATTGCTTGATACACTTTCTTTTTGGTCGCCTCGGAAATACGTTGGTCCTCTCTGCCGTTTATAACGTATGAAACGGTTGCAACCGAAACCCCCGCAAGTTTTGCAACGTCGCGGTTAGTCGCTTTTTTGGAGTTGTTTTTAGGGTTATCGCTATTCATAAATAAAATATAACAAATAAATGTATCAAAGTCAACACAAAAGGAGGCAAGAGTGAATTATAAGGCTATTTTACATATTCAGGACAGTCAATTCTGTTACGCTCTTGACGAAAAAACAGTAGAACTCAGGCTTCGCACGGATAAGGACGATTTATTCGATAGCGTGGCGGTGGTTTACGGCAGTAAATACGATTATTATCTTAAACAAAACAGGGCGGAACTCAGAAAAAATTACACGGACGCATGTTATAATTGGTATACCGTAAAATTATCTCTTTCCGACGTCAGATTGGTTTACGTATTCGAACTTGCCTTTAACGGAAATATATATTATTATTCGGCGGACGGTCTTACAAAAACTTACGACTATTCGCTTGCTTACTATAATTCCTTTCAGTTGCCGTACGTAAACGCCGTGGATCTTCAAAAACCGGTGGAGTGGATGAAAAACAGCGTCTTTTACGAGATTTTCGTGGACAGATTTTTAAGGGGAAGCGTGGAAACGGCAAACTATGTAAACATGAAATGGGGCGGTGTGCCCGATCCCAAAAGTTTTGCGGGCGGCGACATATACGGAATAACACAAAAGCTTGAATATTTAAAAGACTTGGGCATAAACGCCGTATATCTTACCCCTATTTTTAAGTCGGTTTCAAACCATAAATACGACGTTTACGATTATTTTGACGTGGATGAGCAATTCGGCGGAAAATCGGCCTTTAAAGAGTTCGTTGAAAAGGCCCACTCCTTCGGAATCCGCGTGGTTTTGGACGCCGTTTTCAACCATTGCAGCGAGAACACCCCTCAGTTTCAAGACGTTATCAAAAACGGGGATAAATCGCCGTATTTTGATTGGTTTATAATCCGTGGCAATCGTGTGGAAAGGGGTAATTTCGAGCACTTCGGCGTATGCGACTATATGCCAAAGTGGAACACGTCTAACAAAAAAGTACGGGAATATCTCATAAGCGTAGGCCTATATTGGATTAGGGAATTCAAAATAGACGGTTGGCGTCTTGACGTTGCGGACGAGGTATCACACGACTTTTGGCGGCACTTCAGGGAAAGTATAAAGGCGGAAAACCCCGAATGTTTGATACTTGGCGAAAATTGGCATGATTCCTATCCGTTTTTAAACGGCGGACAGTTTGACGGCATTATGAATTACGCCCTGACAAAAGCCATACTCGACTATTTGGTGAACGGAATATTTACTGCTAAAACATTTTCCGAAAAACTAAGCGAACTATATATGCGCAATACCGATATAGTAAATTCGCAAATGCTTAATCTTTTAGACAGCCACGATACCCACCGCTTTTACACTCTTTGCGGCAAAAATATAGATAAGCTTATCTGCGGATTGGCAATTATATATCTTCACCCCGGCGCACCCTGCATTTTTTACGGCACGGAAATCCCACTGGAGGGCGGATACGACCCCGACTGCCGAAGAACCATGGAGTGGGATAAAAAAGGCGCACTTAACGAAATACTTAAAAATCTTGCCGATTTACGCAAAAAAGGGAACAGCTCGGTTTCCTTTTCATATAAAAACGAATTGTTTATTATGGAGCGCAGAAGTAACGACACGATAAGACTTACCGTAAACGCTACAAATCGTGAAAAAGCTTATAAGGCGGAAGGAAAACTTCTTCTACAGCACAATCTTTATGGCGAAGTCTTAAAAACCGGCTTTGTCGTGGAAGAGCTATAAACAATTTTTCTCCTATTTTGCGGATTAAATTTCCGCCCGTTTTCACCCCTATATGCGGGGTGAAGACGGATAGGCGAAACTGTTGCCACCACTGACTATTTTAACGGCAAAACGCTTTGATAAAGTCGCAAACTCTCCCTTATAGTACGGCGAGTACGATTGCGGTCGATTTTCCGCCTTTCTCTTTGCGTTTTATCCGTTAAAATTGCTTCGCATTTTTAAAGATTTAAGTTACCTTTTTCGTTTAGGTTAGCAGTCTTTAAAAAAATCAGTGATAACGACAGTTTCGCCTACGCAAAACAAAAAAACGAAAAAGGGGGTACCGAATGAAAAAAATTATTGCGGCAATAGCCGTTCATCTTGCTCTTATACTTACGCTTATAGTAACCGTCGGGCTTACGGGCGCTATGACCGAAGCAGAGGGCTCCGATAAATTTACGGGCGAACTCGAAAATGGCTGTACGCTTCGTATTCTCGAAAACGATACGGCTATAAAGCAGGGATATCTTGCCGAACTTATTTCCGCTTTTAACCAAAAGTATTCGGAATACGGCATAACGGCGGTGGACGCAAATATGGACCAGTACACGGACCTCGCTAACGACGGCCCTTTCGGCTACGGTCCCGACGTACTTTATCAGGCGAACGACGCTTTAATGAAATACGTTGACAATAAGCATATTATGCCACTTCCCGTGGAGGACTTGGATTGCTATGAAGTTATAGGCGAAAAGTCCTGGCAAGCCTATACTCGCACTATTGGCGGAGAAAAATTCTCCTTCGGCGTTCCCGTAAACGTACAAGGCCCGCTCCTATATTACCGTAAAGACAGGCTTCCCGAAAATTGGGAAACCGAGTGGGATGACGACAAGGACGGTGTTTGCGATATAGTACAGTATTGGACGGATTTATATCGGTATTCCAAAATGCTTAAAGAGGGCAATTATTACGCAGCGGACGGCACCACAAAAGCCTACGGATATATGCGCTCCTTTATGGAACCCTATTTTTCGGTCGGCTATCTTTATAGCTACGGCGGCTATACTTTCGGAAGCGATAACACCGACCCTTCCGATATAGGCCACAGCAAAGGAAATGCCGAGCAAGGGGGCATGGTTTTGCGCCAACTTGCTTCCGTTATGGACGAAAGATGTATAGACGACTCGGTAACCGTAACCGCTTATTCGGCGCTGCAAAAGGTGAGTATTTTGCCACTATAACCACGCCTGACGTATATACGATGTTCGTCGACGAAATGAAAGCGCAAGGGTTTTCCGAAGACTATATTGCGGAAAATTTAATAACTGCGGACATACCGCTACTGCCCAAAAGCGGTAATTTGGAGGACGAAAGCGGCGGATTTTTGGAAAGCAGAATGATGGGCGGTATCCAGGGATACGCTATAAGTTCGTACACGAAATATCCGAACGCCGCACTTGCTTTCGTAAACTTTGCCACAAGTTACCAAATGATAAGCCGCAGAAACGGGCTTTTGGGCATAGTTCCCGCGCGAGAGGACGTTGCCGAAGAGGTTGGCGGTCTTTCTGAAATCATAAACGAAAATCTTGCCGAGGGCAATATCGTGGTAATGCCTTCCATAAGTGAAGTGGCGCAGATTTGGACGCCCCTTCAGACGCTGTTTCAGGATTTGGCAAAAGACCCGTTCAGAGAGGATGGCTATAAGTACGATACGCCGGAAAAGATAAAGCAAAAACTTATCGAAGTAGATCGGCAGATTTACAGTGCGATATTCACTTTGGCATAAGGGGGAGAATATGGTTAAGGATAAAAATCGTAAGCAAAAAGGCTCTTTTAAAAATTTTTTTCCACGCATGGGTAAATCGATAAAAAATTGGTTTGTTCTTCTTCCCGCAAGAACAAAAAAAAGGTTTTCGGGTGCAAAGGAAATTTTAACCCGTGGCAACGGCAAAGTAATGGCTTCCTGCTTTTTGATGGGGCTTGGGCAACTTATTTACAAGCAGTGGGCGAAAGGTATTTTATACCTTTTGACGGAAATTGCATTTATTCTGTTTTTTGCCTTTATGGGCGCAAACGGTATCGTGGGGCTTGTTACCCTCGGCACCGTCGAAGGAAACGCCTGGTACGGCATAGAGGGCGACAATTCCGTAATAATGATGCTTGTCGGCATACTTTCGGTTATTGCGCTTGTGTTCTACATCGTTTTATATATCGGTAACGTCAAGGACGTTTACAGAACGCAGTGCGCAATAGAAAACGGACTAAAACCCGCATCTTTCAAAAAACAAGTAGGCTCGCTGCTCGATAAAAACTTTTATAAAACCGCACTAGCTCTTCCCGTAATAGGGGTATGCGTATTTTGCATACTTCCGATCATCTTTATGATACTTATAGCCTTTACCGACTACGGCGGCACGATAGTACCGCCAAAGCTCGTTAGTTGGGTGGGGCTTGACAATTTCGTAAAAATACTTTCCCTTTCCGACTTTGCGCCGACATTTTTCAAAATTTTCGGTTGGAACGTTATCTGGGCGGTGCTTTCAACCTTCATAAATTATTTTGCGGGGCTTGGGCTTGCACTTTTGTTAAACGGAAAGTGCGTAAAAGGCAAAACATTTTGGAGGCTGTTTCCGATACTTGCATACGCCGTGCCGGGTTTTATCACCCTTATAGGCTTCAAGTTTATGTTTTCTTACGGCGGCCCCATAAACTACTACATAACCCAGGGTGGCAAGCCGGCGGTAGGCTTTTTGGATATCGACGCAAAATGGTCGGCAAGACTTATCGGGCTTTTGGTAAACGCCTGGCTGTGTATTCCGAGCGGAATGCTGCTCGCAACGGGCATTTTGTCTAACCTAAGTAACGATTTATACGAGGCGGCAAGGGTGGACGGCGCTAGCCCGTGGAAACAATTTATCAAAATAACTCTTCCGTACGTTTTGTTTGCAACGACTCCGGTACTTATCACGCAGTTTATAAGCAATTTCAATAACTTCGGAATATTCTATTTCCTGCGTGGCGGACTTTATTTAGACGGATATTTCCTTGCAAGCGATACCGACCTTTTGATAAATTGGCTGTACAATATGTCGATAGACAACAACTACTATTCGATAGGCGCGGCAATAAGTATAGTAATTTTCATTATAACTTCCATAATATCTCTAACCGTTTACATTCTTTCACCGTCTTATAAACAGGAGGATACCTATCAATGAAAAAGGTTGTTGTAAGTCCAAAAAAATTGTTCACCGTCGCAATTACTTAT
This sequence comes from uncultured Clostridia bacterium, assembly GCA_958419945.1. Lineage (GTDB taxonomy): Bacteria > Bacillota > Clostridia > Christensenellales > Borkfalkiaceae > UBA4636. The sequence goes on along the minus strand of CATZIC010000001.1, from coordinate 62,043 downwards.
ATCGTTTTAATAATCGTGGCGTTTATTTTCCTGTTTCCGGTACTTTGGCTTGTTTTGGCGTCCTTTTCGAAATCAGGTTCGCTATATTCGTTTAAAGGATTTTTCCCGACCGAATACAGTTTCGATACCTTTATAAAACTGTTTTCGGACACCGATATGTACAACTATCCAAGGTGGTTTTTAAACACCCTTTACATATCCGTAATGAGTTCTCTTATCGGCACTTTCTTAACCATTCTGACCGCTTACTGTATGTCCCGTTTCCGCTTTAAGTCGAGAAAGGCAATGATGAAAACCACCCTTCTTCTCGGTATGTTTCCGTCCTTTATGACGATGACTGCGGTGTACCTACTTTGCACGCAATTCAATCTTGTAAACCGTCAGTGGGGGCTTATCCTTATTTATTCGGCGGGTGCGCCTATGGGGTATCTTACGCAGAAAGGCTTTTTTGACACCATTTCCACCTCTATTGACGAGGCTGCCCGCATTGACGGAGCGTCGAGTTTCAGAATCTTCGTTCAAATTACCCTTCCGCTTGCAGCCCCCATGATAGTGTACACCTTGCTTTCCTCCTTCGTATGGCCGTGGTCGGACTTTATCCTTCCAAAGCTTCTTTTGAAAAACAAAGAACTTTACACCGTGGCGGTAGGACTTATGTCCCTTGATAATACGGAATTCGCCCGTTTTGCGGCAGGCTCGGTGTTTATAGCCGTGCCAATCGTAATTTTCTACTTTGCACTTTCAAAGTTCTTAATTAGCGGCTTGTCCGCAGGCGCCGTAAAAGCGTAAGTCGTTATATCAAAAAAGTGCAGTCCTTTTGAGGGACTGCACTTTTTTTTGAGTTTGGAGAGTGTCAAGCCACTCCGTCATTGCGAGTCGCAAAGCGACGTGGCAATCCAGAAGCCCAAGCAGGATAATTGTCAAAAGTGGGGCTATAAGCCCGTTATCGTCATTTTTATAATAATCTAAATCCACAATGCGCTAGTGAGGCGTACTTCATTAGCGTTAGCGACTTCATTTCTTCATTAGCGTTAGCGTATTTATTTCTTAAGGCTACTCCACCGCTTTTAATGATTCCGCCATATTTACCTTTTTAAGTTTAATTTGCATAATAAGGCAGGCGATAATAGCAAACGCGAGTACTATTAAAAAAGCGAAAATATAACTTTGGAAGAAAATTTTAGCCGTAAAGTAGATCATATCGGTTTTTACCTGTTTCATTATGTAAGCGTGTAAAAACACCCCGAAAATAAGCCCCATAAGTGCGCCTATAACGGTTAGTATAAGGTTTTCCCTAAGGATATAAGAAGAGGTTTCTTTGGTTCTGAAACCCAACACTTTAAGGGTTGCTATTTCCTTAATCCTTTCCATAATGTTTATATTGGTAAGGTTAAACAAAACCGTAAAGGTCAAAAACGCGGCACACAGTATTACCAAAAGCACAATGTAACCAAGGCTGCTTAGCGAGGTTTCTATGCTCGCTTTTTCCTCGCCTGCAAGGGAAACGTAACCTACGCTATCCAAGGCTCTAAGCCCTGTCGCCGTTTCCGAAAGGTTTTCGGAGTTAAAAAATACCGTGTTTGCCTCTATATTGTCAAGAAGGTTTTCGGGCAAAAAAACGTAGTGTCCTATATAACTATCCGAAATCCCGCTAACCGTAAATTCATAATCCGTTCCCGAAATATTGATTGAAATTTTGCTTCCGTTTTTAAGTTTTAAATCCTCGGCAAACTTTTTGGTAACGACTGCGTATCCGTCTTTGGGCGGTTCTATTATATTGCCATCCGAAACAAGCCCGAAGTATTTGTCTATATTTTGGGCAGACGCTGAAATCACGGTCGCTTGCTTTTCACCGTCGGAAGATTTTACCGCAAGCTCATCTCTGAAACAGACTTGGTATTCGGCACCGTCCAAAACGGCCTTGTAATCTTCCGCTTCCTCCGATTCTATAATTGCGTAGCCGTCATAACGTATTACGTTGCCGTACTGACTATCCAAAACGCCCGATATCGTGTCGCTTATCCCAAACCCCGTAACGACCAGCGCCGTGCATCCCGCAATGCCGATAATCATCATAAAGGTCCTGCTTTTATATCTGAAAGCGTTTCTTACCGAAACTTTGTTCAAAAAGGAAAGCCTGTTCCAAAGGGGTTTGATTTTTTCCAAAAATATTCTTTTCCCGCTCGTCGGTGCCTTTGGTCGAATAAGTTCTGCGGGCTTTTCTTTCAGTTCATTTCTTAAAGTAAACAGCGTAACGCCGAGGGATAAAAGGAGAGTGATCGCAAGACAGGCTACGTACATTATTGGTGAAAAATAGTAGGAAAGGGGAGCAATCTCATAGGTTCCGCCGTAAACCGCCCATATGGCAAGCGGAATAAGGCCCGTTCCGAAGAAAAAACCTATAATGCAACCGAAAAGGGAGGCGGAAACCGCATATAAAACGTATTTTTCCACTATTTTCCCGTTGCTTAGTCCAAGCGCCTTTAAAGTGCCTGTCTGCGTTCTTTCCTCACGTATCATTCTCGACATCGTGTTGGTGCATACAAGCACTGCGATAAGTAAAAAGAAAATCGGAAAAGCGTTTGCAATGCCGCTTACTATCACCGTGTCGTTTTCAAAGTTGTAAAAGCTTCGGTTAGTGCGTAAGTCTAGAAGATAGGTCGTCGGCTTTTTTATTTCCGATAGCTTCTTTTGCCCGTCAAGATACTGCGCCTCGCCGTCCGTCAAAGCGTTGTAAACTGCGGTAAGCCTTTCCGCCGACACTCCGCTTTCTATCATACCGTTATAAAGCGCCCAACCGCCGTCAAGTTGTTTTCTTGCGTCGTCTAATTTGGCGGTTCCTTCCGTAATTATATTTTCGTAATCCGATATAGCAACCTCGGCAAGCAAGCTTTCAAGTTTCGGTTTAAGCTCTTCCATGGTGTCTTTATATTCGTCGGAAAACAGGTCCGCGCCTTTCTCATTTTCAGCGTCGGTATTTATGCGCAAGGTAACTTCGTGATAAACGGGCGAGGTAAAACAAGCCTTGTCAATGTAAATAAATCCGTCAAGGTTGCCGCCGTTAAGGGTGGTAGAGCCTCTTTCGAAACTTATATATCTCGGAGACTGACAAAGCCCCACAATGGTATATTCCGTGTATTTAAGGGGGACTACGGTGCTTTCCGTAATTTTTATAGTCTTACCGATATCATCTTTACTAAACAAAAGATCGTCCGCAAGACATTCGGTTTCTTTTTCGGGAAGCCTGCCTTCCGAAATTTTCGGAATAGCGTTTATTTCGGGAAGGGAAAAGGCTGTCAAAACTCCACCGCTACCGGAAATTTCATATGCAATGTCGGTGTTATAAACCCCTTCGGCGGTTATACCGTAGTCTGAAAAGGATCTTACGGCGTCGTCGCTTAAACCAAGCGTGCTTACCGCCTGAAAGTCGTACATGTTTTGCTCTGAAAAGTATAGGTTTGCGGTTTTCTGCATGGAAGGTTCTGCATTTTTAAGCCCCGTAAAAAATCCCACGCCAAGCGCCGCGATCATCAAAATAGAAAGATACCGCCCGAAGGACTTCTTTACCGAACGGAAAAAGGTTTTCAAAATCAATCGGTTCATAACTTTACCACTCTATGTCTTCTATGGGCGTAACCTTTTCGTTTAAAACGACGGACTGTATTCTTCCGCTTTTTACGGTAATCACTCTGTCCGCCATGGCGCAAAGGGCTTTGTTGTGCGTAATTATTACCGCCGTCATGTTTTTTTCGTGTGCGGTGTCCTCTATAAGCTTTAATATGGCTTTACCCGTTACGTAGTCGAGTGCGCCGGTAGGCTCGTCGCAGAGTAAAAGTTTTGGGTTTTTACAAAGCGCCCTTGCAATGGCAACCCGTTGCTGTTCTCCGCCCGAAAGCTGAGCGGGAAAGTTATTTAGTCTGTCGCTAAGTCCGACCTTTTCAAGTGTTTCCTTTGGGTCTGATGCGGCTGCGGTAAGCTTTGCGGAAATCTCTACGTTTTCAAGCGCCGTAAGGTTGGGGATAAGGTTATAAAACTGAAACACAAAACCAACGTCCGATCTTCTGAATTCCGTAAGCTGTTTTTGGTTAAATGAAGAAACTTCTTTTCCGTCTACCGTAATTTTACCGCTTGAAACCGAATCCATTCCGCCAAGCATGTTTAAAAGGGTTGTTTTGCCTGCACCGGATTCGCCGACGATAACACATATTTCACCCTTGTCGATTGAAAAAGTCGCGTCTTTTAAGGCTGTAACGCTTACTTCACCCGTCTTATAGGTCTTTTCCGCGTTTTCGAAAGAAATAAAACTCAAAACGTAGCACCTCCTTTTACAAAAAGCTTTCCTAATAGTATATTAAAAAATAAGTGTGTGGTTTAACAAAACAATGTGTAATAAAAGTGTGCGCGCGGTGAATTAAGAATTAAAATGAGGGAAAAATTTTTCAAAAAAGCGAAATATGCAGCGCATGCAAAACTCAAAAACAGTCATTAATCGACCTATAGCCCCATTTTTTTAAAAAACCGCCCAAGTTCGGCGGCTTTTTTGCAAAACTATTTATGTTTTTAAAATTCTTATATTTCTATGCGGCGTCAACAAGTCTTACGCAAACCGCAGTCATATCGTCCGCGGCGTTGCCGTTAGATAGTTCAAGGGCTTTATTAACCACCAGGTCCGCAAGTTCCTGCGGGTTATGTAGCGGCGCGGATTTTAAAAAGTCCACCAAATCCCCCGAAGAGGAAAATGCGTCCGTAACCCCGTCGGAAACCATCATTATAACGTCTCCCGCCACAAGGGGGGCGGAAGCGGTAGTTGGGTGAAGTTCGTCAAGTATTCCAAGGGGAAGGGAAGAGCCTTCGATGAACCTTATTCCGGAATCGGAAAGGATAAAGCCGTAAGGGGAACCGATCTTTATAAACGCGGTGTTTCCCTCTCTTAAATTGACAAGGGCAATGTCTATTGCCGAAAAATTGTCGTCAATGGAAATTGCAAGCAGTTTGTTTACAAGCGTAAGAATAAATTCCGAGTCAAGCCCCGCCTTATACAGCGATTCTATAAGGTTTAGCGCCGTTTCCGAAGTCTTTTGGGCAACTTCTCCGCTGCCCATGCCGTCGGATAGGGCAACCAAAAAATTGCTTTCGTCTATTTTTACAAGGGAATGGCAGTCGCCGGACGCAGGGGAGTTGGTTTTCGTAACCTTGCCGATTCCGAAAACCGCATCGAGTGCGGGCGCAAATTTAAGGGTAACTGCGGTTACGCCGTTTGCAACCGCTTCCGCCCGAGTAACCGCCAGCCTCGTATTAAAGGCCTCGGACAAAATTCCGCCGACGTCCGATTCCGCAAAGTATTCGGATGGAAATATCACTTCGATTTCAGTGTCCTTTCCCTCGCCGAAGCAAAGCGCCCCGTCGCACTTTACCCCTTTTTTGGAAAGCGCTTTTAAAATTCGTTTTTCTTCCGCCTTGTTTTCTTGGGAAGTTTTCGAAAGGGAAAAGGCAAGACCCTTCAAAACCCCGGCAACGCCGGAGGACTGCAGGCTTAAAATTTCCTTTGACTTATCTCCGCTTTCCGCGTTCTTAATATATTCACAATATGAGCCTATAAGCCTGTTAACTTCAAAAATCGCACTGTTCGGGTACCCGCAAACGTCGGTAAAATCCCGTGGTAGATCCACGATTGTAACCCGTCCTTTTGCGATGCCTATTCGGATTATTTTTTCAATCAAATCGTATTTCGGCGCATTTCTTTTTATGCACCTTTGTTCGAGTTGGCAGTTAGAACACATATTGTAAAGCACCTCGTCCACCATTTTTTCCACCAAAACGTCGGTGCTTTCCGTGCATTTTTTAAGGTTTGAAAATGCGTCCTGCATCTGAAAAAATACATTGGAAATATCGTAAAGCCTTGCCGAAGTATCCAGCCTGTTTCGGTTTATTACCGAGCGTATTAGGGCACTGTTTGGATCGAAATTGTATTTTTGAGAGATGCTTTCCATTCTGCTTTTTGATATTAAGGAAGTCAAAAACAGCACCGCAAGCACCGGCACGGCGTTTATATAGCCGTATTCGCCGTAAAATTTAAGATACAGCCCGCAAATAAGTTCCGCAAGGCAAAGCCCTATGGAAATCGCAATCGAAGGGGAATTTCTTAAAAGAGCGTAAACCCCGCAAAAAAGCAAGAAGCCCGCAAGATACTCGTAGCTACCCGTGGTTATAACAAGCGGCAGCGCGCAGGAAGCCCCGACTATTAAGGAAGTGTTATTTTTGTAATATCTCGATAGTAGTACGAAAACTGCCACCGCAAGCGGTCTGTATACTTCTACCGAAAAAAGATTTATAAGCCCAACCGAGGTAAAAACGAAAAATGCAATTACCGAAAGTCCATCGTATGCGGTAACGTTTCGGCTTAATTTTTTACGCAAAACTGCGTTTAACGCAACCTGCGACACAATCGAAAATACGGCGATAATCGACATATAGACTAACTTTTCTACCGCTTTTTCGGGAAAGTTCGTAAGTATGTAAGGCACAAGTCCCAAAAATACGTACAGTATTATTTCAGCTCCGATTTGTTTTCGTTTACGCCTATATAAGAAAAATACGAGCGTGAGAAACCCGCCGAAAACCGCCCCGAAGATTATATAAAACCAACTTTTGTACACCAAAAATGACAGAAGAAAGGTAACTGCCGTAAGCGCAAGCGGCGCCCCCGTAAACAAAAGCCCGATAAAAGCCCCGCAGGAAAATGGCGCTCCACCATAAACCGAGTTAAGCGCGCAAAAGATTAAAAAATAAATCGGATAGGCAATAAAGTTTTTAAATAAATTGTTTTTCATAGTAATTATACGTTACCACAAATTAGAAGAGGTAAAAGATATAATATTGCTTATAAATGTCGCATAATGACAAAAATTTAAAATTCAAATCTATTGCTTAAATTCCAAAGGTAGTGTATAATGTGATTATGAAAAAGTTTTTAAGTTTTTTTACAATATTTTCTCTGTTTTTGGTAATTTTTGCGGGTTCGCTTTCGATAGCTCCCGCTTTTGCGATGGCTAAATCGGGGCGCTCCGAAAAGCCGTTATATGCCGAGGCGGATGCGGACACCGAAACTGCCGCAAAACAATACGGCGTTATAACCGTAAAATTTTCCGACCAAACTGAAGATGCTTTTTCTGAAGATTTTAACGACCTTCTTATGAAGACTTTAAAATTCTCTCCGCAAAGCGTTAAAAACTATTTTTTAGAGGCATCAAACGGAAAATATCTTACCGATTTTACCCTTCTTACCGACACGCCTATAGTTTTAGACGAACCGCAAAGTTACTATATGCCAAAATATATAACCACCGTCAATGGCTATAAAGAAGCAAATGAAAACGGTTACGACAACAGATATTTCGACCTGGAAAATAATCCTTGTCCGTCGGAAAAAAGTGGCGTTAAACGGCATATAGACCGACTTTTGCGTGAACAGTCATTAATAAGAAGCGTTATAAAAGGGCTTTCCGAAACAACCCTAAACCTCGACGGCGATAATAACGGACTTGTTGACGGACTTGTAATAATCTTTGGCGACACTCAAAGTAGCGGCGGTTGGGATGAAATATTATGGGAACACAGAAGCAACCTGACAGTTTATAACGAGCAAAAACTTAAAAACGATTACTATATACCCGGGGATTACGAGCTATCCGCACTTGATTTTCTTCCGTGTTATATAAACGCAAAGGCGGCTGATAATTACACTGTTTTCAGATCATCGAAAATCACGGAACACAGTATAACGGACGAAAACGACGAAAAACTGTTTTCCTGCGGCGCAATATGCCACGAACTCATGCACGATACCGGCATTGCAGACTATTACCCCTATGCGGGAGAAGACGAACCCGTCGGCGAACTCGACATTATGGGCGGAATAAGCATTTTACCGTCTATGCCCCTTACTTACACACGATATCGTCTCGGTTGGCTGAATGACGGCGCTATTATCCCTGCCGAAAAAAGCGGCGCCTACACTTTATATCCCGTAACTTCGGATAGCAAGGTTAAGGCGGTAAAACTCGTTTTAAACGATTACTATAAAACAGGCGAATATTTTATGATAGAGGCCCGCTCTAAAGATAGCAGTTTGGCAGACGGCGGACTTTCTTCATCGGGCATAGTCGTTTACAGGGTAAACGAAAAAAACGGCTATATCGGAGCGGACCTTGGCCCTTCCACCGTAAATTACGGCAATATGTACGGCGATAACGAGGTTTTCATATACCGTCTCGGCGACGAAAAATTGTACTCTGAAAAGGAAAAATCTTCCTACGCAATTTTAAACGGAAGCGGCAAAATAAAGCACGATACGCATAACGAATCAGTTGATAACTCAACAATCGGCAATCCCGATAAGTCGGCCTATAAGACGGTTATCGGCCCAAACGGGCAACTTTTGACCTCGCTTTATTATAGCGACGGCACAAACAGCGGTATCGTAATTACGGATATAACTTTGACAAATGACGGCTCATATTCTTTTAACCTTAGTTTTGACGACGCCGACGCTACAGCCGAAAAAGCGGCGGAAATCTCAAAATACTTTGACGGCAAAACCTCGGTCGTAAATTGGCGTGGCGGCAAAAGAGAAGGGCAGGTTACAATTTACGCCTGCGGGGCGGAAGACTTTACAAAATACAAAAACGGCAGATACGTTTTAAAGAAAAAGGTAACTTTAAACGACCTTGAAAGCGGCGCCGTTTACGGCAACCCCGTAACCTACAACAGCGAAAGTACGGCAAGCTACAGCCGCGCGTTTTTGCCGCAATTCGATCAAATGACCGCGGTTTTCGTGGCTTTCGGGGACGGCGACGTGATTTTTGCGGGTGTAGTAAATCCACGCACGCCTACTTTTAAGGAATACCTTTTCGGCACCACGAAATGGCTTGCCGCTATAATCGGGATAGTGGTTTTGGCAATAGTAGCCGTTGCCGTTGTAATTTTCGTAATCGTTAAAAAAGGCCGTCAAGAAGCAAAAAAAGAAGACGAGGACGATAATTCCGAATACACCGCACTGTACGGCGAAAATTATTGGATGCAAGGCGTCGATTCCGAGAACGAAACAACCGAAGACAGCATCGAAGACGAAACACCCGCCGACGAAAACGATAGCGTTACGGAAGAAACCGCAGGCGACGGCGGCAACGGTGATAACATTCCCGAAAACCCTAATTAAACTCAAAAAAATCATTTCAAAATAAAAAGCATAATATAGTAGAGGTTCGCATGAAAAAAATAAAAATTTGTTATATCGGCGGCGGTTCCAAAAATTGGGCAAGGGTATTTATGTCCGACTTGGCGCTTACAAGCGGCTTGACGGGTGAAATTGCCTTATACGATATCGACCGAGAGGCTGCGGAAAGAAACGCAAAAATCGGCGCATATATAAATGCGGATAAGGCGTGCGTGTCTCATTTTGATTACACGGTAAGCGAAAATTTGGAAACCGCACTTTCCGGTGCGGACTTTGTAATAATCTCGATTCTTCCAGGCAACTTCGAAGAAATGCGCAGCGACGTGCACGAACCCGAAAACTACGGCGTATATCAATCGGTAGGCGATACCGTAGGCCCGGGCGGAGTTTTAAGGGCAATGCGAACCGTTCCTATCTATGAGGAATTTGCGAAGAAGATAAAGAAAATCTGTCCAAACGCCTGGGTTATAAACTACACCAACCCCATGAGCATCTGCACCAAAGCCCTTTACGACGTTTTTCCGGAAATTAAAGCCTTCGGTTGCTGTCATGAGGTTTTCCATGCACAGGAATTTTTAACCCTTGTTTTAAGAGAGGTAAAAGGAATTTCCGTTTCAAGAAAGGATATTTTTACCGACGCTTCCGGCATCAACCATTTTACCTGGATAACCGAAGCCCGCTACCAAAACATCGACCTTTTAAGCCTTATTCCCGCATTTATGGAAAAGTATTACGAGGAAGGTTATTTCGAACGTGGCGACCGCTTCCAATTTAAATATGACACTTTTGCGTACGGCAACAAGGTTAAAATGGACCTATACCGTAAGTACGGCGCTTTGGGGGCGGCGGGAGATCGGCATTTGGTGGAATTCATGCCTAACACCTGGTATTTAAAGGAACCTAAAACCGTTACCGATTGGAAGTACGGTTTGACTACGGTGGACTTTAGAGAAGCACGCCAAAAAGAGCAAATCGAAGAAACGATTTTAATGGCGGAAGGCAAAAAGAAGTTCGAACTTAAAAGTTCGGACGAAGAAGGGGTTGCGCTTATCAAAGCACTGCTTGGGTTTAACACCGTCGTAACGAACGTAAATATGCCGAACCTCGGACAAATGCCACAGCTTCCGCTCGGCTCTATCGTGGAAACAAACTGCGTATTTTCAAACGATTCAATACGCCCGATAACCGCAAAGCCGCTGCCGACCGCGGTACTAAACCTTGTGTACAGAAACTGTCTTAATATAGATTTAACCTACGAAGGAATAAAGGAAAGAAATCTCGAAAAAATCTTTCTTGCATTTATAAATCAGCCGCTATTAGGTACTCTTACTACGGAGGAAGCAAAAACCCTTTTCGTTAAAATGTGCCGAAACACCGAAAAATACCTTGCCCCTTATTTTGGCGGCAAGGATTTTGAAAAACGCCTCAGCGACTTCGAAACTTCCCGCTGATTGTAAAAAGTTAGGCTATAAGCCCGTTATCGGCTAAAAACGGCGCCTTTTGAGTTTTGAGTGTCGAAGAGTGGATTTGTCGCTTTGCAAACTACTATAATTACCCTAAATCCACTTTTTTCACTTTTCTCTATTCTCTTTTATCTCAATAAAAAGTGGGCCTATATGCCCGTTAACGGAGTGTTTTTTATATATGAACGACTTATTGTTTTCCGCAAACGCAGTACTGCCGATAATACTTATGGTATTTATCGGCTGGGCGCTTAAAAAAATAAAACTCGTAAACGAAAATTTTTTAAGCGTCGGCAATAAACTTACCTTTAAATTGCTTTTGCCGGTGCTACTATTCAACAACGTTTACGCAATACAAAATTTTTCCGAAATAAATTGGACTTTCGTATTGTACGGCGTAGCGATGGTTGTTTTACTTTTTTTGCTTGCGGTACCGGTGTGTATGGCGTTTACAAAGGACAACGCTCAAAGGGGTGTTCTTATCCAGGCGGTTTTCCGTTCCAACTATGCAATAATCGGCATACCCCTTGCCACCCAACTTTTCGGTGTGGAAGGCGCCGCCTCGGCAAGCGTGTTGTCTGCCTTTTCGATTCCCGTTTTCAACATTCTTGCGGTAATTATTTTGTCTGTCTTTAACGGCTCACCTAAAGGCGAAAGCGGCAAGGCCGACGTAAAAAAAGTTCTACTTGGCATTGTTAAAAACCCGCTTATAATCGGTGTGCTTGCGGGACTTTGGTGTCTTGCAATCCGCAGTCTTTTTGATTCCATTGGCCTTTCGTTCAGACTAAGCAATTTCAAATTTTTGTTTACGGCGCTTAACTATATAGGTTCGGCGGCAACCCCGTTTGCGCTCATCGTTTTGGGCGGACAGTTTGAATTTTCCGCAATCTCACGCCTTAAAAAGCCGATAATTTTCGGCACCGTAATGCGTACGGTAATCGTCCCTTTGATAGCGCTCGGCTTAGCGCTTTTGATCCTTCCGAACCTTGGCGGAGGCTCGTTTGCGGCGTACATAGCCCTTTTCGGAACCCCCGTTGCGGTATCGAGCGCAATCATGGCACGGGAAATGAATTGCGACGGCGATCTAGCCGGCCAACTTGTCGTATGGACCACGCTGCTTTCGTCGGTTACACTGTTTATCACTATCGTAATTTTCCGATCTATAGGAATTTTTTAAAGCAATCCGGACGAAAAGTTTTTTTAATAATTCTTTGTCGAAACCCGACGTAAAATTCAAACCCGAATATCCGTTTTGTGCATAAATCTCATCGTATTTTATATTGCTTGTTTTTTGATTTCGGGCTATCATTATAGTAGAAAATTATCAACAAGAAGGAGAAAATAATGATTTTAGACAAATTCAGTCTCAGTGGTAAAGTAGCAATCGTAACGGGTAGCGACACCGGTCTCGGTCAAGGTTTTTGCAAAGCTTTCGTAGAAGCCGGCGCAAAAGTTATGGGCGTATCCGTAGTACCAAGCACCGCAACGCAGGAAATGCTCGGCGAAGAAAATTTCCATTTTATGACGGAAAATTTGATGACCTTAGAGCCTATCGACCGCATTATTCAAAAGACGATTGAAGACTTCGGCCACGTTGATATTTTGGTAAACAATGCCGGCATCATCAAAAGAGAGGACTGTATCGACTTCAGCGAAGCAAGTTGGGACAGTGTAATGGCAGTAAACGCAAAAACCGTATTTTTCTTCTCTCAGGCAGTTGCAAAACAATTTGTTAAACAGCAAAGCGGCGGCAAGATTATTTCCGTTGCAAGTATGCTTTCATATCAAGGCGGCATAAGGGTTCCCAGCTACACAGCTTCCAAGTCCGCGGTTAAGGGTATTACCATGTCCATGGCTAACGAATGGGCTAAATACGGCATTAACGTAAACGCAATCGCACCGGGCTATATGGCAACCAACAACACCAAAGCCCTCCGTCAGGACGCCGACAGAAGCGAAGCCATTTTGGAAAGAATCCCCGCAGGCCGTTGGGGCACGCCCGACGACATCATGGGTGCCGCTGTATTTTTGGCGTCGTCCGCAAGCGACTACGTAAACGGCTTTACCATTGCGGTTGACGGCGGTTGGCTCGGCAGATAATCGGCTTTTTTGGGCAGATTAAACGGCTGTTAAAAGCAAAAATTTGCATAGCAAACTCGATAATGTTAGTAAAAAACGGCACCAAATCGGCTGCCGTTTTTTTGATGCCGAAAACCTTTCGAAAAAACCGTTTCGGACGATTTTATTAAAGTAAAAGCCAAAATTCCGCACTTTTTTTGCGATAATCGGTCAAAAACGCACATAACCCCCAAAAGTCGACCTTTTAGGTAATTATGACAAAATCAGACAAAAAAGTATGGTTAAAATTCAAAAATAAAAGGCTGCGAAAAATGGCGAACGCGGTCGTGAAAATTTACAAAAATATCCTTTTTGTGCATATTTAAGCCGTTATTTGATATGTACTTTAAAGCGCCTGTAATGTTATAATCGGAATGGACACTAAAATTATTATATATTAAGGCATATTGTGTTAAGGCGCATTGCGTGCCTGAAAGTATTGCCGATAACTATAAAAGACAGGTGAAATTATGACTCAGAAAGAGGTGTTAAGTTTATTCGAATGCACGGGTATAGTCCCCGTAATAAAACTTGAAAATACAGACGACGCCGTAAACTTGGCAAAGGCTTTATACGACGGCGGCATACGCTGTGCGGAAGTAACCTTCCGTGCCGAAGGTGCCGACAAGGTAATTGCCGCAATGGTAAACGCCTATCCCGACATGCTCGTCGGCGCAGGAACCGTGCTTACCATAGAACAGGTAGATAAAGCCGTAAAAGCAGGCGCTAAATTCTGTGTGGCTCCGGGGCTTAACCCCAAGGTCGTAAAACACTGTTTAGATCTCGGCGTACCCTTCGTACCCGGGGTAGCAAACGGCAGTCAGATAGAACAGGCAATGGAACTCGGCCTTAATTTCGTAAAGTTTTTCCCTGCCGAACAAGCAGGCGGCCTTGCTTATATAAAAGCCGTTTCCGCACCTTATTCTCAAATGGTATTTATGCCTACGGGCGGTATAAACGAAAACAACTTAAACGCATACCTACTTAATCCCAAGATTCTTTGCTGCGGCGGAAGTTGGATAGTTCCCGATAAGCTTGTAAAGGCAGGCGCTTGGGAAGAAATCACTGCTTTATGTAAATCCGCAGTAACCAAAATGCTTGACTTCAAACTTGCGCATATCGGTATCAACGCCGAGTGTGCGGAAGAAGCTATCAAGGTTGCAGAACTTTTCGAAACCGCTTTCGGCTTTACAAAAAAAGAGGGCAACAGCAGCGTGTTTGCGGGTACTTTGGTTGAAGTTATGAAGAAGAACGGTCGCGGAAAGTACGGTCATATCGCAATTTCCACACCAAACGTAAAGCGTGCGGTTTACCAACTCGGCCTCAAAGGCTTCGCCGTCGACGAGACTTCCTTTAAATATGACGGCGAAAGATTAACCTTAGCATATCTTAAAGACGAGTTCGGCGGTTTTGCCGTTCACCTCGTCCAAAGCAAATAATCGAAGGCAGTTACAAGGCAAAAAGAACGTTCGGTTTTAAAACAAATTTTAAAACTTTCCTATATGAAATTACCTAATTAAAGTAAAAGGGGACAAATTATGGCAAAGATAGTTACAATGGGCGAAATCATGCTTCGTCTTTCCACAAACGGATATAAAAGATTTGTACAAAGCGACAACTTCGACGTGGTTTACGGCGGCGGAGAGGCTAACGTAGCCGTCTCACTCGCTAACTATGGCGAGCAGTCATACTTTGTAACCAAACTTCCTACGCACGAAATAGGACAATGTGCGGTAAACAGTTTGCGTCAAATGGGCGTAAACACCGACTACATAGTTCGCGGCGGAAATAGAGTTGGCATTTACTTCTTGGAAACCGGCGCTTCCATGCGTCCTTCCAAGGTTATATACGACAGAGCGAACAGCGCAATAGCCGAAGCAAAAGCCGAAGAATTCGACTTTGATAAAATCTTCGAAGGGGCTACCTGGTTCCACTTCACGGGTATTACACCGGCACTCGGAAAGGAAGCTCAAAAACTTACCGAAGCCGCCCTTATTGCCGCTAAAAAACACGGCGTAACCGTTTCATGCGACTTAAATTACCGCAAAAAACTTTGGACGCCCGACGAGGCTAAAGCTTGCATGACAAAACTTATGCAGTACGTGGACGTTTGTATCGGTAACGAAGAAGACGCCGAAAAGTGCCTCGGCTTTAAACCGGGCAAGACCGACGTTTTAAGCGGCGACCTCGAACTTCAAGGCTATAAAGACATTTTCGAAAAAATGAAGGAGACTTTCGGCTTTAAATATATCGCTACAAGCCTTCGTGAATCTTATTCGGCAAGCGACAACGGTTGGAGCGCTTTAGCTTACGACGGCAAGGAATTCTACCGTTCCAAAAAATACGAAGTCCGTATCGTTGACCGTGTAGGCGGCGGCGACAGCTTCTCCGGCGGTTTTATCCACGGAATGTTAAAGTACGGCGACTTCAAAAAAGCGCTTGAATTTGCGGTTGCTGCAAGTGCGCTTAAACACACTATCCCCGGCGACTTCAATTTGGTTTCCGAAAAGGAAGTCGAAACCTTAATGAACGGCGACGCTTCCGGTCGTGTTCAAAGATAGTAAAAGTTAAAACATGGAATTATACATAAGGGCGCACGATTTAAAGGTTTTCGGCGAAGAGAATATCGTTAAAAGCCTTAACGCCTACAAGCTTTCCGGCGTACAACTCGTCGCATACAAGTGTTTAGAAGACGTAAAGTATCAACCGGGCTCTATAACAAAGGAGCGTGCCGAAAAATTTTCCGACGTTTTTAAGCGTGAAAATAAAAAGGTAGCACTCATCGGCGCCTACTTTAACCCCGTTCATTCCAATCCCGAAAAGGTGGAAAACGGTATTGCCGTTTTTGAAGATTATCTTAGGCTAACTAAGTATTTAGGTTGCGATATCGTGGGGTCGGAATCCGGCTCTTATAACGACGATAAGTGGACCTATAATCCCGAAAATCGCACGGAAAGAGCGCTTAATAGGGTTACGGAAGTTTTTACAAGGCTTTCAAAAACAGCCCAAAGCTACGGTGCGTATATCGGCATGGAAGGCGCCTACGGTCACGTTTTATACGACGTTGACAGACTGAAATTTGCAACCGAAAAAATCGGTGCGGACAATATCGGCATTATTTTCGACTTATATAATTATTTGGATATATCGAATATTGACGATAGGTATGAAATTCTAAAACACGGCTTAAAAACCTTTGGCAACAAAATCCGTGTTTTCCACATTAAAGACTGCGTTATAGAAGACGGAAAACTTCGTCAATGCGGGGTCGGAAAGGGAATTTTCGACTACGACAAAATTTTAGGCTTTATCGCGTCATATAATCCTTCCGCAAAACTCGTTTTGGAAGGAACGACAGGCGAAGATATTCCGTTTGCGGTAGATTTCATTTATAAAAAGTTAAGTAGTTTGTGAGGTTTATAATTAAATATGAAATTAGATATCAGATATGCTAATCATCCCGACGACAGTAAGCATTACGACACGGAAGAGTTACGCAGTAAATATCTTATAGAAAAGGTTTTCGATAAAGATCAGATTTTATTGACCTATTCCCATCAGGACAGAATAATCGCAGGCGGCGCAATGCCGGTCGATGAAAAACTCGCACTTGAGGCTACAAAGGAATTAGGTTCCGACTATTTCCTCGAAAGAAGGGAAATGGGTATAATAAATATCGGCGGCAAAGGGGAAGTTATCCTTGACGGAAAGGCTTACACGTTAGATAAAACAGACGGTTTATACGTAGGCATGGGCACGAAAGAGGTTTTGTTCACTTCTTTGGACAAATCTAATCCCGCTAAATTTTATATAAATTCCGCCCCTGCTCACCACAAATACGAAACGGTTATCATAACCAAGGAAAAGGCAAATCACGTTGCTTGCGGAGAGGCTGAAAACGTAAACAAAAGGGTAATAAACCAATACGTTCATCCGGCAGTATGCAAATCCTGTCAACTCGTTATGGGTATGACCGAACTCGACCCCACAAGCGTTTGGAACACAATGCCTTGCCACACCCACGAAAGACGTATGGAAGTATATCTTTACTTTGGCTTAGGTCCCGAAGATTTCGTCGTTCACCTTATGGGCACGAAAGAAGAAACGAGACACATTATGATGCACAACGAACAGGCGGTTATTTCGCCGAGTTGGTCCATTCATAGCGGCGTCGGCACAAGAGGATACACCTTTATTTGGGGCATGTGCGGTGAAAACCAGACCTTTACCGATATGGACGGAATAAAAAATTCCGAACTCAAATAATTTAAGACCCAATCGTTTTATACTATAACAATAAAATAAACCGAGAGAGAGAAAATCATGTCATATCTTGCTTTGAAAGACATAAACAAAATATACCCCAACGGTTTCCACGCCGTACATAACTTCAACCTTGAAATCGAAAAAGGTGAGTTTATCGTTTTCGTAGGGCCTTCCGGTTGCGGAAAGTCCACCACCCTTCGTATGATCGCAGGTTTAGAGCAAATCAGTAAAGGCGATTTTTACATAGACGGCGAATATTGCAACGACAAGGGACCCAGGGAAAGGGGAATAGCAATGGTTTTCCAAAGTTACGCCTTATATCCGCATATGTCGGTATACGATAACCTGGCGTTTAGTCTTACCTTACAAGGCATTGACGAGGACGTTATCGAAGAAAGGGTTAAAGCTACGGCGGAAATTCTCGGTCTTACCGATTATCTTGACAGAAAACCCCGTGCACTCTCCGGCGGTCAACGCCAAAGGGTTGCGGTCGGCCGTGCAATAATAAGAAAGGTCGGCGTCTTTTTAATGGACGAACCTTTATCAAACCTCGACGCAAAACAGCGTGTTACCATGCGTTCCGAGATAACTCAGATTCACCGCGCAACCGGCGCTACCACCATTTACGTAACCCACGACCAAACCGAGGCTATGACAATGGCGGACAGAATAGTCGTTATGAAAGACGGCTATATTCAGCAGGTCGGCACCCCTTACGAACTGTATTTTAAACCGGTAAACGTTTTCGTCGCAGGCTTTATTGGGGAGCCCCCGATGAACTTTATAACCGGCACGGTTAAAAACGAAAAATTCACTTTTAACGGCAACGAACTTGACATTTCGAAAGTTTTATCAAAAGAAACTTTACAAAAATATCAGGACAAAGAAATGATTTTCGGCTTCCGTCCGGAATCCATTAAACTATCCAACGGCGAGGAAACTGATGCATACGTATTAAATTCCACCGTGGAACTTACCGAACTTTTAGGGGACAACACCAATGTATACGCCGATATAAACGGCATTAAATCCATATTAAAAGTTGACCCGCACGACACGCCGAAAATTGATTCTTCCTTTACTTTCGCAATTCCCTATAAAAACGTATACGTGTTCGACAAGGAAACCGAAGAAGTAATCGAAACCATCAATCAATAGTTTTCAAATTTTAGACTTTACGGTACGAATTTGCAGGAGTAATTATGTTGCAATTAAACGCTGAAAATTACAAAACGACAAAAAGACCAATTAAAATAATGCAGTTCGGCGAAGGCAACTTTTTAAGGGCTTTCGTGGAATGGATTTTGCAGGACCTTAACGATAAAGGCGCAATAAATTCAAACGTCGTAGTCGTGCAGCCCATGCCTTTCGGTAGGGTTGAAGAACTTCGCAAACAGGACGGACTTTACACCATTTGTCTTGAAGGTCTTATTGATGGCGAAAAAGTAAAAACAAGGCAAATAATCGACCTATTGGGCGACTTTATCAATCCTTTCACCCAATATGAAGAGTATTTAAAGTACGCCGAAAGCGAGGATTTACAGGTTATAATTTCCAACACGACGGAGGCGGGTATTGCCTTTGACGAAACAGACACAGACTTTACCGTCTGTCCGAAATCTTTCCCCGGAAAACTTCTTTCCTTACTTCATGCAAGATACCTTCACTTTAACGGAGATTTTGAAAAAGGACTTTGCATAATCCCGTGCGAACTTATCGATAACAACGGTACGGAACTTAAAAAGATTTTATTAAAACTTTCGGCTACTGTATATAACGACAAAAAATTTGACGAATGGCTAACATCCGCAAACCATTATACCGATACTTTGGTTGACAGAATCGTTCCGGGCTTCCCGAAAGACACTGTTTCGGAAATCTACGAAGAAACGGGCTTTATCGACAACAACGTTGTAAAGGCCGAAGCCTTCCACTTATGGGTTTTAAAAGAGGAGCCAACGATTCAAAAGGTTCTTCCTGCGGACAAAACGGGGCTTAACGTACTTTTCGTACCCGATATCAAGCCTTATAAAGAAAGAAAGGTTAAACTTTTAAACGGCGCACACACGGGCATGGTTCCGGTTGCGTATATGTGCGGTATCGACACCGTAAGAGAAAGCGTAACCGATCCCGACGTAAAAAGGTTCGTCCAAAAACTTATGTTTGAAACCATCGCACCTACCGTCAAACTTCCGGAAGCGGAAAGTAAAAAGTTCGGTGGCAGCGTGCTTGAAAGGTTTGAAAACCCGTATATAAGACATGAACTCATGTCTATCGCATTAAATTCCACTACGAAGTTCAGAACCCGTCTTTTGGGCACTTATGCCGATTACATCGAAAAGTTTAACAAAGTTCCCGAAACCATACTGTTTTCTTTTTCTGCAATGACCGTTTTCTACAAAGGAAAACGCGGTGAAGAAGATATTAAGCTTAGCGACAATCCGGAATTTTTGGAATTTTGGAAACAGGTTTGGCAAAACACCGACTATACGTCGATTGCAAAAGCCGCTCTTTCTCGTGAAGATATCTGGCAAATCAAACTTGACGGAGAGGAAAACGTCAAACTCGTTGCACGCTACATAGAAGATATGTGCGTAAACGGAATGAGGACGGCTTTAAAGCATTTTCTTGACGGAAGTATAGCATGATTACCCGTAAATCCATACACATTGCCGAAAGCGATAACGTCTCGGTTGCCCTTTGCGACCTAAAAAAAGGTGAAACCATAGAGGGCGTAACCCTTTCGGAAGATATTAAAAGAGGACACAAGTTTGCCACAAAGCCTATAAAAGCAGGTGAAAAGGTTATAAAGTACGGTGAAGTAATCGGGCACGCAACCGAGGATATTACGGTCGGCGCGCACGTACACCTTCACAACCTTAAAACAAATTTAGACGGCGAACTTTCATATTCATATAATCCTACGAATCCCATCATAAGCCACGTAGAAAACCCGCCTTTTGTAAACGCTTACAGGCGTAAAAACGGGCAGGTGGGCATAAGAAACGAACTTTGGGTTATTCCTACCGTCGGTTGCGTAAACGCACAGGCAAAGGAAATCGTAAACCGTTTCAACAAAATTCACGGCGATTTAGAAGGCATTGACGGAGCTTTTGCATTTACTCACCCCTACGGCTGTTCGCAGGTGGGCGAGGATCACGAAAGAACAAAAAGACTGCTTCAACAAATGGTCAAACACCCGAACGCAGGCGGCGTTTTAGTGCTCGGGCTGGGCTGCGAAAACAACCGCATGGACCAATTTATAGAAACTTTGGGGGACTTTGATAAGAGTCGTGTATCATTTTTAGTCGCTCAAGAGGTTTCGGACGAAATAGAAGAAGGCGTAATTCGCCTTGAAAAACTTTACGCTGTTGCAAAAGAAGATAAGCGTGAAAAGGTGAGCCTAAATGAACTTAAAATAGGTCTGAAATGCGGAGGTTCCGACGGCTTGTCCGGAATAACCGCAAACCCGCTTTTAGGTAGATTTTCCGATTATATGGCTTCCATAAACGGCACTACGGTTTTAACCGAAGTCCCCGAAATGTTCGGTGCGGAAACCCTGCTTATGGCAAGGGCAAAGGACGAAGACACCTTTTCGGATATAGTAAAACTTATAAATAACTTTAAGCATTACTACGCATCGAACAACCAACCGTGTTACGAAAACCCGTCGCCCGGAAACAAAGCCGGCGGCATCACAACCTTAGAAGATAAATCCTTGGGCTGCACCCAAAAGTCGGGCTATAGTACCGTTAACGGGGTTGTTTTCGACGGCGGAAGTGTTCTGGAAAGAGGTCTTAACCTTTTAAACGGCCCGGGCAACGACATGGTTGCGGTTACAAATTTAGCCGCCGCAGGCTGCCATATGGTGCTGTTCACGACGGGTAGAGGAACCCCTTTCGGCGGAATGGTTCCAACCGTTAAAATTTCCACCAATTCAGAACTTTACAAAAATAAGAAGAATTGGATTGACTTTAACGCTGGCGACATTGCCGAAGGTGTGGAATTTACGGACAAATTAAACGAGCTTATTAGTTACGTTTGCTTGGTTGCAAGCGGTGAAAAAACAAGAAACGAAATAAACAACACTAGGGAAATAGCCCTGTTTAAGACGGGCGTAACCCTGTAAAGAAGGGAGTATGAAGGAATTTTTAGACAAAGATTTTATTCTCGATAACGATACCGCAAAGACACTTTACCACGATTATGCGGAAAAAATGCCCATTTTCGACTTTCACTGTCACTTAAGTTGCCGTGAAATTTACGAAGATAAAAAATTCCGCTCCATAACCGAAGTTTGGCTTGGCGGAGACCATTACAAATGGCGCCTTATGCGTGAAATCGGCGTGGACGAAAGTTATATTACGGGCGACAAAAGCGACGTCGAAAAATTCCGTAAGTATGCCGAAGTAATTCCTTACACCATCGGCAATCCCATATATCATTGGACTCATCTCGAATTAAGAAGATTTTTCGGTATCTATGATATTCTATCACCGGAAACGGCGGATAAGATTTACGTGAAAGCAAACGAAAAGTTAAAAACACTTACCGCACGTAAACTTATCGAAATGAGTAACGTCAAAAAGATTTTCACTACCGAAGATCCTATCGACGACCTTAAATGGCACAAACTTTTAAAGGAAGATTCCACCTTTAAAACGGAGGTCATGACCGCATTCAGACCCGACAAAGCCATCAATATCGAACTTGATTGGTTTAGGTCTTATATAGAAAGTCTCGGAGAGGCTGCGGGCGTAAAGATTGACGGCATAAAGACTTTGTGCGAGGCTTTAAAAAATAGAATCGATTACTTCGACAGCGTAGGTTGTGTTTGCTCCGACCATGCGCTTGACGTAGTTATGTACGAAGACGCAACCGAAGCCGAAGTTGACCAAATTCTTAAAAAGGCGCTTTCGGGCGAAAGGCTTTCCCGAACCGAAGTTGAAAAATATAAAGGATACGTCCTTATATTCCTCGGCAAACAGTACCACGCACACAAATGGGTACAGCAGTATCATATCGGCGCATTAAGGAACAACTCCACACGCTATATGAAGACTCTCGGCCCCGACTGCGGTTTCGACTCTATAGAGGATCAGCCTTTTGCAAAAAAACTCGGCAAAATACTTGATAATTTAGATATAAACGACCAACTACCCAAAACCATACTTTATTGCCTTAACCCACGTGATAACGAGGTTATCGCAACCATGATGAACTGTTTCCAGCAAGGTGGTATTACCGGAAAAATTCAGTTCGGTTCCGCTTGGTGGTTCAACGATCAAAAGGATGGTATGTCAAGGCAGATGGAATCCTTGATGCAGGTGGGTTTAATCAGTAAATTTGTCGGTATGCTGACGGATAGCAGAAGTTTTCTTTCCTACACCCGCCACGAGTATTTCAGAAGAATTTTGTGTAACAAATTAGGTACCCTTATCGAAAACGGTGAGTACCCGAATAATGTGGAATTCGTCGGTAAAATAGTGGAAGATATTTGCTACAACAACGCAGTAAAATATTTTACAAAATAGAAACAAGTCCGCCTATAAGCCCGTTATCGCTATATTTTCCCCGTCATTGCGAGGAGCGTTAGCTCCGCGGCAATCCAGGAAATTATAATAATTATTTTAAATCCTTGTTTGGCTCCTTTGTGTAAAGGGAGCTGGCTCGTAGAGCCTGAAGGTTTGTCGTTCGCTTGCGAACTTCAATAATTCGTTTAATCATTATTTTTCGCAAAATAAAAAAGCGGAAAGAATTCCGCTTAAGACAATTTGTTAAGTTAAAACTCGAAATGCTTTTTGACGGCATTTAAAAATTCCACGGATTGCTTCTTTGTAAGCGTGTGTGTCCACTTGGGACGGGAAAGTTTTTCGGGCGTGAATTCATAAAACCTTGCGGTTTTTTCACGATAGGTATCGTTCCAATTTATAAATCCTTGATCTGCAATATGATCTTGGTAACTACAGTTTATATAAACGGCTTTACCAAAGTCCCGCCAAGGCCTTGCAAGATACACGGTCGGCGCATCACGAGAGATTAGTCGGCATTCGTTAAACACGAATCCCACGTCGCAGGCTAGGTGATGTGCGGGCGCAGCAACGTAACCTATATCACGGTTATCGTTTACGGAAATTATATCGCATTTAGAAAACAAAGCGTTGCCGCAGCCGAAAATGAAGTCCACCGTGCCTGATATTTCACAGGATATAAACTTCTGATAGGTTTGCCCCTCGTAGTACCTTAAATAGTCCGGCAAAAATCCGTCGTATCTTACCACAAGGTCGTCGGGCAGCGGCCCTAAAAACAGGGTGTCCTGCGTGGAAGAAAACTTGCAGTTTTCCGCGGTAAATCTGTTGCCGTAAACGGAAAGCGCAACCTCTTGGCCTAACTTTTCGGGACTTCTCGCAGTGTTTTCCACGGTAAGGTTTTTCAAAGTAACGTTACTAGACGTCACGCACAGGGTAAAACTTTGAAACGTTCCTATCTCGACACCGTTTTCATCCGTTCTACGCGCGTAATCGTCAAAGGTTATTACCGTATCACCGCTACCGATTATGGTAACGAAAGGGACTTTAAGAACAGACTTTCCGTAATATCTACCGCTACCAAGATAAACGGTGGTGTGCGGCTGTAACTCGTCAAAAACTTTCTGAAGATTATCATTCGGCGTACAATAAATGGTTTTCATAAAAAGCCTCTCGGTTAAAATTTAAAGCGAACTAAGACCGCTTTTTGGAAGATTATAGCATAAAAACAGGTGATTTACAAACCGTACGGCTTGATAATTTTCGAAAACCACTCAAAAATGTCAACAACTTAATTAAGATTGCCCCGGGGCAATCTGCGGTTTTATGCTAAAACCGCAATAAACCTTATACGGGATATATTCTCATGGCACAAAAAAATCTCTCTTTCAAGCAGTATAAGGCGATGGATTTAATCGTGTTTGCGGTAATTTTCACGGTGCTTGAAGGCGTTTTGGTAACCTTATCAAATAAATTAATAAACGTAAACTTTGCGGTTTCCCTTCTGTATACGGTGGCAGCGCTCGTAATAATGCGTTGGGGGGCTGTAGCAGCGATACATTTAGCGCTCGGCGGAATAGTTTTCTGCCTTGCCTCTCACGGCGATATTTTGCAGTACGTCGGGTTTTCGGTCGGTAACTGCTTTGCACTTTTATCCCTTTTATATACCCACTTTTTAGGTAAGAAGAAGGTAAGAGACAGTTTCACCCTTTCCGGAATCTTCGTGATAATAATATATCTGACGGTTTGTATCGGAAGGTCGGTTTTGCTCTCGATATTAAAAGGCGTAAACCTTTGGCAGCTTTTTATAGCGACGTTAAGTTCGGATTTATTAAGTTTAGTTATCACTTTGATAATAGTACTTATTTCAAGAAAGCAGGACGGGCTTTTCGAAGATCAAAAAGGGTATCTACTTAGAACCCAAAAGGAAAGAAGCCGTGCCGTCCAAAACACGAATTACGATAGCGAAGATTATTAAAAAGTCTCAATAACCGACCTATAGGCTCACTTTTTAAAAAAAATGCGAAAAATTTGCAGCCTTACAAAATCATAACACGAAAAAAATATAAAAAATATAGATAAGAAAAATACAACTATAAATTAAGTAGTAGCGGAGGAATCTGATGTCGAAAGCAATAGATAACTACATAATTTACGATGAAAAAACACAAAAGTACGTAATGGACCCCGAACAAGCCGTAAGGGACGACGTAGAAAAGCACCATTGGAAGAACACTTTCAAGACAATATTAAAAGATTGGCGACTTTATCTAATGCTCGTTCCCATGCTTTTGGTGTTCCTATTTTGGCGTTACTTCCCGATGTACGAGCTTTTGGGCTGCTTTAAGTTGACCGAAGTCGGCAAAGACGTAGCCGATCAATACTTCGTCGGACTTGGTAACTTCCTAAGACTGATGTTCACCGGTGCCGAGGCGCCGGAGTTTTGGCGTGCTTTCAGAAACACTTTCTTATTAAGTTTCTACGGGCTTTGCTTTGGTTTCCCCATGCCCATAATTTTGGCGCTTTTCTTTAATGAAATTAAGTCCAACATTATGCGTAGCGTGTATCAGGTTTTGACCTATCTTCCCAAATTTATGTCCACCGTTATAATGACCACGCTTGTAATAATGCTTGTAAAAGAAAGCGATATCGTTTCCGGCATGGGTATTATTTCAAGATTTTTGTCAAAATTAGGCATTATTTCGGATGAGGCGGCAAAAGCGGGCCTTTTAAACGATCCGAAATATTTCAGGGCAATATACCAAATAAGCGGTATATGGGAAACCGCAGGTTATGACAGCATAGTATTCTTTGCCGCAATAATCGCCGTAAGCCCGACAAGTTATGAGGCGGCACAGATCGACGGCGCAGGCAAAATGGCACAAATGAGGTACGTAGTCCTTCCCTGCATTTTGTCTACGATAGTAATAATGCTTATTACCCGTATCGGCCACCTACTTAGCATCGGCTACGAAAAGGTTATCCTTTTATATGACGTAGAAATCTACGAAACCGCAGACGTTGTTTCCACCTTTGCCGCAAGGAAAGGTGTTGAAAACGCTGATCAGGGAATCGCATCTGCGGCGGAAATGCTTAATAACGTCGTAGGTATGTTACTCGTTATAGGCGCAAACACAATAGCAAGAAAAGCGTCAGACGTATCGCTTTACTAAGGGAGGAGAATTATGAAAAGAAAACTGGAAGTATCCGAACTGATTTTTAAAATTATAAGTTACGTTTTCCTTACGATATTCGCTATTTGTTGTCTGTATCCCTTCTTGTACGCCATCTCGGCTGCAATATCCGGAAGACATGCTGTAGAGTATAACGAAGTCATCCTTTTCCCAAAAGACATACAGTTTGAAGCTTTTGCAAGCATGTTTGGTAACAACATGTTCTGGAACGCTTACACAAACACACTGTTTTTAACCCTTTACGGTACCATTTGGGCGCTTGGCGTAGCAATCCTTGGCGGTTATGCGCTTTCAAAAAAGAGATTGCTATTTAGAAAAGGCTTCAACTTCTTCTTGGTATTTACTATGTGGTTTTCGGCAGGTATCGTACCGCAGTATTTAAACTACCTTGCAACTCAAAAGGTTTTTGAAGGCGTAGGTATTACCGACGATAAGTGGCTCATAGTTATCGCAATGGGTATGGCTGCTATGAACATTATACTTCTTCGTAACGCTTTCGAAGGCGTACCTTCCGAAATCGAAGAGGCCGCAAGGGTGGACGGCGCAACCGAAATGCAGGTTTTATTTAAAGTCTACATACCGATGAGTAAATCCACCATCGCAACGGTCGCACTGTTCTTTGCGATCTCCCGTTGGAATGGTTACTACTGGGCAAACCAAATGATTAGTAACCGTAACGAAGTTCCTCTGCAGGTATTCATTCACGACACGCTAACCGAACTAACCGACTCAGAGTATTTGGCGGGGTGGAGCAAAAACTACGCACCAAACTCCGCAATCTACGCCCTCGTCGTATGTGCGGTAATCCCCATTTTAGTCATATACCCCTTTATTCAAAAATACTTTGCAAAGGGCGTAAATATGGGCGGCGTCAAAGAGTAATTTTATATCGTCACTCAAAGGAGCTAAAGCTCCGTGGTAATCCAGACGCCCAAACTAATTTATTTGGCGATAGTTATTTCACTATTCTCTTAAAAATCAATCAAGGCTTAAACCGTGAAAACGGAAAAATATAGCAAATATATGGAGGTAAAAATGAAAAAATTCAAACTTCTTACGATTGTACTCGCTTTAGTATTAGCTTGTTCTATCGTAGCATGTACTCCCCCCGATCAGGGTAGCAGCGGTTCTGATAACACACCTAAGCTCGAATATGCAGACGGAACCGTTCTTCGTATGGCAACCGGTTACAACAGTGCAGACACAGGTATTGCTTTCAGCGCTGCAAAAGCAGGCGAAGGCGTTACTTTGGCAGACGGTCAAACCTATCACACCGGCGACCTTAAACCTACTTGGGCAGAACTCGAAAAGAAACTCAAAGTTGAATTCGAAGACAAGTATCAGGGTAAAAAAGCAAGTGAAGAATGGGCTTATTGGGAAGCAAAACTCGGCGACGTAGATATGGTATCCGGTACCGCTAACTTATTGAACGCAGCAGGTCCTGCGGGCAAAGTTGTCAATATCGCTCAGTATCTTGACAAAATGCCTAACTTCAAAGCATATCTCGAAGCTAACCCCATCGTTCGTTTGTCCGTAACCGGTAACGTAGCTGACGGCGCTATTTACTTCTCGCCTTACTTTGACGGCGTTAACGATATCGAACGTATGCCCTTAATGCGTGCTGACTGGGTTATGGAACTTTTGGACGGCGAAGAAGCTTACACAAACGCTAACACAAGAAATTTAGCAACCGCAGCTTACACTCCTTACATGCCTACAGAAGGCAAAGTAGCAGTAGAATCCTTAAACGCTGACGGCACCGCAACCACCACCATCACCAAGAATTATGACGACGATGGCTTCAACATCATCAAAAAGATGAACGAAGCAGGCACCATCACCGGTGTAGAAGCTGTTGCAATGTTCCGTGATTATATCGACAAAACTTATGACGGATATTATGGAACCAAACGTTCAGACCTCTTCCTCGGCTACAACGCTTGCTGGGATGCTGACGAAATGGTAGCTCTCCTCCGCTGCGCAGTTGCAAACAAGAACGACGTTGACGGCAACCCCATTTCCGGTCTTTATTCTCGTGAAACCAGCAGCAACCAACGTCAGGTTGACTTATTCCGCTTTGCAGGCACTTTGTTCGGTGTTCGTGGTTTAGAATCCAGACAGGATTATCTTTACGTTGGTACCGATGGTAAACTTCATGACGCTCGTCAGGACGAATCTACCTACGTTGCTATGGAAAAGATGAACCAAATGTACAAAGAAGGTCTTATTATCATGACCGGTACCGGTAAATCCGATACCTATCTTGAAAAAGACGCTGGTCTTATGTCTTACGACTACAGCCAGACTCAGACCGTTTACAACCAGACCAAACTTCAGGAAGGCGAAAAATACTGCGCTGCTATGGTTCCCGTTGCAAAATGGAATGACGGAGAAGAAAAATACATGAGATTCACCGAATCTTGGCGTTCCGTTAAGACTGATGGTTGGGCAATCTCCGCAGAAGGCGTTAAAGATAACCCCGACAAATTAAACGCAGCACTCGCACTTATCGATTATGCGTATAGTGAAGAAGGTCAGATCCTTATGTCCTACGGTCCCGACGCTTTCATTAAGACCAATGCAGACGGAAGCTATGTAACCTTCAACTTCAACGGCAAACAGATGCCTGTTATTTCCGACAAAACTTATGAAGAACTTTGGTCCAAGGGAAGCGGCAGCTACACCAACTATGCTCGTTGGTATTTAGGCTCCACTTTAAGTTTCGTTAAGTCTCAGGCTTTCGAATATCAGTGCACTCACGAAGTAGGTAAAGAAGGCGCTGCAAAACTCTCCGCAGCTATCGCTCTCGGCACCATTAAGCATCCCGAACTCGCTCTCGCCGAAAACGCTTGGTACACTTCCGTTCCTACCGTTTTACCGCACACCAACACTGAAAACACCACAATAAGCACGTTTACTCAGCTTTCAAGCAGCGGTAAATTCAGCCAGGAAAAGAAACAGTACAACATGCTTTTAGACATCGTTGCAAATGGTTACAGCATGTCCAATACCCCCGAAGTTACCAGCCGTGCAACCGCACTTTCCGTAACTAAGGGCGAATGGGGCGCAGAAAGATATCTTGAAATCAAGAACAGCGCTTGGGAAAGACTTAAACTTTATTACAACAAAATCAACAAATAATTAATATTTGTTCTTACCGCACGTGGGGGAAGAAATCTTCCCCCACAAAAAGCGGCAAAATCCTAAATTTTACTAATTATAAAATATATGAAGGGGATAAGCCCTTTAACCTTCACGGAAATTAAAGGAGAACCTATGTTCAAGGCACAACTAAAATTTCAAAAGATACTATCATTCCTTCTTATTGGGGTATTCGTTGTCTATTTTATTTACGCACTGTCTATAATGACGAATATATACGTTACTTTGTATGAAGCATACGATCTCGAAAAAGAAGAGTTAGTTGAAGCAGGTTTCGAAGAAACGGCTGAATACGTAAAAGGCGCAAAAATATTCTACAATATGCAGGATTTTAATACGCAACTTTTGTTCGTTGCTGTCGGCGTAATCCTGATTTCGCTCACCTTTTTCATAACGTGCAGCAAGTCAAGAAGAAAATATTACATAGGTAACTACATATCCGCCGGCTTAATAAGCGTGGCGAATATTGCCGCAGCGATATTTACTATTATAAATCTTAGCATTTATCGTGCGCAATATTTATTGGTGGATTTCGAGGAGTTAAAAGCATTCAGTGAAAAGAACAATACAATTTATAGCGATTCCACTTTTTGCTTTGATATAGGCTACGTTATATCGGCGCTACTTATAATAGTTGCGGGACTTCTTATATTCAACGTAATTTGGAAAAAACTTTTGATGAAAAAGGAAAACGAACTGTTAAACGGGGAGGCGGCTTTATGAAAAACGTAAACAATACGGACGTTATTATGGACGCAGCTACTATAAAAAAGGACAGGATGCGTTTTTCAAAAAACAAATTGCCCTCAAGCCTTGCAATTTTGGCAATTTTATTAAACGTTTTCTATTTCGTCAGTATATATAAATCTAACGTAAGATATTATTACTCGTTTCCAATGTTTATGTCGGTAATATATAATCTTATATTTATGCTAGCTTGCTTTTTATGTTCGGAAGGCATTAAAAACTATAAACCCGCATACGGCATAGCTTTAATAGTTGTCGGTGCACTTCAACTTTTAAGGATAGTTTATTATCCCTTAAAAGCGCACGCAACACCGGTTACCGCTGAAAGCCAACAAATGGTTATGGAAACCGCACAGTTTATCCGTGTTATAATCTATCTTATATCTTCGGGCGTAATCCTTATAACAGCCGGCATAATCGGCGTTATAAGAAGCAAGATTTTGGCTGATTATCGTAAAACAATCGGCGAAGAACAACCGAGCTAAGTAATCGAGGAAAATTATGGCAGAACTTAAATTACAACATTTAGATAAAATTTACGATAACAACGTACAAGCGGTGTACGACTTTAACTTAGACGTAAATGATGGAGAATTTATCGTTTTAGTCGGTCCTTCAGGCTGTGGAAAGTCCACCACCCTTCGTATGGTTGCAGGTCTTGAAGATATAACTTCCGGCACCCTTATAATCGACGGAGTGGACGTTACGAGAATGCCCCCAAAAGATAGGGACGAGGCAATGGTTTTCCAAAACTACGCTCTCTACGGGCACATGACGGTCTATGAAAACATGGCGTTTTCCCTTATTTTAAGAAAGGAAAACAAAAACGTTATTCACGAAAAGGTTATGGCGGCGGCGGAAATTTTAGGGCTTACTTCTCAGCTAAATAAAAAGCCTAAGCAACTTTCCGGCGGACAGCGCCAAAGGGTTGCAATGGGCAGGGCAATCGTCCGTAACCCCAAAGTATTTTTGTTTGACGAACCGCTTTCAAACCTCGACGCAAAACTTCGTGGTGCAATGCGCCGTGAAATTTTGCTTTTACATAAACGTTTAAAGGCCACTATTTTGTACGTAACTCACGATCAGACCGAAGCTCTTACTTTGGCTGACAGAATCGTTTGTATGTCTATGGGGCACGTACAGCAGATCGGAACTCCGTTAGAACTTTACGATACCCCTAACAACCTTTTCGTTGCAAGCTTTATAGGACTTCCTCCAATGAACTTTTTCGACGTAAAGGTGGGAAAAGGCGCCCTTTTAGGGGACGGCTTTAGCGTAACTTTGGACGATAATCAGCGTAGCCTTTTAGCTAATTACGAGGGTAAAGAAATAGTCCTCGGCGTTCGCCCCGAAAACATCGTTGAAAACGGTGAAATCACTTTAAACGTTACAAATAATGAAAATTTAGGACAAAACACCTTGGTGCACGGACATATAGGCAGTAAAAAAGCGGTTGCAAAACTGCATTACTGGGCAAATTACAAACTCGGCGACGTAGTAAAAGTCGGGTTTGACCGTATGCACTTCTTCGATAAAGAAACCACAAACGCAATAAGATAGGAGGGAGACCGTGAACGAATCATTAGAAAAAACAGAAATGGCGGAAACCGTCTCTTTAGAAACCGAAGAAACCGTAAAAGAGCAACAAAATAGCGAAATAACGGCAAAAGACGATACAAAAAAGAAACCTAACGCCTTTGTCGCTTGGATTAAGGAATTTTTCCGCAAATTTATGGTAGGACTTAAACGCCGTCCCCATAACATTGCTATGGTTATATACGTAGTTGCGCTTTTGGTGTATACCCTTAATTTAACGGCGGTATCAAACTCCACCGCATACATAAACAAAGAAAATATGGGAATATGCCAATTTGTTGCGGTACTATTTTCCATTTTGGGGTTCGTGTGCATGATAAACGTTTATCCACGCCGCCACAAACCCAACTACGTAATGCTTGCAATATTCTTCGTAATGATGATTGCGGTTATCGCTTGCGACTTTGTATACCGTTCGCAACTTATTGACGGCATATATATCAACAATGCCGACAAATATTTCACATCTTCATTCCAGGAAAAGTACAAATATCTTTTTACCGTTAAAGGCATGCTGATAGCGCACGTTATTCTTATCGGTATTGCAAGTTTGGCGTTTGGCTTAGCACCGTTTATCGGCAAACTGCTCGCTAAAATCAATACTTCGGTTAACGTTGAGTATAACACCGAGATGGGCGCTATTGAAAGAGAAGACGAATAATATTTTGACTGTAACGCCGCATTTAGCGTTACAGTCATTTTCACGAATATAAATCCCAATAAAAATGGCAAAGAAAACTAAGGACGACGCTAAAGAAGAAATTCAAAATTACTATCAATTAAATACCGACGCCGTAAATAGACTTGTTAACGCCGACAAAGATGCAGGGGAAATTCCGGAAGAGGAAAAATCCCTTGTAAAACAGGGCTTTTTATCTAAAGTTCCGAGTTTTTTAAAGGCGCTTTTCATAAAATATTGGTTTGCAGGCGCATGCTGTTTCTTCTTTTATTGGGGACTCGGCATGTTTGTCGAGGACACATTCGCAATAATTTTAATACTCGGTATCGCAATCGGCATGGCAACCGACCTACTTACCAACAATCTATTTAGGTTTATCCAGTCAAGCGATCGTGAGTACGACAAGTGGATGTTACTTCCGAAAAAGAAGCTTTGGACTTTTTTCGTAAACATTCCTTATGCTCTTTTAGTGGTTGTTTTGGTGGTTTACACCTATCACTATATAAATTTGTGGATAATTACGGCAAGGGGCCTACCTCCCGAAACCGTGGTTTTAGGCGTAGAACCCTTCCTTTTCGGACTTTTCTATCTTATTTACGACCTTGTATTTATAGGAATTAAGGATCTGATAGTTTTTGCCGTCCGCCGCAAAAAAACTAATTACGGTAAATAAAATGATAAAACTACTATACACTTCAAGTTGTTCCGCTTGTTTCGAGTGGGATAACGACCTAAGTTATTACTGTGATAAAAGCTTTACGGTAACCCTTAACGGGGCCGCCGTAAAAACCGCAAACACCAACGTGTTTTCCCTTTTCGGCCTAACCCCCGATACGGAATACCTTTTGGGTATAGAAGGGTATGATTTTACCCTTCCTTTCCGCACAGAAAAAGAGACCGTTTGCGTTACGGCACAGGCTTTCGGCGCAAAAGGGGACGGAAAAGCCGACGACACGACTGCCCTTCAGACGGCTATAAACTGCCTCCCGAAAGGCGGAAGGCTTCAACTTAAAAAAGGCGTTTACCTTACTGCGCCGATAACTTTAAAAAGCGATATTACTTTGGAATTATGTGAGGGCGCCGTTCTTTTAGGCGTAACGGACGAAACCCGTTATCCCGTAATCCCCGGCGAAATAAAAGACGAGTATTCGGATAGATATTTACAGTGCGGCTCCTGGGAAGGTATTCCTAAATGTATGCACCAGGCGCTTATTTTCGGCGCCCGTGTTAGTAACGTCGCGATAGTAGGCGAGGGCATAATCGACGGAAACGCTCAAAATTCCACCTGGTGGGAAAACGTGCGTGCAAGAAAAATCGGCAGACCCCGTTTGGTGTTTTTGAACGATTGTAAAAACGTTACCTTCCACGGTGTAACGGGGCAAAACGCAGCTTCGTGGCAGTTCCACCCATATTTCAGCAGTAATATATCCTTTTACGGTATAACCGTAAAGGCACCGGCTATAAGCCCCAACACCGACGGTTTGGATCCCGAATCCTGCGATATGGTAAACATTATCGGCTGTCATTTCAGCGTAGGTGACGACTGTATCGCTATAAAATCGGGAAAAAGCTATATTGCAAAAAAATATAAACGCCCGGCAAACCGCCACGTAATCCGTAACTGCCTTATGGAAAACGGACACGGAGCAATAACTCTCGGCAGTGAAATGTCCGCAGGGGTTACAAATCTTACCGTCAATAAATGTCTGTTTTCGGCAACCGACCGCGGGCTAAGAATAAAAACCCGCCGTGGCAGAGGAAAGTATGCGGTTATCGACGGCGTAGTGTTTGAAAACATTAAAATGCAGGACGTTTTAACGCCTATAGTTATCAATATGTACTACTACTGCTGCGATCCCGACAGGTACAGCGAATACGTTTGGTCAAGGGAAAAATTGCCCGTAGACGACGGAACGCCCTATCTTGGCAAATTCTGTTTCAAAAACATGGTCTGCGAAAACTGTCACGTCTGCGCCGCATATTGCGACGGGCTGCCCGAACAGCCGATTTCCGAAATCACAGTGGAAAACGTAAGTTTTACCTTTAAAGAAGACGCTAAATCCGGTGTGCCGTCCATGGCGACGGGCGTTAAAAAGTGTTCCAAAAAAGGAATGTATTTTAATAACGTACAAGCCTTAAACCTTAAAAATTTAAGTTTTAAAGGCGTCAGCGGACAGGAAATTATAACCGAAAACATCGGAAAGATAAGAAGGGGGTAGAGTATGTACGGAATACAAACTTATATCGATAAACTTATAAGCGATTCTACGCCCGAAAGACCTTTATGGAACATTGAAAGTATAAATAAGGGCAAAAAGCCGTCCTGGAATTACATTGACGGTTGCATGATGTCCGCCCTTTACGAGCTTTATATCATTACGGGCGAAAATAAGTACTTTAATTTCGTCAAAAATTACGTAGACTACTACGTAGAAGATGACGGAAGTATAAAAACCTACGACAAGCAAAAGTTCAATCTCGACGATATCAACGAAGGCAGGGTGCTTTTCGACCTTTACGGAGCCACCGGCGACGAAAAGTATAAAAAGGCGATTTTCAATCTTTACGACCAATTAAAAGATCAGCCCCGCACAAACACAGGCAATTTCTGGCACAAAAAGATTTACCCAAATCAAATTTGGCTTGACGGCATTTACATGGCGCAACCCTTTTATTGCAGATATTTAACTGCTTTCGGCGGTTGCGATTATAAGGACGTTTTAACCCAGATAGAAAACGTGCGTGCCATTATGTACGACGAAGATAAAAAGTTGTATTACCACGGCGTTGACTGCTCCAAAACCGCTTTTTGGGCGGACGAGAAAGGTCTTTCTAAAAGTTTTTGGCTGCGTTCTATCGGGTGGTTTTTGGTTGCTTTGGCGGATTTATGCGAATTCTGCCACGACGGACAAACCGTTTTAAAACTCAGCAAAATCTTAAAAGAAGCGCTTGTCGGCGTAAGCGGATATGTGGACAAAAAAACAGGCATGCTGTATCAGGTGGTGGACAAGCCTGAAAAGGAAGGCAACTACCCCGAAACAAGCGGCAGTTTAATGGTTTCTTATGCTTTAATGAAGGGCGCAAGGCTTGGCGTTGTTCCCGAAGAATACGGCAATATCGGCAAAAAGATTTACGAATCGGTTGTCGATAGGTACTTAAAGGTTACAGATAGCGGCGATATAGAACTCGGCGGAATCTGCCTCGTTGCAGGCTTAGGTCCCGAAGACAATTTACGGCGCGACGGCACTTACGAATACTATATTTCCGAACCCGTCGTCAAAAACGACGCAAAAGGCGTAGCCCCCTTGGTTATGTGCTATGCCGAACTTAGGAAGTTTGCTAAATAGTATTTAAAACTCAAAACCTCACAAAAGTAGGGCTATAAGCCCGTTATCATACGTTTTAAGGTAATTACCGAAAGTTTAAAATGCCTTAAACGGCAAAAAGCAATCGGAAAGATTATAACAATTAAAAAAATATTGTAAAGGAGAAGAAAATGAGAAAGCAATCAGTAATAATAGCGGTCCTTGCCGTATTTGCCATGACGATGATGTTAAGCGCATGCGGTATTTCGACCACTGTTTCGAAGTTGCAATCGGTTTCTGTCGACGTGGAAAATGCCAAAACGGAATTTTTCACAGGTGAAGAATTTACCGCCGACGGAATTAAAGTAACCGCGGAAATCAAAATGGCTAACTCCAATACGCCAACTATAAAAACCCTTTCCGCATCCGAATACGAAGTCAATTCGGACAGTTACAACAAATTCCAACCCGGCAAATACACAATCAAGGTATCCTATACCTATGACGGCGAAACCAAAACCGCAACCTATGACGTAACCGTAGGTTCAAGAGAATACGACGGTATTTCAGTACAGCTTAAGGACGGCGTAGAGGATACTTATCACTTAACAAGCCCTGTTGAAATCGACACGGCGGCTATAGTGGTAAAACAGACCGACCAGTTTGGTAACCTTTTAGACGACGTTGCAACCGGCTATACCACCTCCCTTTATAAAGGTAAAGAAGAAGTAGCCTTAGAGGGCGGCAAGGCAACCATAACCGAAGGCGGCGCATACCAGATTTGGGTGGAAAAACCCTCTACGGTACAACCCTTCTACACACTTAAAGCCTTCGTAACCGTTTACGTTCTCGACGACGTATTAACCCTTACCTTCGATGAAACCGCAGAAGGCACTTTGACCACTCAAGAAGAAGGTTCCGACGAAATTTCCGAAACCTGGCAGTTTACGGTAACCTACGAAAGCGGCAAGACCAAAACCGTTTCCGCTAAGGACGTAGACTTTACCGTTAAGCCGGACACTTCCGTAGCAGGCGAAAACCTTACCGCTTCCGCCACTTATACGGAAAAGAATGCTAAATCGGAATCCGCAACCACTTCCGAAGCCACAGTTACTTACACTGTAACCGAAAAACAGGCTCCTTCTACCGAACCTATCGTTAATAACTTCAGCATGCCAGAACTTATCGAAGCTATGACCGCAGCCCTTGGCGCAGCTCCCGCAGACAAAACTGCACTTAAAGCGGAATACTTCACAGGCGCAAACGCATTCTTAACCCTCGGCGGAAGCCTCGGTGGCAGCGACCAGTATAGAACTTCTTCCGGCGGATGCTTCGAACTTAAGAAAGGTACGTTATCCGTAACCTTCCAAAACACCGGTACTTTGACGGTAGCGTTTGCCTCCACAGGCGGAAGCAACAAGTCAAGACTTGCACTTTTAGACGGAACAGGCGCAATCGTTCCCGCTAAAGAAACCACGGCAACTTTAGTAGCAGACGGCGTTGAAGACGGTTCTTACGAAGTACAGGGTACCTCTTTCGTTCCCGTAACCTTCGAAATTACCGCTCCCGGCACATACACAATCTGCTCCATGACGGGCGTAACCGGCAGAGGCATGCGTATCAACGCAATCTCTATGACCGACGCTCCGGCTCAAGCAAGTGTTATCGAAAACACATTCAGTATGCAAGAACTTGTTGACACTATGACGGCAGCCCTCGGCGCAGCCCCTGCTGATAAGACTGCACTCACTGCAGGTTACTTTACAGGCGCAAACGCATTTTTAACACTCGGTGGTAGCCTCGGTGGCAGCGACCAATACAGAACTTCTTCCGGCGGATGCTTCGAACTTAAGAAAGGTACGTTATCCGTAACCTTCCAAAACACCGGTACTTTGACGGTAGCGTTTGCCTCCACAGGCGGAAGCAACAAGTCAAGACTTGCACTTTTAGACGGAACAGGCGCAATCGTTCCCGCTAAAGAAACCACGGCAACTTTAGTAGCAGACGGCGTTGAAGACGGTTCTTACGAAGTACAGGGTACCACTTTCGTACCGGTAACCTTCGAAATCACAACTCCCGGCACATATACCATTTGCTCTAAGACAGGCGTAACCGGTAGAGGCATGCGCATTAACGCAATCTCTATGATAGATTCACCGGTGCAGGCAACAGTTGACACCTTCAACTTCAGTATGCAAGAACTTGTTGATTCTATGACCGCAGCCCTTGGCGCAACACCCACAGATAAAACTGCACTTAAAGCAGATTACTTCACCGGCGCAAACGCATTCTTAACACTCGGCGGCAGCCTCGGTGGCAGCGACCAATACAGAACTTCTTCCGGCGGATGCTTCGAACTTAAGAAAGGTACGTTATCCGTAACCTTCCAGGGCACGGGTACTTTGACGGTAGCATTTGCTTCCACAGGCGGAAGCAACAACTCAAGGCTCGCAGTTAAGGACAGCACAGGCGCAATGTTAGTTGCAAAAGAAACTACTGCGGCCGCGGTAACCGATGCCGAAGCAGGCGCTTACGAAGTACAGGGTACCACTTTCGTTACGGTATCCTTCGAAATCACCCAGCCCGGCACATACACAATTTGCTCTATGACAGGCGTAACCGGAAGGGGTATGCGTGTCAACGCAATCTCCATGACGGACAATCACTAATAGGGGGATAGAGATATGAAAAAAATGTTCAAAAACAAGATTTTATCCTTGATTGTAGTTTTTGCCCTTGCCGTAACCGCACTTTTTGGCGTAGCAATGCTTGCCGCTCCTACGGCGGCAAACGCCCAAGAAGCCAACGTTTATTACGTTTCCCCCGATGCAACTTACGGGCAAAAGGGTGAAGTCGGCAACCGCAATATGCCTTATGACATTATTACGTTATTAAACAACGGTGAATTAAAAGCGGGTGACACCGTAAAGGTTTTACCCGGCGTTTATGACATCGGCACTCGTATTATTTTAAAGGTCAGCGGCAGTTACAATTCCTACATCACTATCGAAAACGACAGTGATACCGAACAGGCAACTTTAAGTTTTTATAAACAGATTTTCAGTTCCACAAACCGTGGCGTTTCCATTGAAGGTAACTACATTCATTGGAACGATATAGACGTTTGCGGCGCAGGCGATAACGGCCTTTATATCGGCGGAAGTTACAATATCGTTGAAAACTGCGAATTCTACGACAACAGAGACTCCGGTCTACAGCTCGGCAGAAGCAACGGCGAACTTACTTCCATCGAAGATTGGCCCAGCTATAACCTGATTAAAAACTGCACCTCTCACAACAACTACGACAACGAAACTTACGGTGAAAACGCAGACGGCTTTGCCGCAAAACTAACCGTAGGCTACGGCAACGTATTCGACGGCTGCATGGCGTATAGAAACTCCGACGACGGTTGGGATTTATATGCAAAAGTAGATTCCGGCAATATCGGCAGCGTAATCATTTACAACAGCGTTGCTTTTGAAAACGGTTTCCTTGAATATTCTCAAGCGGAATGCAACGCAAAATTCCCCACCTATAATAAGGATTACGACGAAGCAAATACCGCTTCCTTCAACACCCGTGACGGCGACGGCAACGGCTTCAAACTCGGCGGTTCGGTTATGGAAGGCGACGTAGTTTTAAATAACTGCCTTGCATTTGGCAACAAATATCACGGTGTAACCGATAACTCCAACCCCGGCGTTATTTCCTTGACAAACGTTACTTCCTACGATAATAACAGAGCAATCGATGCAAGCGGCAATATTGTAAAGGAAAGCAGCGACCTCGGCGGCGCAAACATTGACTTAGCCCGTCAGACCTACAGTTAC
Source organism: uncultured Clostridia bacterium (assembly GCA_958419945.1). Classification (GTDB taxonomy): domain Bacteria; phylum Bacillota; class Clostridia; order Christensenellales; family Borkfalkiaceae; genus UBA4636. The sequence goes on along the minus strand of CATZIC010000001.1, from coordinate 22,917 downwards.
AACAATATTGACAAAGTTTTGTCTGTTAAGTCCTCGTCTGCAACTTCCGTTACAAACGACGCATACCGTGCTTCCGTTCAAAACAGCGTTTTGAGAATGGGTTCCGACTCTTATGAAATCGTTGGCGCACTCGACGCAGACACAAAGTCCGGTATAAACGGCAAAAAGGTAAAAGCACTTAACGAAGAGGCTTTCCTTCTTCTTCCCATTGACCATAAGACTTCCACCTACAATATGACGGGTGTTAAGGATTTCGCGAAAGGGGCAGAAAGGATTCACTTAAAATATCGTAATGCCGACGGTTCTATCAACCTTGGCAACATACTTGCTGTTAAAACTCAGCCCATCGACGGCTTGACCATCGGTGCTACTTTAAACAAAGCAAGTTACGAAGAATATCCTCATTTAGCGCTTGACCACAATTATGCGGCATGCGAAACCGAAACGGACGCAATCTTAAAGGCCGCAAGCGACATTCTTACCATTGCTTGCAACCAAGCTGCCGTATATCAAGATTTTTGGGTTCCCGCAAACATGAAAGACGTTACTATTGAATGGACGTCATCCGATACTTCCGTTATGGAAGTTAACGAAAAGGAAAAGGAACTTTACAGTGCTTCCGGAACAAAATTCAGTTACGTAACCGTTAAACGCGACGTAAACGAAGACAAAACCGCAACACTTTCCGCAAGGATAACCGCAAACGGCAAGTCCGTAACCAAAAAGTTTGACTTAACCGTTAAAATGGATGAACCGAGAATCGGCGATATCTTCGTTAAAGTAAAAGGCAAAAATATCTATTCCGGCGACAGCTTTATCGTAAACCATTACGCAATCGCAACCGAGCCTGAAATTCAGGTTGTAAACGGCGCAAACTACAGCGGATCTCAATTCGTTAAAGGCAGTCAGTTTACCGATGAAGTGACTTACGAATACGCAACTTCCAAGCTATCTAACTTCGTTGAAGTAAGAGAGTTCACTCCGAACAACGCAGGTGTATGGCATATTACCCACAAGGTAACCCTTAATTCCAGCAAGGAAGTTAAAACCTACGACTACTACATTTACGTAGCAAGCACGATTGCAAAGGTTGACTTTACCGAACCTGCCGAGGTTACAGTAAATCGTGAAGGTTATATGATAGCCGGCAACCTTTCCAACGTAACGGGCTATATCTACGCAGTATCTTCTAAGGACGCTTTGGAAGTTACCAAAGAAAACATTAAGACTTTAGAAAACGTCGAAGTTTACTCCTTTACAAGCGACGCTATAAACTTCCAGTTCTCAAACAGCAACGAAAGCGGCTACAACGTATATTACGCACTCGCAAATATGCGTGGAGAGATTACTTCCGAAATTTACCACGACGAAATCGCTATGATGGACGTTGATACGGAAGAAGCCTTCATGAAGGTTGCAGCAGGCCAAAAGATAGGCGAAGAAACGGTTTCCAAGACCATTTATAGCTTAACAAAATGCCTTGATTTCACAGATATTACCTGGCAGGTAGGCTCCGAATCCTTCGACGGTTACCTTGTCGGTAACGGCCACACCGTTAAAAACGTAACCGTAAAGGGCGCAGGATTGTTTAATAAGGTTGAAGGCGGCACGATTGCCGACATCAACTTTGAAAATATCGTAATCGATAACGGCAGCGGTCAAAAGAACGGTATCATTTCCACCGTTTACGGCGGAACTTTGGAAAACATTAACGTTCATAACGTACGTGTTACCGGCGGTCAGCGTACAGGCGCCTTCATCGGTCAGATCTTCGAAAGCAGCGTTCCTACTATCGTTTCTAAAGTAAACGTTGTTAACGATATGCCCGAAATAGGCGAAAACGGAAGACTAATTGACGAAACGAACGGTTACTACGTTAAAGCAAACGGCACAAGGGCAAGTAGTCTTATCGGCTTCATTCAGCCCTCTTCCGCACCCGAAACCGACGTTATAGTAAGGGTATCTAACTGCTTCACAAACGTTTATACCTGGGCAACCAGCTACAGCGTAGGCGGTATCGTTGCAGAATACGACGATTCCAAGGGCGCTACTACCGACCTTAACTTCGAACTCGAAATCAGAAACTGCTACACCACTTCTGTTTTAGTCGGTACAGGTTCAAGCTCGAGAATGGGCGGTATGTTAGGTTACCATAAGGGCGGTGGCAAACTGAACGTTACCGGCTGCTTCTCAAGAAGCACTGCATACTTTGCCAATATGAAGGTTGACGTAGCGCAAAAGAACATTTCCGGTATTATAGGTAACTTTGCCGCAACCGGCGCAACCGTCTCCAAGTGCGGTTCCATTATAGAAGAATACAACACTGACTTCGGTGTAACCGCTTACTCCGAAAGCATGTTCCAGGGACAGTTCGGTAAGAGCATTATAACTTCCACTATGGAATTCGATACCGAGGTTTGGGAACTTTGCTATAAAGAAGGCTCCACCGACAGACTCGTTGCACCATACCTAAAACTTAAAGCAAGTGCTTGCACTTGTTCCGCGCAGGGCTAATTAACCCAAAATATAAAAATTGCCGTGAATTCTTTCACGGCAATTTTTTACAACAAAAAACCGGCCTATAGGTCGGTTTTTAACTATTTATTTTCGTCATTGCGAGAAATCTTATTGCTGTGGCAATCCGGACACTCAAGCGAGATAATTCTCAAAAGTGGGGCTATAGTTCTGTTATTGCGGATTTTTCCTTTCCAGATAAACGCTCGGCGAACACCCGAAATGCTTTTTAAACACCCTCGAAAAGTATAACGGCTCAACGTAGCCGCACATCTCGGCTATCATGCTTATATTGTATTCGTTGTGTTTCATATCCACTAAAAGTTTTTCCGCAGTCTGCATGCGCATTTCTATTAGGTAACTATGCGGCGTCATTCCAAGCTCGCTCTTAAAAAGCTTTCTTAAATAATCGTAGCTAAACGGGAATGAGTGCATAAAGTCTTCAAGGCTGTATTCGGGGTCGGGGAAGTTTTTAACTATGTCCGACTTGATTTCTTCCACAAGTTTAGATAGCGGCTTGTTTGAACGGAAGGCGATTACGTAGTTAGCGATAAGGTTGCCAAGCGCCGAAAGTATAAGCTGCCTTTTGTTAAGATTGCTATGATAAAAGTAAAACACGTCCTCAAAGGTCGCCAAAACGTGCTTTTCGCTATCATCTGTTACGAGTGCAGGCGTAGTGTAGGCGAAAGTGCCGTTTGCTACGTTAAGGTGGATATTGGTAAATCCTGTTTCACTCGTGTTTTCATGCACGATTTCAGGCGGAATCAACACAAGATCTCCCTTTTTATAGTCAAGATAGCTTCCGTCCTCGAATGAAAACCTGCCCGAACCGTCGGTACAATAAATAAGTTCCCAACTGTCGTGGCTGTGCTTTAATACGTTGTAAGTTCTAAGATGTTTACCTACGTATGTAATATCGTTCATAATAGATCCTCAAAGAAATAATATCATACAAAAAAACATCTGTCAATATTCTTTTTTAAAAATGTTATTCAAAAAACCGACGATATTGCCTTATTTTTCTCTTAATACCGCTTAAAATCTTTATAATTCCTTAGTTTGCTTTACAATAAATCTCATAAGTTATATAATTTATTTGACTAATAAAGAGGTTTTAAATTTATGGAAAACGAAGTTTTTATGCGTTTTGAAAACGGGCTTGAAAAGGCTTTGACCTTTAGTTACGACGACGGTGTTACCGCCGACAGACGGCTCATGAAGCTGTTTGACGATAACGGTTTAAAATGCACCTTCAACCTAAATACCGGCGTTTTCGGAAACAACGCTCACGGCAGAATGAACAGGCAGGACACCATAGAACTATTCGGTAATTGTAATCACGAAATCGCATCCCACGGCAGTAAACATTTGTTTTTGACAAAGGTCGACGCTATGCGTGGATTAGACGAGGTTTTGCGTGATAAAAGGGAACTCGAAACTATTTTTAACAGAGTAATCTGCGGTTTTGCCTATCCTTACGGCGCATTTTCACAAACCATCAAAGACTATCTTTCTTTAATAAACGTAAAGTACGCAAGGACCACCGTCTCGACACACGGCTTTGAAATTCCTAAGGATTTTTTGGAACTCAATCCCTCCTGCCACCACACCGACCCCGATCTTTTCGATTTGGCGGATAAGTTTATAAACACCTTCCCACACGATTTTGTAAAGGAAAGGGAACCCTATCTTTTCTACGTTTGGGGGCATAGTTACGAGTTCGACGAAAACGATAATTGGTCTCTTATCGAAAAATTTGTGAAAAAAGTAGCCAACAATAAGGAGGTATACTATGCCACCAACGGCGAAATCTACCGCTACGTAACGGCATTTAACAACCTTGAATTTTCCGTCGACGCCACAAAAGTTTACAACCCAAGCGCCATTACCGTTTGGTTTGAAAAGGAGAAAAAGCTCTTTAAAGCCCCTGCGGGCGAAACGGTGGAATGTATCTAAAAGTAGGGCTATAAGCCCGTTATTTGCACATTTTGTGCATTCACTTCGTCATTGCGAGTCGCAAAGCGACGTGGCAATCCAGACACAAAGGCAGGAAATCATCTACTCACTTTGTTCTTAGTGACGGCAGTTAAACCAAATCTACTACAATCCACACTCAACACTAAATGCCAAAAATTTGAAATTTGATTAAAAAACGATTGCTAATATATAAAATCTATGTTATAATAGCAAAGCAAAAAAATTCACACCCGTAAGTTTGCGGCACACCGTGGCTTTAAAAAAAACTTTATCTAAAAAGCCCATCACGCCGCTATTAAAAAGGACTTCGGGGAGGATTAACGGAGGTATATTTTTATGGAAGTTACAACTATGAAGCAACTTCTCGAAGCCGGCGTTCATTTCGGACACCAGACGAGAAGATGGAACCCCAAGATGAAGAAGTACATCTACGGCAGCAGAAACGGTATTCATATTATCGATTTGCAGATCACTTTAAAACTTATCGAAGATGCTTACAGATTCGTTGCCGACGCGGTTAAGGAAAACAAAACCGTATTGTTCGTAGGTACCAAACGTCAGGCTCAGGAAGCCATTCAGCAGGAAGCTGAACGTTGCGGTATGTTTTACGTAAATTATCGTTGGCTTGGCGGTACGCTTACCAACTTCAAAACCATTCGTTCCAGAATCGAAAGATTAAACAAGCTCGACCAAATGGAAAAAATGGGCGAATTCGATCTTCTTCCCAAGAAAGAAGTTCTCGCTTTAAAACAGGAACGTGAAAAACTTAACCAAAACCTCGGCGGTATAAGAGAAATGCGTCAACTCCCCGACATCATGTTCGTCGTTGACCCTTCTTGCGAGGATATTGCTGTAAAAGAAGCAAATAAACTTAACATTCCCGTTGTTGCTATCACCGATACCAACTGCGATCCCGACCTTATCGATTACGTTATTTCCGCAAATGACGACGCAATTAAGGCAGTTAAGTTAATCACTTCCGTAATTGCAGACGCAGTTATCGAAGGCAAACAGGGTGAAGACGCCGTTATCGCTATGAGAGAACAGGCGGCAAAACTTCGTGCACAGTCCGAAACCACTGCTACAGCAGAAGCTTCTGAAACCGAAGCTACTTCTGAAAATGCGGAAGCTACCGAAACCGCTCAGACAGAAACTACTGCCGAATAATCTTTGGCGCTCAACACTTTATATAAGGAGATTATTATGAGTTTTACAGCACAAGACGTTAAAGCATTGAGAGAAAGAACCGGTTGCGGTATGATGGATTGTAAGAACGCTCTTACAGAAACCAACGGCGACATGGAAAAGGCTATAGACTACTTAAGAGAAAAAGGCATGGCAAAAGCGGCTAAAAAAGCAGGCCGTATTGCAGCCGAAGGTATCGTTGACAGTTATATTCACATGGGCGGAAAGATCGGCGTTTTATTAGAGCTCAACTGCGAAACCGACTTCGTTGCTCGTGGCGATCAGTTCAAAAACTTGTCTCACGACATCTGCTTACACATTGCAGCAGCTAACCCTTCCTATCTTACCAAAGATGACGTTCCCACGGACGTTTTGGAAAGAGAAAAAGCAGTCTTAAAGGCTCAGGCACTTGAAGAAGGCAAACCCGCCGCTATCGTTGAAAAGATGGTAGAAGGCAGAATTAAAAGTTTCTATGACGACAACTGTCTTTTAAACCAGAAGTTCGTTAAAGATCCTTCTAAGACAATCGAACAACTCGTTATCGAAGCAACCGCTACGATAGGCGAAAAGATTGCGATAAGAAGATTTGTCCGTTACGAAATGGGTGAAGGTTTACAGAAAAAGAGTGATAACCTTGCCGACGAAGTAGCAGCCCAAGTCGAAGCAATGAAGAAATAATTTTCGCAAAAAAGAGGAAACACAATATCTGTTTCCTCTTTTTTAAAAAGTCGGGCTATAAGCCCGTTATCGCTAAATTTGCCTACAAAATTCGGCGTTTGGCGAACCCACTGATATAGTAACTTATAAGGATAAATATGGCCAAGTTTAATAAAATTTTGTTAAAATTAAGCGGAGAAGCTCTCGCAAAAGACAAGGGCTTCGGCTACGACAGGGATTTTTTGGGTAAGGTTTCGGATGAACTTATTACCCTTCAAAAATCCGGCGTTCAGGTGTCTTTGGTTATCGGTGCCGGTAACATTTGGCGCGGAAGGCAAGGCGCCGATATGGATAGGACCGTTGCAGACCAAATGGGCATGCTTGCAACGGTTATAAACTCCCTGTGCTTAGCGGATGCACTAAGCCAAAAAGGCGCAAAAGCGGTGGTGTTAACTTCCGTTGAAATGAACAAAATTGCAGAACTCTACACCAAGCCCCGTGCCCTTCACTACCTTGAAAAAGGTTATATCGTAATTTTCGCGGGCGGAACGGGTAGTCCTTATTTTTCCACCGATACGGCGGCAGCCCTTCGTGCGGCGGAAATAGGTGCGGACGTAATTTTACTTGCCAAAAACGTGGACGGCGTGTATTCCGGCGATCCGAAGCTTGACCCCACGGCAGTAAAGTACGACGAAATTTCCTATATGGAATTTATCCAAAAAGGCTTAAAGGCAATGGATATGACCGCAATAACCATGTGTATGGAAAACTCCATACCCGTTCTATGCTTTTTATTAGAGGAAGACTCAATCGTCCGTGCGGTTTCGGGTGAAAAACTCGGCACTTGGATAAAATAACCGCCGAGTGTTGTAAAAGCCACTTTTTGTCGGCTTAATAAGCGGTTAAAATAAAGACAAATTGTTAAAAATTATGAGAAAGAGAGGAATATATTATGGCAGCTGATATGGAACAAATCGAGATGATTTTACTTGAATGCGAAGATAAAACAAGCAAAACCATCAGCGTATTAAAGGAATCATATATACAAATTAGGCTCGGCAGGGCAAATCCCCACGTGCTTGACAAAGTTATGGTAGACTTTTATGGACAGCCCACCCCCGTTGCGCAAATGAGCAATATTTCCGTGCAGGAAGGTAAATGCCTCGTTATAGCGCCGTGGGATAAAAGCATGCTCAAAAACGTGGAAAAGGCCATTTTAGGCTCCAACGTCGGCATCACGCCCACTAACGACGGTACCGTAATAAGACTCGTATTCCCCGACCTTACCGAAGAAAGACGTAAAGAAATCAGTAAACAGGTAAGAAAAATGGGTGAAGACGCTAAAGTCGCCGTAAGAAACATCCGTAGAGACGTTTTGGATACCCTTAAAAAGATGAAAACTTCCAAAGAGATATCTGAAGACGAATACACTTCGTTTGAAAAGGAAGTAAACGATACCGTAAACGATGCGGTTGAGCGTATCGACAAATTACAGACCGAAAAAGAAAAGGACGTGATGACCGTTTAATGGGCGGTTTAAAACACGTAGCGTTTATCATGGACGGAAACGGGCGCTGGGCGACGGCGAAAGGACAGCCTCGCTTAAACGGGCATAAAGCGGGGGCAACTGCAATGGAAAAAATAGTTCCTTACGCTTTTCAAAAAGGTGCGACCGTTCTGTCCTTTTATGCTTTTTCTACGGAAAATTGGTCGAGGCCCAAGGCCGAGGTAAGCGGCATACTTTCCCTTCTTATGGTTCTTTTAAAAAGGAATCTGCCATATCTTATGAAGAACGATATAAGGCTTATGGTTTCGGGAGATCTGTCCCCGCTTTCGGAAAAACGCAGAAAGGTTATTTTAGACGCTATAGAAAAAACCAAAGATAACGGTAAAACGGTAAACATATTATTTAATTACGGCGGAAAAGCCGATATTCTGCACGCCTTTCGTGGCCTTGTAGATAAGGGGATACTAAGTCCCACAGAAAAAGACTTAGAGGCGGAACTTTACACCAAAACCCTTCCGCCCGTGGATATGGTAATAAGGACGGGAGGCGAAAAGCGCCTAAGCAATTTTATGCTTTGGCAGACCGCTTATACCGAACTGTATTTTACCGACGTATTATGGCCGGATTTCAAGCCAAGCGACTTAGACGAAGCAATCCGGTGGTTTGAAGGAAGAAACCGTCGATACGGCGGAATAGCAAACTAACGAAGATCTTCCGTTTGCAAGGTGAAAAAATGAAAAATTTCTTGATAAGACTTGGTACCAGCGTTTTTATCATAGCGGTCGTAGTCGGCTCGTTTCTGCTAAGAGAGTTAGTAGATATACGGCTAATGAATATCTTGTTTTATGCATTTGCCGTCGTCGGCTCGTATGAAATGATAAGGGCGCTCAAGGACAGGATTACAAATTTTCAAAAATGCGTAATATTTGCGTTTTCTTTGACCGTAACCCCGGTATACGTGTTTTTCGGCGTGCAAGCGGTTGCCGTCGTATGTATGTGCGCATGCATACTGCTGCTTCTCGCAATGGTTTTCGAGTTCGAAAAGGTTACTATCGAAAAAATTTCTTGCGCCTTTTTCGCACTCTTTTACCCCACGGGGCTACTAATTCCAATGCTTCTTTGCAACACGCTTGAAAGTAATTCCTTCGTGGCACTTATGCTTATATTCATAATTTCCCCGGTGGCGGACGCCTTGGCGTACATCGTCGGCTCCCTTTTCAAAGGTCCCAAACTTTGCGAAAAGGTAAGCCCAAAAAAGCGCATTAGCGGTGCTATAGGCGGACTTTTGGGCGGAATGGCAGTGTCAATACTTTTTTGGCTCGTGCACGCAAAAGGCAGTGTAACCGAAAACGTCGGTGCGGAAATCGTTCTGTTTTTATTGATAGGTCTTTTCGGTGCACTGTTTACAGAGCTCGGTGATTTAGTGGAAGGCGCGATAAAACGCAAACTTGAAATTAAAGACATGGGCAAACTTTTACCCGGCCACGGCGGAATGCTTGACCGAATCGACGGCAATATGATTTGTGCGTCGTTTATATACCTTGTGTTCTCGTTTATAGGATAGATATTTACGTATTAGGATAAGTATTTACATATTCCGCCGCAAATTAAAATAGATTATAATTATGAAGAAAATTGCGCTTATCGGAAGCACCGGTTCTATCGGCAAGCAAGTGCTTGAAATCGTAGACCGCTTTCCCGAAAAATTTAAAATAACGGCTATAGCGGCAAACCGTGATTATAAGGGGATCGAAGCGCAAATGTGGCGCTATAAGCCCGATATCGCCGTTTTATCCGATGCGGAATACGCAAGGAAAGTCACAACCGTTCCGGAAAATACATCCTTTTATTACGGTGAAAACGCCATTATGCACGCCGCAGTTTGTGATGCGGATTTGGTGTTTGTAGCGGTAATGGGCTTTGCGGGCTTTTCTGCGGTGGTTGCCGCAATCCAAAACAAAACCGACGTCGCAATCGCCAACAAGGAGGCTTTGGTCGCGGGTGGAGAGGTTGTTACCGCTCTTGCCGAAAAGCAGGGTGTAAACCTTATCCCCGTCGACAGCGAACATTCCGCAATATGGCAGGCCCTCGGGCTTGACAGAAAAAAGCCCTTTGAAAAACTCATAATCACCGCATCAGGCGGCGCTTTTCGGGACCTTCCTTTGGAAAATCTCGATAAGGTAACCGCAAAAGAAGCGCTAAACCATCCAAATTGGCAAATGGGTGCAAAAATCACGGTTGACTGTGCCACTATGGTAAATAAGGGTTTCGAAGTCGCCGAAGCAAAATGGCTTTTTAACTGCGACGTTAGCAAGATAGACGTGCTTTTGCACCGCCAAAGCATAATACATTCCATGGTTGAATTTCAGGACGGCTCCGTAATTTCCCAAATGGCTGTTCCCGATATGAAAATCCCCATAGCCCTTGCGCTAAATTATCCCGAAAGGCTGAATTTAGGCCTTGACCGTTTGGATTTATGCGGTAAGTCCTTGACTTTCGAGAAAATAGACGATAAAAGATACCCCTGTTTTTCCCTTGTAAAGCAGGCGATAATAAAAGGCAACAACTATCCCTGCGCCATTTCCGCCGCAAACGAAATCGCTGTAAACGCCTTCTTGCAAGGCAAAATAAAGTTTACCGATATCTACAGTTTTTTGGCGGATGCTTTAGATTCTACTATAGAAAAAACCGTCGACTATAATTCGGTTGTGGAAACCGACCGAATGGCAAGAAGTCGGGCTATAAGCCGCTTATCGGCACTTTTATAATAAAAATCATCACTTAAGGTGTTACATGTTACAATCTTTATTGGTACCGGCGGTGCTTAAAACGGTGCTGTCCGTAATCGTTGCGCTACTCATTCTGCTTGCAACGATTACGGTGCACGAGTTCGGGCATTACATCGTCGGAAAACTGTTAAAATTCAAAATAAAAGAATTCGCAATCGGCATGGGCCCTGCGATATTCAAAAAGACAAAAAAGGACGGAGAGGTTTTCTCCATAAGGATCTTTCCTTTGGGCGGTTTCTGCGCCTTCGAGGGGGAAGACGAGGACGACGAAACAATTCGGAAAAAGCAGGAAAAAGATGCGAAAAAAGCATTAAACGGGGCGGAAGCTTCCGACGTGCAACCCCAAACGGAAACCGATAATCCCGAAGTTTTTACCGATTACAATTCGGAATCCACCGAAAACCCCGACCCCGACAAATCGCAAGAAGATACATCGAAAACTCCGACAAAAACCCTTTCCAAGGACGCATTTAACAATAAAAAGCCGTGGCAAAGGATTCTGGTCCTTTTAGCGGGCGCAACCTTCAACTTTGTCGTAGCAGTCCTTATAGTAATGGTGTACTTCACGGCATACGGCCATTTCGGATTCATGGCGTACGAAGTCGCTAAAACCGATACCCTTACCGAGGCGGAAATGTCCCTGAAGGATAAGGATATAATTTTGGAAATCGACGGCAAATTCCTGTACTTTACCACCGACCTTGCCGATGCCTTAAACGGCAAAAAGAAAGGGGATTTGGTAAGCGTAACCGTCCAACACGAGGACGGCAGCCGTGAAACCAAAACCGTGGCACTCCGCGCCGACGTAACTATCGAGAACATGTCTGACGTTTACCCCGCATTGAAAGGCTTGGGCGTTGCATCCGTATTAAAACTTTCCACCGAAGAAAACTGTCCTTTAAAAAACGGCAACTACGTTTTCCGCTTTAAGGACAGCGAAAATAACGCAGACTGCACGAGGATTTACACCCTTGACGACCTGTATAACGGCCTAAAAACCCTTAAAGCAGGGGAAACCGTTACTTTAATCGTTCCCGACGGCGAGGACGAGGACGAGAACAACGACTTGGTAACCCTTACCGCACCGCTCGGCTTCGACGCTGTGGATAAGACGGACAAAAAGGCCGTGCTTGCCGCTTTCGGTATTAAAGACGAAGAAGCTTTATCCTACCAAATTTCCAGCGAAAACGTGCGCTTCGGATTCTTCGAAGGCATCGGCAAAGCCGTCGTGTACTCCTTTAAAACCGTCGGTATCACGCTTAAATCCTTTTGGTACCTTTTAACCGGCAGATTGGCCATTACTTCGGTAAGCGGCCCGGTCGGAACCATAAGCTTGACCACACAGTACGTTTCACTCGGCTTTAAGTACGTTTTAAATATCGCTTCCATGATAGGACTGTCGATTGCAATTTTCAACCTTCTTCCTATCCCCGCCCTCGACGGCGCAAGAGCGGTTTTCGTGCTTATCGAATGGATTCGCAAAAAACCCATAAACCGCAACGTGGAAGGCATGATCCACTTCGTAGGCCTAATTGCACTTTTACTTTTCGCAATCCTCGTCGACGTCCTGAAACTGTTTTAAGTAACTATAATATCTTTAAATCCGCATTCGGCTCCTTTGTGTAAAGGGAGCTGGCACGAATGTGCCTGAGGGATTGTATCCTCTTCCGAATTCTTCGGCGGGGGATACGTTTTTTTGTAAAGCCTTTATATCCCCGCTCTTTTGCTGTTTGGCAAAAGAGCGGGGATATTTCTAATAATACTTTTGTACCCGCTATCGTTATTGCGAGGCGCGTAGCGCCGCGGCAATCCAGGAAACGTGAGCATTACAAAGAACGCCACCCCCTATACTTCCACAGCCCTCACAAACTCACAAATTTCTCGACCTTTCGCTTCCCGCCCGCCCCATAAACTACCAACGGTGACGTTTTATATAATAACTCCAAATTCCTCAACTCCACACTCCACACTACAAACTTGTTGCACCCCCACCGTCATTGCGAGGCGCGCGAGTGCCGTGGCAATCCAGAAGCCAAGGCAAGGACGAGTGAAAAAGCTTAAAATCCCGCTATAAGCCTGTTAACGACATTTTTTAAATAATTACTAATCCTTGTGCTCATGCGCCGAATGGCGTGCTTCATTAGCGCAGCGACTTCATTTTTCATTAGCGTAAGCGACTTCATTGCGCCGAAGGCGCTCTCGGTAGCGCTTCATAAAAAAATTGGGCTGACGAAAGTTAAAAATTTTCGTCAGCCCTTTTGCGTCTATCTTTGTTGCAGGCTATTTAGTGCCGCCCGTGCCGTTCTTATCGTCGGAAGAATCCTCGTCGGTGGAACCCGTTGCCGTGTTAGTAGGGGGCAGGGCATTATCGCAAGCTCCGTCGGGCGGGATAGGTACCTCGCCCGAATTTTCACTTGACGTGTCTGTGCTTGTGTTTTGTCCGGTATCTGATGAGTTATCGCTATTTGACGCACCTGCAAGATAATATTCAATCAAGTCAAGTATTCCTTGATAGGTATAATCGCCACGACCAACAGAAATCTTCATATACTGTACGTTGAATGCTACAAACTGCTCATACGTTAGGTAGTCTGCAAAATCTTCATATGTGTACAGCCCATACTTTTCTATATCGGCTTGCATTTGTGCCTGGTCAAACTTCATGTCATTACCGTAAGCGAAGTAGTAGAACAACGGGCGATCCGCCGGCATAATATCTGCTGAAAGCATGTTTTCCACAAAAATGTTGTAATGCAATGCGGAAATGATACCGTACGCCTCAACGTATTCTTCTGTAATCTCGTAGGAAACAAGTTTGACGTTGCGATAGCTGTTACCATTTCTTTGAACAAAATGTTTTCCAACATATGAAGCTACTGTTTCTGCAGTAATATCTGCAAAGGCGTTTTCTTCCACATTGAAGAATTGGTGCGTGTTGAGAACCTTAACCACAGTTCCATCTTCGAACGTTAGGCGTATTTGTGTATTGTAACCATAGCCGTGGTTAAATATGATTGCGGCAGGAACGGCTTCATATTTTCCTTCGAAGAAGTTCCAAACCATCAAATAATCACTACTTGTTACTTGATCAATGCGTTTTTGTGTTCCGTCTGCAAGCGTAACAAGTGTATCGGGTGTTACACAGGATCCATTAGCGTCTACACGAATGTATACTGGTTTTCCGCCAGCTGCAGGCATATAGAAAGAACCTTCGTCTTTACCAAAATCTGTTTTAGCTATATCACCTTCATTATTTCTAGTACCTGTTATTTTTCTATTTCCAGAGGATACACGTGCACCATCATTTCGAAGTACATATCCTATTTTAGTGTCAGGTCTATAATAATAATAAGCAACTGTAGCAGGCTCGTTAGACGGTATAGTAATTGTCGTTTCACCTTCAGGTGTGAGTTTGATTTCAACTGTAGAGAGGACATTCTTTGGATCTTTAAAACATTCTGCATGTATCATTGCCTTTTGCGCCCATTGAGCGTAAAGGGTAAGTGAACCGTCTGTAAGGTCACTTTCTTCGATAACTGTAGTATCGGTGAATGTTTTACCACTACCATCAGCCTTGGTGTTCCAACCATTAAAATAATACTCGTGTTGGTTATCGTCAATTCCTTGAAGTACAGACGTTGCATTGTTTAATGATACCGTGCCACCAACTTGGCTGCTAACGGTTGCTAACTCATCTCCGGTGTAAAGACTGTTTAATTTGTGCTGTGCCTCAACCTCCGTTGCGTACAGATTAGCGTTACGATTAAAACGTACAGTAATTAAATCTTCTTGCTTGAATAGACCATATAAAGTAATAGTTGCGCCTGTTATATTTAACGAAGCGATGTTGTCCGTGGTTATTTCAGAAATATCTCCTGTGTAATCCGACTTTATTGTCCATCCGCTAAACTCTAAACCGACAATATTGAAGTTGGGTTGCGGCAGCACACAAGTAGTTCCATATGAATACGTAACCCCACTCGGCATACCGAGTTCTTCATCGGAATATCCTGCACGGTCTACCTCAAAATGGACAGTGTATACGATTGGACTCCACCCGGCATAAACGTTAATAACGTCGCCTGCGCCAGGTGTAGCGTGTTCAGCCTCACCGACTTTTTGAGTGCATTCTGCATCATAATACCAACCGGTGAAATTGTGATATATTCTTGTCGGGTTAGGCGTAGTAATGGTACTCGACGTTATAGGCGCTGGAGCATACACGTCTGAAAATTCTCCGCTTAAATAGGCAGGGGCAGCATTGCTATCACCGTTTGCATTATAGATAATTTGATAGTAATTGCCAACCCATTTTCCGTCTGAATAACTCCACTCGCCTTGTTTTAATGGGGTTAAAGAACTATCTTCATTAAGCCCTCTGCTTGGTAGAGTAACGTTATACATATTTGCCGTTGAACCGACGGTGTTGTCTTCAACAACAGTTCCGCTAACATTACTCGTATTGATAACCAACTTACCGCCCAGCAAACCAGATATTTCAACGCCAAACGTAGAGCCATTATTAAACGTTGCAGTTCCTTCGATAGTAAAGGTTGCCGGTTTTGTTGCAGTGTAATCTAACGTAGGAGCTATCCTGTAACAGTTTGCTGTAGCAGTAACAGGGTATGCCTTGTTCCCGTCTTTAAACTGAGAATATCCATCAGGGAAAGTTACGTTGTTTCCGCCGTAAGAATAAATTCCGCCGTTTACAACAAGATTTGCGTCCGCATTTACCGTTAACTCCGCCCCCGGTAAAAATTTCAGTTCTACGCCGCTGGGGATAGTCATAGTTCCTGACTGTACATCAAATTTAAAATGTCCAGCTAATGGGATTTGTCTACCCTCTGTTGAGATATTAATGCGACCATAAAGAGGAACTTTTTCATTATAGATGTTCATATTATTGATCGATACATTGCCATTAATGTCGAAATTAATTTTTCCGGTTGATTCATCAATTGATTTCGCAAATTCGCCAGAGTCTAATTGAACAAAGAAAGAACTTGTTGTTCCAAGTAAATTTACGGTTTTTACTATGTAAAGATCAATAGCAGTACTACCACTTCCAAGATGAACGTGAAGATATCCTTTGCCATAATAGTTGGCGCCGTTTTTTAACGTTACTTTGCAAGAAAGGTTCGCAAGGGTAAACTGGTTTATCGGGAATGTAAGGTCGGACATTGCAAGTGTTGCGTCGTGCCCTTTGTATCCCGTTAAACTAAGCGGTTCATTTACCTTTGAATTGCTATTTGCAACAATGCTTCCGCTTCCTCTTGAAAAACCAATGCAGTTAAAAGTAGCGCCACTTTCAATAGTAATTTTAGCGTTACTGTTAACTATCATCTCTCCGTAATAGCTTCCGCAAACGTAAGAACTTGCACTTGTGGTCATAACAATTGCTGCATTGACGGTAAGCGTGCCGGTAACGTTAATATTAAGATTGCCCGGTATTACAAGCGCCGAATAACCACCGTTTCGGTTTGGAGCAGTAGTTTTTGCCGTTGTTGCTGTAGTGCAAGCTCTGTCATTAGCGTCGGAAATGGAACCTGTATTGTATGAGCCACCACTTTCTTTCGCATTTGAAAAAATGTTTTTATCGCCTTCTTTTATGTTTGCAGTTGCAGCATAAGGCACAAGCAGCGTACAACGTACATTATAATAATTGTCCTTTGGGTTACCGCTATCGTCAAGATATCCCATTGCTTTTGCAATTTCCACACCTGTGAAACTTGTATTCAATTCGACGATAATCGTACCCGAACTATGTGCGTTTAAGGCGTCTTCAATAGTGTATAAAGTACTATTATCATATGCGTCGATATTGCCAGACGCTTGATGCCAAACAGTCTTATACTTCAAGTAGTACGTGGAATTTTCAGCCAATACGTAGTTATTGTTGTCATTGTTAATTAATGCCAAAGACGTTGCCTGATAGGTGCTTCCGACAAAGTTACTTGTGACGGAAGTATTATTGTAGTTGTTGGGATAGGTAGCAGTATATGACGTTGCACCGTTATAATTGTAGGTGATATCACCGTTAGTCAACGTTTTTGTGATAACGGTAACATTATCGCTTCCTACAACACCGTCAAGAGTTATCTTTTTACGCAGTGTTGTTTCTACGTCTTTCCAGGCACGAGAAACGGCACCGTTTGTTGTAACTTCATTATAACCTAATTCAATGATGGTGTTCGTTATCGTAAGTGTTTTTGGATTAATCGTAAAGTTAGTAGTGGGGTTAGTTAACGTGTAATTAGAAGTAGCGGAAAGAGTAACTGAGTAGCTGCCCGCGTTAGCATAGGACGTAACTACAGCATTACCTTGTTCAACAGTGGTTGTTAAAGTATCTGAACCGCAAAGTGTGTCGCTAAGCGTATATTCAGGGATTTGATTTGTGCCTTTATACGTCAGGGGAGTGGTTGACCAAGTAACAGTGATAGCCTTTGCCTTAATTTCAAATTCAAACGTTACGTCTGTGTCTTTTCCGTCTTTCCATACGTAGTTATTTTTGTCGGTAATAGAAACGGTAACGGTATAAGTATCCGCGTTTGTCTGCTCGTGTCCGCTTATAGTCATTGTTGCGGAATCGAAATTTGTCGGGTTATAAGTCTGTGGTGCGCCGTTATAAATGAACTCCGTCGTGTCCGCCGTGGTTTTTTCTAACTGAATCTTACCAATCGTTGCGGTATCAGTTACCGTCAAATCATTGTGGTTGGGGGCGGAAATGGTTACGGTAAAATTATAGCTGCCCGCATTCGTAATTTGCGGGACGCTATTAGTAGGCGTTGCTCCCTCAAGCGTATAAGTTATGGTCGCAGTTTGACCGCCCACAGTTACAACGTTAGTAACCGTTGCAATGTCGTGCGCCTGTCCGTCATACGTTTCCGTATAGGGGGTGACGGTAGCAGTAATGTCCGCAGGGCTAATAGTCGCCGTGCGTTCAATAGGCGCCGTCGAACCGTCCGACCACACGTAATCCGTGGTGTTAGGAAGCGTAAACGTAAAGGTATAAGTGCCTGCGTTGACACATTCGGTTACAGTAGCATTATCTTTGCCTGTAACGGTAACGTTCATTGTGGCGTCATCGAAACCGAAGTCGCGCAAAATAGCATCATACTGGTTTTCACCCGTATAGGTATAGGAATTGCCGTTTGTCGGCACCGTAACCGTGATAATCGTAGAAATCTTCCAATCAAGGGTATATCCGCCTGCGGGCATGTTGATAACCGTGTAATTATTTGCATCGGCAGGGGAAATAGTAGCGTTCGCAGTATAATCGCCTTCGCTGTTACCTGTGTTACCCGTGTAATTTATAGTGATAAGCGTTGTTACGTCTACGCCGGTAATACCGGTAGGCAGGCTTATCGTGTTAAGGTTACTAATCTCAACCCTCAATTCGTTGCCGGTATGGCTTGCGGTAGGCGGGGTTCCTGTAAACGAAACTTTGGAATCGCCGTCGAAGCATTCCCAAACGGGGCTGAAGCCGTTCAAATCAATAGTAGCCTTACTAATCGTGAACGTAAGTCTGACCTCGGTATCACTACCGAAGAAAGTTGTATTATTGCTGTCTTTAAGTGTAAAGACAAAAGTGTAATCGCCCGCATCAATGCAGTCTGTTACCGTCGTGCCGCCTTTTTCAACGGCTACGTTTAGGTACTTAGAATAATACTCGTCATTATTTTGGCCATCTTTAACGCCGTTTGTTAAAATGTCGTTATATTGATTGCTGCCGTTATAAGTAAACGTTTTTTCCGTTTTAGTGGGATTAAAGGTAAGATAGTCGATTGTGAAGGGTATCGTTACTGAGCCGTTAGTTCCGTCAGACCATTCGTAATTATCCGGATCTTTAAGCGTTGTCACAGTTGAGTGTCTACCACGGTTGGTTTGCGTGTTTCCGGTTATATTCATAGTGGCGGAATCGAAACCGTCGGGGTAATAGGTGATCGGTTCGCCGTTAAACGTAAATTGAGCATTACTTCCACGCGTCGGCTTTGCTAACTTTATCTTTTGAATCGTTGCGGTATAAGAACCCGTCCACTCGTTGTGGTTGGGTGCGGTAATGGTTACGGTAAACGTATAGCTGCCCGCATCCTTAATATTGGGGGCGCTATTGTATTCCGTTCCGTCAAGGGTATATTTTATAGTTGCGGTTTGCCCGCCCACGGTTGTAGAGTTAACCGTAGCAATCGGGTGTTCTGCATTGTCGTACGTTCCCGTATAGGGGGATACAGTGGCAGTAATGTCCGCCGGTGTTATAGTGAACGGAATCTCCGTAGCCGTACCTTCAGCCCATTGGTAATTAGTAGTGTCTGTAAGCGTAATCGTAGCTTTATAACTGCCGACGTCCGTTCCGCCGTTATAAGCAACGCTAATAACTTTTTCTAAAGTATCGTGACTTGCTTTATTGTTAAGTTCCACCGTGGGGTGTTGTACGTTTCCGGTATACGTAAACGTGTCTTTTTCATACGTCAAAGAAATTGTTCGCTTAGTGATGGCATACGTACCGTTTTCAAAAGTAACGGTGTAGTTAAGCGCCACGCCATTTGTAAGTTGCGTGCCTGTAATCGGATAGGTTCCGCATGCGGCAGTAGCAGAGGCTTCAGTCGAAAGGCTTACTATATTGTTAAGTCCGTCATTAATTGCAACGTTGTCTTGAGGATTCGTAGAACAGGTGAGCGTTTCGATATCGTTTCCGTAAATCGAAGATTTATCGTCGATTTTAACCGTTATCGGGCGCTTTGTAATCGTGTAAGTGCCGTTATTGGCAAAAGTTACTTCGTAATTGTTGGCTACGGCGCTTGTAAGTTGAACACCTTCTATGTTATAGGGGCCCACATTGGAAGTTGCTTTAGCCGTGGTCGAAAGGCTTACTATATCGTAGATATCGTCGCTGTTTACTAAATTGTCGCCTGTGCAGGTGAGTGCCGCTATTGGATCACCGTAAACCGAAGTTGCGTTGTCGATAGTAACCTTTAACGGGCGTTTTGTTATCTCGTATCTGCCTTCTGTAATGGTAGTTACGCTGTAGTTTTTGGCTGTTTGGTTATCATTTCTCTGCGCGCCCTGCATAGTGTACGTGCCGGCGTTGGAAGTTTCGCTCAAGGTAACGACTTCGCCGCTCGCGTTTTTGACGGTAATGCTTACAATGTCTTTAATATCGTCGCCGCTTGCAAGGTCGCTGCCCGTGTAGTTATAATCTTGAATAGGGTCGCCGTAAACCGAAGTATGATCGGTGGCGATTGTTACGGTTATAATTCTTTGTACGATTTTGAATCTGAACTCATAGTTGATAACCTTGTAGTTCGGGTTCGTACTTTTTGCTGTTGCCGTGTAAATTTTATCGTTGCTTGCATTTGTCAAATCCGTAAGGGCTTTTCCATCTGCGTCTTTAAACTCGAACTCGATTCCGGTCGTATCTACGTCGGCAGCGACAACTACGCCCGTTTCAAACCTGGCATCAAGCGTAAGTTGTTTCGTCGCGCCGTTGTACTTCGCGTCGTAATAGGGAAGGTTGTTGCCGTCTTTTTGAGGAACGAAGAGTGCGGAAAGCTTGTCGGCTTCGGATATCGTCGGTTCGAAGTATATGCTCACAGGATCGGTTGCGCGTGTCGTACCCGTAGTTTCCGCAAGGGGAGCAACCTTTTGTGTAAACGTCGAAAGATTTGCCGCCGAGGGTTTGTCGCTGCTCGTTATATTGCCCGTTATAGCACCTTCTTTCTGTTTTACGACAAAGGAAATTTCGGCGGCATAGTTACTGCCGTCGGAAGCGGTGTATATATTAAGTTCCTTTGCTGCCGTCTTTGCGGAAGCGTCGGAACCCGTTCCCGCTACAGCCGTGATTTTACAAGTGTACGTGCCTGCGTCTTTGGGGGCGTTTTCCGAAGAATAGTTTGCACCGCCCGCGGTCGTTCCCGTGTAGCTATAAGTAAAAGTGAGTCCTGTATCTTGCCATTCGGTCCAGGTGGAAGCGTTCGTTTCGCCACTATTGCCGTTGTTGGTAACGGTAACCGTGTAGGGATTGCCGTTATAAGTAAGATCCGCGCCGGGCAAAACGTCTTCTGTTTCGGCGTTCTGTATTCTTATATAACGCCCGATAATGGGGGCGGCAGTAACGTGGTCTACGGCTTTAAACGGGTCGTTAAACTGTTGCTGAATATGTATATTCCATTTGGAAACGCCCACGCCCGTAAACGCAATCAACGCAAAAAGGAGAGCAATAATGAAATATTTAGTTTTCGAACGCATTTCATTAAACCTCCTTTTTAAGATTTTTTGTGATTTTTGTCAAGGTTTTTTAATTTATTATGCTGTTCTTATATGGTCCCTTATGTGGTAAAGGGGACTGTCGGCACCCCGCCGATACGTCATTGCGAGCCTTGGCGAAGCAATACAGAAGTGGAGCATATTATATTCACCCCAGCAAAACTCGCCGTCAAGCTTTTAAAATAATTACTCTAAATCCCTGTGCCCATGCGACGAAGTCGCACTTCATTAGCGCAGCGACTTCATTTTTCATTCTTCATTGCGCAGCTATGCGCTCACCGGCGCTACGTCCGTAATCCTTACGTCAACCATAAGTTTAAGATCTTCGGATACAAGTTTGTTATAAACCGTCTGATAGTCCGCAGCTTTCGGTGCAAGAGTGTATTTAAAACTCAACGTAAACGTGTCGTTCAAATGCTCGTTGTTTTCACCAAGGCTGAAATTTGTCAAATCCATGGTCAAAGAAACGGTGTAACTGCTGTCGGTGGCTTTTTGTGCGCCCGTAAAGGTTACTCCGTTGTGCGTAAGGCCGGTATTTTCCTTAATCGTATTAGCGGCGCCTTCAACCGTTACTTCATATGAAAGATTGTTGTAAAACGCCGAATATCCTTTTCCGTCTACAAAGTTTAGCGTGAAATCCGCGTAAAGCTTTTTGTCCGTCGCAGTCTTAAGTAAGTCCGCATAGCACTTTCCGATTTGCAAAGTGTATTTTGCCTCGATAGTGGCTTGATCGGCAATTTTTCCCTCCGAGTCGTAAATTCCGGTAGGGTAAAGATTAATATCGCCAAAGTCGGTTGTGTCGACGGTTATGTAATCGTAACTATTGATAATTCCGTCCGCAACGAAAGAACCGCCCCCCGATTTTACGTCGTGCCCGATAATGGTCCACGCCGAGAACCCAACCGCAAAAATTAGCAGCGGAACAATGCAGTATAATATGGCGGTCATACGCTTAAGGCCGGCTTTACTCAAAAAACCGAATATTAAATTTTTCCTTTCAGTGTTTTTCATAATCCGTAACCTTTTTAATTTGCGATATGTTAGGCCCCTTACGTAGTAAAGGGAGGCTTTTTCCGAAATGCAAGCAATAATACTTGCCATAATTTTCGTAAACTTACTTTTTTTTGCTATTATTCGCGTTTATGCTTAAACAGGGCGCGACCGAACCGCCGAAAAGAATTTATAATATAATATATATGCCGACGGTACTTGTACAGTAATCATTATAGTCCTTATGCGTGCGTGTGTCAATTAAAAAATAGAAAAATTCGTGAAAAAATACACTGTTTTTCAACAAAAAAATGCAAATAAAAATTTTTTAAAAAAAGTTTAAAAATTTTTCAAACGTTTCTTATTTTTGAAAGATACATAGATTAGCGAAGGTTTCTATAGCCATTTTTTCACGTGAACTTTTAAAAAATTTCACAGATATTTTGGATTTTTAAGGTAAACAGTTGACTTTGGTCGAAATATCTGTTACATTTTTAATGCATAACCTTTATTCGGGGTAGTTTACCCTTGGATTTTTGTAAATAATCACGTTAATTTTTATTCCGCAGGATTAAATTTTATCAAAAAAGGCTGTTCGTTTATTTATGCAAATCCTATAAATCCTGCGTGTTTTATCCGATATTATTTTGTGAAAGTACCCAAGCTTTCCATTGCTAAACTTTACATAGTTTCAGTCTTGCGAATATAACAGCGATGGCAATCGTTCCCGAAAGGGAACCTACTCGTCATTGCGAGGAGCGTTGCTACGAAGCAATCCGGGCACAAAGGCTAATTTTGCACAGCTTCGGCTCCTTTGTGCAAAGGGAGCTGGCTCGTAGAGTTTGAGGGATTGTCGTTCCTGCAGGGAACTCCAAATAATAATTTTAAATCCTTGTGCCAACTTACAGCAAGGCAAATATCACTCGACGAAAGTCAAAAACCGGCCTATAAGCCTGTTATCGATAGTTTTTGAGACAATTCAAACCGTTTTATATAGCTATTTGAGTGTATTAAAATGTTAAAGCGTATTTTGAA